>CAZXIK010000015.1:0-12510 GCA_964640735.1 Microcaldota archaeon | reverse complement strand
CGATATAGGAGAGCGCTAGGCTTATCGCGGCGCCCGACAGAACATCCGTAAGAGTGTGCTGGCCAAGGTAAATCCTTCCGAAGAGCACAAGCAGCAGCCATATCGAGTAGAGCGTTTGCAGGCGTTTATGGTTGCCGAGGAAGAGCGATGGCCCCGCCAGGGCCATGGCGTGGTCCGAGGGGAAGGAGTAGCCCGGTTCGCAGCCGGGCTGCCCATAGCACGGCCTGAACTCCCTGAATATTCCCTTCATCGTGTAGCCTATGACGAAGAGCAAAACAAATGAGATGGCGAACGAGAAAATGTTTTTATCCTTTCTATGGTATAACCAGAGCAGCACAAGCGGGATCACAGCCAAGTAGCTTGTTGCAAGCAGCTGCATCAAGGAAGTAAGGGCCGGGTACTGGATTCCAGAAACCGCGCTGGCTGCCAATACGTTTATGGTGCTGTTCGACGCCAGTATCCCGAACACTCAACTCACAACTTGCTATGCCAACAAAGGCATATTAACATTTATGCGGAGAATAATACTGGACACAAGCTCGATAGTCTTCGCCTTCTCCAGGAAGAAGGACATTTTCGCCCTAGCCGAGGAGAAGCTTGACTCTAGGCCTGTCGTATCCAGGGGGATAGTGGCCGAGCTGCTCAAGCTCGGGCTCCGGAAAACCAAGGAGGGCGCGGCCGCGAGGCTTGCGGTCCGGGTAATGGAAAGGCATCATGTCGAGATGCTTGAGAACAGCCAGAAAGTGGATGACTTCCTTCTGCGTGCCGGAAGGGAAGGGCTGATGGCTGTATGCACGAACGACACCGCGCTGAAACAGAGGCTGAAAAAGCTGAAGATCAAGGCTTTCAGCGTTTCGGATAGTGGTGTTTTAAGATAGTACCCCTAAATAATATGCGTCTAGACGGTGAATGATTGTATTACTCCTACACGATAAAAGACTCAGTGAGCGTGCCGCCTAAGTACATAGGCGAGGACGTTGAGAAGGCAACCACCGAGATTCTCCGCACAAAGTACGAGAGGACCCTTGACAAGGAGGTCGGCATAGTGCTTGTCGTCTATAACTTAAGGAACATAAGCGACGGCTACATACTGCCGGCGGACCCGAACATACACCACGATGTGACGTTCGATGTGCTTACCTTCAAGCTGGATGTTGACGAGGTAGTGCTTGGCGAAGTATCCGAGCTTGCTGACTTCGGTCTGTTCGTCAGGCTCGGCCCGATAGACGGCCTTGTGCACCTATCGCAGATAACAAGCGACTTCATATCATTCGACAGGAAGGCCGGCGTCTTCTCTTCAAAGAACACGAAGAGGACCGTGAAGAAGGGCGACACCGTATATGCAAAGGTCTCGACGATCAGCATAAGGAACACAATACAGGATGCGAAGATCGCGCTAACGATGAGGCCCGAGGGCTTCGGAAAGCCGGAATGGATAAAGGAGGAGAAAGCTAGGGCGATGAAGGAGAGGGGAAAGAGGAAGTGATCCGATGTCGGAGAAGGCTTGCAAGAGGGACAGATTGATAATAACTCAGGGGGACGTATGCCCGCTGTGCGGCGAGAGCAGCTTCACCTCGAAGTGGACCGGCTACATAGTCATTCTCAACGTCGAAAAATCTGAGATTGCGAAGAAGATGGGGCTGAAGCTCAACGGTTCCTACGCTCTGCATCTTTCCGAATAGCTACTTTTTGTCCGCAGCCTCTACTTTTTCCCTAGGATAGCTTTCCTCCACAGTGACGTTTCTTATGCTCCCCATGTAGTGGACCACCGCGTGGACGAAGTCGTTCTTGTTGATCAGGTAGTTGGCGTCCTTCTCGACATTGTCGCCGAATACGACCATCGCCTTGCCCGAGTTGACCACGACCGAATCGGGAGCGAGAGCGTACATCTCTGCCAGCGCCCTTACCCTGTCTTCATCCCTGTCGAGCTTTGCTACCACCTTGATCTCGTAGAGCAGCTTCTCGCCGGCAAGCGGATGGTTTATGTCGACCACCACCCTTCCCGAGTTTACGCTCTTCACCGTGGCCGCTGAGCCGTCTATGTCGAGCGACATGCCGGGGTAGGGGTCTATGTCCCTCTTCCTGAAATCCGCTAGCGGCATTACCTTGACAAGCTCGTTGTTCCTGTAGCCGAAGGCGTCGCCTGGCTGGATTTCAACCTTCTTTGTCTCATCAACGCTCATGCCCCTGATTGCGTTCTCGACGCCCTTGATGGTGTTTCCCTTGCCGAGCACAATCAGCTGCGGCGCGTACCTGCCCTTCTCATCGAAGGAGCCGTTCTCCTCCGCGACCCTCTTGCTGGTGGTGTACACGAGCTTCCTGTCAGCCTCGCGCCACGCGCTGTACTCGACTTTGACAAAATCTCCGTCAGCAAAAGCCAAAAGCTCACCTTTTTAGATTTTAAAGTATAATCTCTTTCAATTATTAAAGGTTGTCCTATTGGAAAGAAAAAAACTGGTTCAGCTTCTGAGCTCGGTATTCATCGCCTTGATCTTCCTTTCTTCTTACGTCGCTTTTGGGGACAAGGGCATCCCATCCCAGAATCCGACAACGACAGTCAGGGCTCCCCAGACTGCATTCTCAACGGCGAGGGGCAATGCGACGATAGCCTCGTTCGGCTCGACGCTTGAAGTAAGCGTCAACTGCGCGAACGCCACCGACGTTTCATCTAAACTCGACAGCATACTTGCGGACATGGAGAAAAATGGCACAGTGAACAACTTTTATTCGCAGCAGTCGTCGCAGATACTTGTGCGGGTGGGAAATTCCAGCGGATACAAAGTGTACCAATCGCTCTACGACTCGATTGGCAGCGCCTCTGGATGCACAAACTTCGTTTCCCCTGAGGCCGCAATACAGCTTCCGCAAAAAATGAATTTTTACCTTCCTTCACAGCCCGCCGGAATAATAATCCTGATCCCTAGCAGCCTGCAGAGCTATTCCCTTCCTTTGAAACTCAAGCCGGATATGGGAAGCGGCGTGAACGTCGCCGTCTCTGCGCTGCTGGAGCTTAATGGGACCATTTACGGGAGCCTCAGTGTGCAGCAGGTGTGAAGTGTTCGGATGCTCAGCAACAAGATAAAGGAGGAAGCGAGGAAGTTCGCGCTGAAGAACGCGGCAGACTACGGGAAAGCAGATGAAAAGGCGGTCCTCGGAAGGCTTCTTGCCGCGAACCCCCGGCTCAGATCGGACATAAGGAGCTTATCGGAGCTCGCTAAGCAGGCCGTGCAGGAAGTAAACAAGATGAGCAAGGCCGATGTCGACAAGGAGTTTGGCAGGCATGCTGAAGAGTTTGCCGAAAGGGAGAAGAAGAAAGCGGCGGAGACGGCTGAACCGAAGATGGAGCTGGAGGGGGCGGTTTCCGGCTCATTCGCTACGCGCTTCCCTCCTGGACCGAACGGCTACATGCACATCGGCCATTCGAAGGCAGTCTTTCTTGAAAGGGAGTTCGCGAACATCTACAGGGGCAGGCTCTTCCTTTATTTCGACGACACGAATCCAGAGAAAGACAGGCAGGAGTACGTGGACGCATTCCACAATGACCTTGAATGGCTGGGGATAAAATTTGATGAAGAGTACTACGCGAGCGACCACATCGAGCAGATGTACGAATACACAAGGAAGCTCATATCATTAGGGAAAGCCTACGCGTGCGCATGCGGCCGGGAAGATATCAAGGAGAAACGCTTCAAGGGAGTGGAGTGCAAGCACCGCTCCCAAAACAGGAAGGAGAACGGGGGCGAATTCAAGAAGATGCTTGCCGGGGACTACAAGGAAGGCGAAGCCATCATCAGATTTTTAGGGGACATGAAAGCGGAAAACACGGCGCTCAGGGATCCGACTCTGCTTAGAATAAAGAGAGAGACGCACTACAGGCAGGGAACGAAGTACATCGTTTGGCCCACTTATGACCTCAACACCGCGATAGTCGACTCTCTCCACGGAGTCACCGATGTGATAAGGAGCAAGGAATTCGAATTGCGCGACGAGCTGGGAAGGCGGATACTCGAAGCGCTGGATCTCAAAGTCCCGAGAATCCACAGCATGTCAAGGCTTGCGGTCAAGGACAACGTGACGCACAAACGGGAGCTCCGCAAGCTCATAGATGAGGGATTGCTGTGGGGATGGGACGATCCAAGGCTCGTGACCATCGCCGGGCTCAGGAGAAGGGGGATACAGCCTGAAGCGATAAGGCGCTTTGCCCTAAGGTCGGGGATGAGCAAGATGGACGGCGCGCTGAACATAGACATGCTTCTTGCCGAGAACAGGAATGTGATAGACGACATCTCGAGGAGGCTCTTCCTTGTCCAGGAACCTGCAGAGCTTAAAATTACGGGAATGCCGAGAAAATTTAAGAGCGTGAAGCTTAACCTCCATCCCTCGAAAAGCTTGGGGCAGAGGGAGTCGTGCGTATCCGACAAGCT
This sequence comes from Microcaldota archaeon, assembly GCA_964640735.1. Lineage (GTDB taxonomy): Archaea > Micrarchaeota > Micrarchaeia > Micrarchaeales > CABMGC01 > JAJYVH01. The sequence goes on along the minus strand of CAZXIK010000015.1, from coordinate 8,086 downwards.
GCTGATAAGCGGCTCAGACGCCAAGACACTGAAACGGGGTTCTAAGTTCAGGCTCAAGGACCTGTTCAATGTCAAGATTGAGAAGATTGGCGCAAAAGAAATAGCCGCGAAATTCATAGGGAACGAGAGCATCGACGCACAGAAATTCCAGTGGGTCGACTCCGAGCGCAATGTGAGATGCAAGCTTATCCGCGTAGGCCCGCTCCTCAGGGGCGGCGCGTTCAACAAGGAGAGCATTACCGAGTCCGCGGCCTACGCTGAAGAGTACGTGAATAAGCTGCAGCGCGAGGAGATAGTGCAGTTCGAGAGGGTGGGCTTCTTCAAGCTCGACAGCGTCAAGGAAAAGACATTCATATCGATCTAGGTTTGCGCATGGCGGACAAGCAAGTGCTGCAGAACAAGCTTGACGAGCTCCAGGAATCCTATTCCAAGACGAAATACAACAAGCACACCAACAAGTACCTAGGGATACTCAGGGCGAAGATTGCCAAGGTTAGACGCGCTCTCGCGGAGAAAAAGAGCAAAAAGGGAACGGGTTTCGGGGTAAAAAAGTCGGGCGATGCGACGGTCGTCCTCGTGGGGTTCCCTAACGCAGGCAAGTCATCCTTGCTGAAGCGCCTCACAGGAGCCGAATCCAAGGTGGCCGATTATGCTTTCACGACGCTTGATGTCATACCGGGAATGCTCGATTATAATGGCGCCAAGATACAGGTCTTGGACATACCCGGCCTCATAGAAGGCGCCCACATAGGGAAGGGCGCGGGAACGCAGGTTGCCAGCGTCATAAGGATAGCGGACCTGCTTCTCTTTGTGCTTGATGCGACAATCCCGGGCCAGATGGGCAAGCTTATGGAGGAGCTTTCGCTTCTGGACATAAAAGTCAACAGGGAGAGACCGCACGTGCTTGTTGAGAAGAGGCAATCGGGAGGGATTCTGGTAGAATCGAACGGCCACAGAATCCCGGCAAAGAATGAGATCGTGGCAGTGCTCAACGAGATGGGAACCTACAACGGGAAAGCCGTATTCTACAGCGACATGGATATGGAAGAGCTGATAGCGATTCTGATAAACAACGCCGTTTATGTTAAAGGGATAGCGGCGCTGAACAAAATCGACCTGCTGCCTCCTGCGAAGATCGAGCAGCAGAAGAAGGAGCTCCTGGAGGGCTTCAATATGGACGTCCTGAACATAAGCGCATCAAAGGGCACAAACCTGGAAGAGCTGAAGGCAAAGATTTTCGAAAACTTGAGCCTCATCAGGCTTTACCTCAAACCCAAAGATGGCAAGCCGGACTTTTCAAAACCATTTATACTCAAAGAGGGCGGCACCGCAATCGATCTCGCAAATGGGCTTCACTCCAAATCCGCGAAGAACTTGAAATACGCTTATGTCAACGGTAAAAGCGTCAAGTTCAGCAACCAGAAAGTGGGAGGCGGCCACGTGCTGCAAGACAAAGACATAGTGACGCTGGTCTACGAAAAGATTTGATCCTGATGCACCGAAAGAGCTACATAGGACTGGACATCGGAAAGACCAAGGTTGCATGCGCCATGGTCGACAGCGAGGGCAAAATGAGCGGCTTGGTTACAGAAAAAACAGAGCAGAGGGGAGGGAAGCGTCTGGTCCTTCAGTGTTTTGATGTTGTCGAGAAGACGATCAGAAAAAGCGGAAAAAAGCCTGCGGGGATAGGGATAGGAACTTCAGGCGTCGTAAGAAATGACGGCTACGTGGATAGCGAATCTGACGGCTGGCTGAAACTTCCTATGAAAAAGCTTTTTGAAGGCAGGTTTAGGCTTCCAGTCAGGGTAGATAACGACGTGAGAGCCGCAGCGATAGGCGAGCATCTCTTTGGCGCCAGCAGGGGGTTTCGGAGTTCGGTTTTCGTTATAGTCGGGACTGGGATGGGAATGTGCGCGATAAACGACGGAAAAATAGCACGGGGCAGCCATGGCCTTGCGGGGCACATAGGCAGGCTCGTGCTGATCGAAAACGAAGAGAGGCAGATTGAGCATTTTTACAGCGGGCGCGGGCTTGAAGGCAGGGCCCTTAGGGAAATGAGGAAGAATGTTTCCGCTGAGGAAATTTTTGAGATGGCAGCAAGGGGCGACAAGGATATGGGCAGACTTGTTGATGAGGCCACTAGCGCCGCAGGAGCCACAGTTGCATGGATTCAGAATACAATAGATCCTGACATCATCGTTTTCGGGGGAAGCGTGGCTATGAAACAGAAGAATTTCGTTGCCGAGGCGAAGAGAAAGGCTGAAAAAAACCTTGCGGCATACATGAGGGCGGCAGGGCTATCCGGATTGAACGTCGTGAAGTCCAGGCTTTCGGGCAACGCGGGTGTTTTGGGCGCAGCCGGCCTTTTCATGGCCAGGTAGGAAGCAAAACCTCCACTTGGAAACGCCGTCCTTTTTGCCGCGGGAAGGCCGATAGCCGGCAGCAAAGCGGGGTTCGCAAACTATCGTCTGATGATAGAAAGGCATCATCGGCATGGTGCTCCGCATTCACCGATCGGGTAAAGGGCGTGTAGATGCTGAAGCAATCTGCCGAGAGAAGCGGAAAACTACACTTGATTTTACCCTTCCAAATAGGTGTGTAGGTTTTCATGTAGCTTCAAGCCCGCGCGATGCGAGTGCATGCGAGCCGAGCACGCAAGCAAAGCCCAAGCCGCAACAAGCAACATCGACAAAACAACAATCGAAACAAAAGCATCAGAAACTCCAAGCGCCAAAGCAGCACCGATAAACACGACAAACAAAACAGCCACAGCCATAAGGTCGGCAAGCTTGAGCGACTACGAAGCTTCATAGCTGAGCACTGGCGACACAAACGTAAACCGGCAAGTCCTCCAACGATAGGTATTATTTTCTTTATCTTCGACAAAATTTTCATAGTGAAACTCGGCGGTGTCCGTCGCATATGGCGGCGGCTCCGCTAACGTTTGTAGACGTCTATTCTCACAAAACTGGTCGCTGACGGTTTCTGCCGCCGCATATTATATCGAAGGAAAAGAAGAAGCAACTTTCGTTTTTGTGGAACTGTGGGTATTATAAATTTTCAACACCCTCCAATGCTACCTCAAGCGAATCGGGGAGACCGAGATTTGAACTCGGGTCACCACCGCCCGAGGGTGGTAGCCTACCAAGCTAGCAGATCTCCCCTTGTCAGCTCTTAAGAGCTTTCCTAAGCGCACTGAGAATGAATCTTGGATTGACAAAAGCATTAATGTAATTCTTTTCATTTGCTATATCGTCAATCGCGGCCCACCTGAATGCGGTATTTTCGAAGTTGAGCTTTATCTCTCTTGTTCTTGAGGCGAAAATGTAGAAGCGGTTATAGTACCTCTTCCTGTGTCTGGAGTCGAACTTCATTACATTCGAGTATTTTGCAAGAAGTTTGAGGTCCGATTTCTTGATTCTGGTTTCTTCCATGATTTCCCTGTATGCAGCGTCATCGTATCTCTCTCCGCTTTTCCTGCCTCCGGCTGCGAATGCCCAAGCGCCAGGATCGGCAATGAACGGCATGCTAATCCTTTTCATGACCAAAAACCTGCCTCTATTCAATATCGCCGCTGTTATTCCTGGTTTTTTGACAAACCTGAAACCGACGTAACGTTCCATCGAAGAGCACATAAATATTTATTCGCGGAAACATTATAAGGGCGTCTTTTGTGTTTGGGGCAGAGCTGAATGTAAAACGAACTCCTATAGCGTACCTGAACATGAGGAACCCCCAGCTGCTCAAGTACTACTACAAGTTCAAGACGCTTTCCTTGATAGAAAAGGAGGACATTTACGGCTCTTCCCCTCCGGACATTTTCGTTGGGCGATTCGGCTATCCGAAAGTTTTCATTGGGCCTCTAGTCCCTCCAGTGCTTGGAGACACATCGGGGCTAGGGCTCCCCGAAACGTGGGTGAACAAAACAATACCCGAAATTGTTGAGGCGCGATCGATGCTTGTAAGAGGGATGCAGACCGAGAGCATACATAACGTAGATAATAGCAGGACCGGGACTATGCTGCAGGAACTCGCCATCGCTGAGAGATACGCCAACGTCGACATGAAACTTACCCGCAAGCCGGACCTTATGGTCAAATTTGACGAGAACAGCCAGCCGTTTGGGCCCAGCGCCCCGCTGAAGCTGATGAGCGTGGGCAACACGCACGCCAACAAGCAGATGGAGAAGGCTTATTTTGACACATCGATGGGAGCGCGAACCGGAATGATCGAACTCTATGAGAAAGGCATAGAGGTCTCCAGGATCCAGAAAATACTTGCCGCTGGAGGCCTTGGAATGCGGAAAAGCAGGAAATTCGTGCCCACGAGGTGGAGCATAACTGCTGTGGACGACACTCTTGGCAAGTACAAGCTTCTTGATGTGAAAGAGAGCGAGAGCATTGAACAGGTGACTGTGTTTGAAGACGTCGCGCTTGACAATAGATGGCTTGTTCTGCTGCTTCCTGGAGCATGGAGCTACGAGCTCGTCGAAGCGTGGTACCCTAACACAACCTGGAACAAGGACAGCAAGGACATAGCCATATTCTCGAGCAGCGAATTCTTCGCTGGAAGGAAGACATATGCGGAGATCGGCGGCTGCTACTACGCGGCCAGGCTTGCCGTCTCTGAGTACCTGACAAAGATAGGGAAACAGGCCAGGGCGGTGATACTCAGGGAAACGCACCCGGGCTACATAATGCCGGTAGGGGTCTGGAACGTCAGGGAACATGTGAGGGAAGCGCTGAGAAAGCAACCGCTTCATTTCGATTCGGTGAAGTCTGCGCTTTCGCATGTTGGGCTGAAGATGGCCATACCTGTCAGCGAGTGGATAAGGAACAGCGCTGTGCTCAGGGACATGCTGCACCAGCGCACTCTTGCCCAGCAGACGCCTGCCTGAGCTTTTCAAAAGGAAATGCATAAATACGCTGGGATAAAGGCATAAGCAAGCGTTGACTCGATGGGGGAGAGAAGCAAAACCAAAACGGCAGCCGCTATCGCTGCCCTGAGCTCTGGAGCCGGAGCTCTTGCTGCGCAAGCGGCAAGCATGCCCAGCACTTTCCATTATGAAACCATCACCAAGGTAGTGCCCCTCATGGGGGCATCGTATCCTTTTTCCACCACAAACGCCTCAAAGGTAATCGCCACTGTCGCAGGACAGAAAATAGTCGAGCTTGGGGGCTTTTATTCGCCCGGATTGAAAGACAGCGGGATGCTTCTGCTTTCCCTCTTTGGACAGGATCTGGGCAAGGATGGAGGCACTGCGCTTTTATCAATAGGGAGCAACTGGATATCCATCGGGATGGGAATCAACATTCCAGTTAGCGTGCTGCCAAACGGCACGGAGGTTGCGCTGAAGAGCGTTGATGGGGCAAACAGCGCTGCAACACTTGCTTTCACCGCGCCGATCCACGGACTAACCCCAGAGACTGCGGCGATAGCCGCCTTGGCGGCGGTTGCGATTGGGGGGAGCGCGGCGTATCTTGCGATAAAGGGCAGACATGGCCTGAAAGAAACCGTGAGGGACAGCTTGCCCATCGCTGCTATCAGCGGCGGGCTGGGGGCGCTTGCCGAAGAATACATAACATGGCCGAGCACTCTGCACTATGAAACGATCACCAAGACAGTTTCGCTCTATCCTTACCCTTCAAATTACGTGATAGCCACAATAGGCGGCCAGAAAATCTTGGAGATCGGATCGCTCATCTCTCCCCAGCCGTATCCGAATGGCGGAGCCATACTGCTGGCGAACGCGGCGACGGCAAGCCCTGACCCATTAAATGGCACCCTGCTCATTCTGTCAAACGGCTACAATCCTGTAGGCAAGTTCTTGGGGCTTTCGGGACTTGGAGGCAACATCGGTTCTGGGATCCTGCCGGGCAATGTACAGGCCACCCTGAATGGCATAGATGCTGCGCGCCAGACCGCCAGTGTCACCCTGACTGCAGCCACGACAGGATTTACACCTGAGACGGCTGCTCTGACCGCTCTGGCGATAGCGGCCATAGGCGGAGGCCTCTACGCACTGGCCCGCAGGTACAACGAAAATCTGGATAAAAGGGTGAAGGAAGAGGCAATGAACGCCGTTGCTGGAATCCGGGGGGGAATTGCCAGAATTTTCAGCGGTCTCCAGAGAAAAACTTTAGAATCGGAATAGGCACTGATAAAAATTTTGATCCGCGATCAGGTTTGCTGCTCGGTTTATTTGGGCTTCTTTGAGTCGCGCAGCAATAGCCTTTCCTGCCTAAGGATGTCCTCTGCCCGGACCTGGTATCCCGCTTCCATCTCCACTAGCATGATTTTCGTCCTTTCGTTAAGGGTTTCGAAGTCTAGCTTCGAGGAAGGCTCTTTTCTGTGCGCGAGCTTGATTCCGCAGAAGTAGGAGACTGCTATGCCGATTGGCAAGGCTAGAATGCTGACATAATGGGATGCGAGAGCGGTGGTTGCCACGCCGCCGGCCATGCCTACGGCTTCCTTTATGCTGTTCCTTAGCCTTTGCGTCCTCTCCAGCTCAAACAGCGAATTGACCTCACGGACAGCTTCCTTAAGCCTGTCAGAGTAAGTCGCGGAGCTCGGTGCCGGCTGCAGCTTTTTGACAAGGTCGGTTTCCTGGCTCATTGGATCTAGGTAGGAATCGATTGCGCCTTATTTAAGCATTAGCGTTATTTTTGCCCTGATCCGGTTTCTTGCCGCGCAGGAAGCAGAAGCTCGGCTCCTGGTTCAGGCTCTCGTCGTCCTGGTATATCCAGGCCGGGTTAGCGTATCTCTTCTCCTTTGCCTCGAGGGCCAGGCTCATGACTTCAGCCTTTTCAGCATCCGATATTTTTGCCACGTTTAGTTTAGGGATCGAGGAGAGGAAACTTTTGATGAAGCTTTCTTTGTATGCTGCTATGCTCCCATTCTCATCGCGGGCAAGGTCCCGCAGGCTTGGGGAGCGCTTCAGGTCCTCGTATTCGCCCTGAGGCAGCCTTATAACCCGTTCAATGGCGTCAGCGTCCCACCGCCCTACGGGAACAACCCCATGATAAAGGAATGAATGGTTGAGGGTAAGGTGCTGCCCATGGCTTGCTATGCGGCCTCCATCAGCGTAAACAGCAAATCCGCTTGGGCCCAGTTTCAAATCGCCAGGATCCATTTTTGCAGTTTCTGCTATCGCCTGGATGACGATTTTGCCTACTTGCTGGTGCAGCGCCTGCGTTACCCCTATCCCTTCCTCACGGTAAAGATCAAGCGGCCCTATCACAGAATAAGACAGCACATTCTCGTCCAGCCTGATTGCGCTTCCGCCACTTATGCGTCTTGTCAGCTCCGTGCCGCCAAGGTTCGACTGCTTCACCAGGTTTATATGATCTGATTTTGCAAGGATAACCGCCTTCTTGGCAAAATCATAGAACCGGATGAACGTCTTTTTCTCTCTTTCAGCACGTTCCATGAGCACCTCGTCCACAGCCATGTTCATTGCGGCATCGAAAGTGTCGTATCCGAAGATCACTATCTCTCTGTTGCCCATTATCCCTTCAACCCTCCCTTTCATTTTGTTCATCAAGTTGGATTGCCACTGAGGATTTTTATATCTTCCAGCGATGACTGGAGAAGGTATATAAAATTCGGTTGCGATGGAGATATATGGCAGCATTCAAGCTCAAGCTCACCAAGAATGATTTGAAAGAAGACTCGCCCACTGGAGAAACGGTCCAGGGCAGAAGGCTTGCCATAGTCATGCACAGGGGCAAGGTCTACGCGCTGAATGCGGTTTGCACGCATGAGGAGGGCCCGCTTGACGAGGGCTCTGTTGAGGGCGATGAGATCATATGCCCCTGGCACTCTGGAGCCTATAACATAATGACGGGAAGGGCAAACAAGGATACCAACTGGGTCCACGACACCAAGATATACAAAATCACAGAGGGGGCAAACGGAGAACTCTCCGTAGAGATCTAGATTGACTCCAGCAATTCCTTAGGAACCTTTTTGCTTCCTATCGCCAAGATTTTCCCATTTTGTAAATCCAAAGCGGTTATAGAGGCATTTGGTATTATGACATCCTCCTCGGGCTAAAGCCCGAGGTTTCCTTGTCATAATCTCCTCT
>CAZXIK010000014.1:0-13268 GCA_964640735.1 Microcaldota archaeon | reverse complement strand
TTTACACTTTGTGGAACCTGGCCGTTCACAGCTTTTCGAGTGCGACCTCCCTTATCCTGCCCTTGGGTTCGATTTCGGAGAAGACCTGGGTTGAGAATTTGTACAGGGTGGCAGTGCCATTCCTCCACGTGTGTTCCGGCAGGCCTGCCTTGAGGCAGACGTTGTCCAGGAACTGCGGCACGCTCCATCGCTCCTCGACGCCGACCATGGGGAGAAGCAGCCCCTTGTGGTATCCGTACTCTATCATCAAACCGTCCCTTCCTATCCTTATCTGCCTCTTTATCTGCTCCGCATCGCCGTGCATGCGCTCCGGTTTGGAAAGAATGCTTACTTCTATGATGTCATGCTCGAATTCCAAGTGCGATACAGGAACGAAACGCGGGTCTTCTGTCGCCGCTGCAATTGCGGCCTCCACAAGCAGTTTTCTCAATTCGCCTATGCCCTCTGAAAAACCGATGCATCCTCTCAGAGTCCTTGTCGGATAATGGTATACTGTGACAAAAACTCCGTGCTTCTGCGTGAAATCGGTGAGCGTCCTCTCGATCATCTCATTCTTGAATTCGTGCGCGCCGATGCAAAGCTCTATGGCGTTCCTCGCCGCTTTCACAAGCTTCTCTCCGTCTTCCGCTGAATACGCTTGCATCCTATCGCCCCAGCCAATGACAATAATAAGGATTCAGAATATTTAATACTGCTTTGCTGGGCGCGGCGCGGCAGCGCCTTGGAAGGATGCTTATTAATCTGGCACGGGATTTGTTATACGGGTGCTGATCATGGAGGAGCTCTCTAAACTTCTAGACCTGACAGGCAAAACTGCGATTGTAACGGGCGGATCGGTGGGCATAGGCTACGGGATTGCATACAGGCTGGCAGAAGCGGGCGCGAGCGTAGCCATAGCCAACAGGACGAAGGACGAGGGCGAGAAGGCAGCTGCCGGGCTTTCAGCAAAAGGCTGGAAAGCCATCGCGATACAAACGGACGTCTCTGACGAGGGGAGCGTGAAGAGGATGGTGAACGAGACTACGGACAGACTAGGCGGGATAGACATCCTTGTCAACAACGCTGGCATATTTCCCGAGATTCCGCTAAGGCAGATGACGCTGGATGACTTCGATCGCGTGCTCTCGGTCAACCTCAAGGGCGTGTTCCTGTGCACCAAGTACGCCTCTGAGCAGATGATAGCCAAAAAGAAGGGCGGGAAGATAATAAACATAACCTCGATAGACGCCCTTCATCCGTCATCGGTAGGCCTTGCTCACTATGACGCTTCAAAGCACGGGGTCTGGGGCTTCACCAAGAACATAGCGCTAGAGCTGGCGCCGTATGGCATCTGGGTGAACGCGATAGCCCCGGGAGGCGTGCTCACGCCTGGGGTGGCGAAGATGCAGCAGGACATGCCGCCTGTGCCTGGGGTTGACATGAAGAAGGTGCTTGCGGAATTTCTGGCCAAGATACCGATGGGAAGATTCGGGGACCCTGACGATATAGGTAAAGCCGCGCTCTTCCTGGCTTCAGAGATGTCCAGCTACATGACAGGCACGCAGATAGTGGTGGATGGCGGAGTGCTGCTGATGTAGGCGCACTTGCTGATTTTAATCTAATAGCCTAGTATTAAATATATATTTGAATATATATTATTATACTTAAGTAAAAGGCTAGGGCGTGGGGCGGCTGGACATAAGGAGAATTACGGAGATCCCTGAAGAACTCGACAGGATCATGTTCGTGGAGGCTGCGCTGGGGAGGCAATTCATGCTGTGCCACAAGCTTCAGACCGGCGAGACCTTTGTCATTGCTGAAGAGGAGCAGACAACCAAGAGAATGGAGAACGCCATCCACGGCCTGAAAGCTTCAGGGCATAGGGCTGAACTGGAGATACACGGCGGCATCCTTTATCTTGTTGCGTTCGAACCGAAAATGAAAAGGGGGACCATGGATAGCCTCTATAGGCTGTTTTCAGGCCTTGACGCTACGCTGCTTGCCAATTTCGTACCTGCAGAACCGGAGGAGGTGGAATCTGCGAAGTTCAAAACCGAAGAGATGCTCAGCGGATTAGAGAAGGGCATGACAAAAAGCGCCAGCACAAGGATGGATGCCGGATCGGAGACCTCTTCCAAGCACATTGATCTCTACTACGGGTCTGGAGAAAGGAACTTCTTGACCGAAATCCTCGAGATGCTTAACAGCGCAATGCTTGCGAACGGCAATGTGTACAAAGTATCCGTGTGCCTATGTGGAAACTACAAGCCGGTATACGATTACCTGCGTTCGAGATTCTTAATGCTGGAGGAAAGGCCGCTGAAGGCTGAAGGCTTGGAAGCGGCTTATTTCACGGCAGCGCACACGGAGGCGCTGCCATTTGATTTCTCATACGCAGCATCCATGCTCGGATTCTCCGACAAAACCAAGGCAAACAAGATGATTGCGACGCGAAGGACGTCATCAGAAGGCAGGATAGTGCTGGGCGTACAGCTCCACGGCTCTGCTGCAGAGGGAAGCGAACTGGCAAGGATCGAGGCTGAGTCGCTGACTCTGGGCACGTTGATAAGCGGCGTTCCGGGAACGGGGAAGACCATGGCTGCCATGAACATTTTGCATCAGGTTTCATCCGCTGAAGGATCCAGGATGGCGATAATCTCCCCGACAAGCGAGTGGAACGCGTTCGGAAAGGCGAACGGGCTGGAGGTCGCGAGGCTGTGCGGTTCCGACGCAGGATTCAACTTCTTCAAATGCGACGCCGACATAAGCATCGAAAAGTTCTATGAGAATCTGGCGATGCTGCTGGCTTCGGCCTCTGATGCGGGCCCGTACACCGGCTCGCTGGAGAAGTGCCTGCTTTCCGCTTTCAGGAAAATCTACGGGAATTGCAGAGACCCTGATCCCGTTCAGGTCTATGAAGAAGTGGAGGAAATAATCATAGAGCAGCATGCAAAAAGGACAAGCACGGGAGCGAAGTACACGAAACACGGGGAAAACATAAGGGCTTCGCTGGAGAATCTGAGGTCGATGCTCAACAGGACGGAGTTTTCTAGAAGGGAAGGCGTTAATTTTCATAGCCTTATGCAGAGAGGCGTTGTTTTTGACCTTTCCAGGGTAAGCAACAAAATGAAACCGTTTTTCTACGCCCTGATAATGAACCAGCTCTACAGCATCTCTGATGAGCTCGACACCAGGGGCGGCAGGAGCCTTCGGATGCTGCTGTGCCTGGAGGAGGCGCAGATGGTTTTCAGATCCGCAGACTATTCGGCAGCCACGCTGGACCTCATGCAAAGGATACAGGATTTCCGGAAGAAGGGCGTTGGAATGATGCTGGTAACGCATAATGTGACAGACATAGAGCCCGCAATCAGAAGGCTCTGCCAGACAAAACTCTATTTCAGGCAGAGCGCGGATCTGGCCAAGTATGCGGCTGCCGACCTGATATTCGGCGAGGAACAGAAGGATGTGCTTACCGACAGATTGAGATCCTTGGAGCAGAGAGTCTGCGCGCTGACTTTCATCCAAGTCAGGGACGGCGAAAGACTCCAGGAAGACTCGATTTTCGTTAAAGTGAAACAACACACTTTGGATGAGGCATTTGAGAAAGAGACTGAAAAACAAGAAGATCGGAAAAAAGAGATGCGAATTAGACTAACCAACGAAAAGGGGGAAGCTAGAGAGGGAGCAAAGGTTCAGTTATTTTATTTGGGTGAAAAAATATTTGTAGGAATAACTGACGGCCGCGGAGAAGCTGTTGTTGAAAAAACGATAAGCGGAAATTCTTACAAGCTGGTACTGGTTGGCGAAAAGAAAAAGGACAGCAGAACTTTTCCTGTAATCGGAGGAGGGCTTAATATAATCAAAACATAGATATCAGAGTCAGGGGAGGTAGGCTAGCCTGGCAGGCTTTCAGGTTTGGGACCTGAAGACCCGAGTTCAAATCTCGGCCTCCCCGTAGAACTCGGGGGTTCTATATAAAGCGAAGATTTTGCACCTCAGTTGAACTTATTCTGAGGTTTTCCGTTCAAAAAGCGCTCTATGTTACTAACGAATATTGGCAATCTCTTCAACTCTCTCCTTTACCCTATCATCATAACTTATAAGGTACCTGCGCAGTTTTTTCTTATCCACTTTCTTTGAGATATTTCTAAAAACGTAGTCTGCATACTGATTCTTGAAGTAGACGACGTCTATCAATGTTTTCTCCAGGTCGGATATGTGTATGCTGTAGTTGCCCATTTGGATGGACTCATAGCCGAAAAAGAATTTCTCAGGTATCCTCTTGAATATGACATTGTTGCCAAAGATAATGCGAATTCCCTCATTAACCGCTTTTGTGGTTATTACTGTGATATTCGCCTGTTGCTCCCACATCCCATGGTGAGTTAGAGCATAACCCAGTCCATAATAATAAGGTTCGAACGCCAGGCCCACAACTTCAAGATCCTTTTTAACTGCGTAGTAGCCTTTTGTCACTCTATAGATACGTCCCTTCTTTAGCATCAAGTACAGGAATCTCCTCGTGTATGAGCCTGAAGGCCCACCAATATCCTCTATAACCAGCCTTGCATCGTTGAATGTGAAGAGCGGATACTTGCTGAAGCGCTCGATGAACTCTTTTACATATTTCATCGCTTCACCCACGCATTCAGATATTCTACAAGATCTTCGAAGCTCGGCGGTGCTTCTTTGTATACTACATCCTTTAGTGACCCCCGATCACTCGGTTCTTTTATGTCAGCCAGAAACGCAGAAAGCACACGCCTGACACTACCCTTCTCAACGTACCCTGTAAGCACTTTCAGATCATAAACATCTCTCTCCTCTCTTCTGTTTCTGTAAGTCTCAATCTTCTCTTTGAATAGGGTCTGGGGATCCAGTATATAGAGCGAAATGTACGAGCCAGAAACAGCCTCGTAATTCCTCAATACGCCATTGACTTTGCGCTCATTTACTTGTATAGATACCTCCGTAGCGTCATTCGATATAGTATAGCAATTGTATCGTCTCTGCCTTCCTCTGTATGCCTGCAGACCTGCAAGCTTCAATCTGTTCAGAATTCCATTTAGCTTACTCTCTTTCCAGACGTACACATCAACATCTTGTGAGAATCTACCACCACTGAAACAACGCCATATTCCCGTTCCCCCATGAAATACAGTACCCCTGCCTTCCAGCGCAAGCGCCCTGGCTATCTCGTCCTGCAGCCTCGCTTTCTGCAATTGCACATGTTTCGTAAGCTCCGTTTCTATTGTCATATCGTCAAGGTGACAATATATTGTCACCTTCATTTATTTAATGGTTCCTGTAGCGCAGTCTGGGGAGCTACAGAATTGCATATCATTGTATATCTGTTCCCCGATTCTCACGTAACGCCCATATCGCGGCATCCCGTATGATTAAAGGGATATAGCTATAACAAGAAAGTTACCTTTTAAAGAAAGGACACAAAATTGGTCAGGTCGCCATCATAGAGAGGAATCTAAGCAAAAAATGTGAAATGGCACGCTTGGGTAAACCCTCTTGGAACAAAGGAAAGCAACCACCAGAAGCTGCAAAGAAAAAACTTGGCGAAACTAGAAAAAGGTTGTTTTGGGGACCGAAAATTCACCGAAAATCTGCCAAAAGGATCATGTCTTCAGCGGCTGCCGAACTGCAATCGTCAACATCGCAATCTGAACCTTCATCGTGAGCTTCGCTAGCCCATTTGTCTTTGCCCGCTTCCTTTTTAATTTGTGCCGCATGCCGTCCGCATACCCTCCCAAGCATCCATATGTTCCCAGGCACTGTTATTTCAGCTGCACCGGATACTATTTCTTTTGCGGCGTTTCCGCAGCCTTCAAAGCTGCATTCGGGAATATCTTCGTCTTCGGTGTTGGGGCCTTTGGATGTCCATCCTTTTATTTTATCTTTTGCCCCTCGGGCGTGGTAATCGCAAACGTATACGCCCACAGCCATCTTGTACATCAGGTCACCTTCCCGCTAAGTCCATCGCTCATTACTTATATATTCATTTGCTCGGAATTTTCCGACATCGGTAAATAGATTCGAAAAACCCGGTCTTCTTCACGGGCCTGACTATACCTCCTTCTCTATCTTCCTCGCCACGGAGAGCACCGTCTGCGTCTTTATCAGCAGAATGAAAGAGATGATCGTCGAGAAGAAGACGATGAACGCTGCGAGACCGAGGTAGCTCTGCGGCAGCAGGGACGCGTTTATCCCTGCGTTTATTATTATAAGGGACAGCTCGCCTATCGGAAGCATCGAGAACGAAATGAACGCTGCGGTTTTCAGCGAACTGAGCGCCGACCGGCTCCCGAAAAACACACCGGCGAATTTTGCGAATAGGACGAGGGGCAGCATAAGCAAAAGCAGCGAGAGGTCCACGGAGCCGATATCCACTCTGAGCCCTATCATCACAAAGAAGAACGATATAAACACATAGGAGAATCTTTTGATGTTCCTCTCTATCCGCTCGCCACGCTCCTTCCAGCTGCTCACTATGCTTCCGGCTATGTAAGCCCCGAAAGCGGTGGACAGGCCGAGGTAGTTCGCTATGAAAACGAAGCCGAGGAGAATGCCGAGGGACAGGACGAGCAGGTCATCCTCGCTTATCTGATAGCGTCCTATCAGCTTGTTGAAAACGTAGTAGAAGGCGTAGTAAGCGACCACGAACATCAGCAGCGAGTAGAGGAGCGAAGCGACTACCGCATTCACCGATTGGTTCGCGGCGGCGGTGAAAGTGCTGATTATCGTGAATACCAGGACAGCTATAAAGTCCTCTATCACGTTGACTTCTGCGACAAGCGCCACCGCTGAATGCCTCTTGAGGTGAAGCTCCTGGAGCAGCTTGAGCGATATGCCTGTGCTGCTTATCGAAAAGGCCAGGGAGAGCAGTATCGCAGAGTTAGGATCGAATCTCGTAGAGAGGACGTAGTAGAGTATGGAAAAGGCCAGGATGATTTCTATCACGGCTATCATTATGCCCTTCTTGAATCCGGCCCTGAGCAGCTTGTAGACCGAGAACTCAGTCCCTATTACAAAAAGCAGCAGTATGCTTCCTAGTTCCGAGAGGAAGTTGGTTATCACGTCCTGCTTCACTATCCCGACCGCGCTTATCAGGACGCCGAGCATCAGGAAGACAACCAGGGCTGGCAGTTTGAATCTGAGCGCTGTGAAGCTGCCAAGCCCGACAAGGAAAAGCACTATGGCTATCGAAAGGAAATCCGCCATGCTGACCAGAGAGGATAGCTATGAAAGATATTTATGCTGTTGCGGCAGACTGAGCCATCGGCGTCTGCAAATCCATATTAATCTGGCGTTCGCACCACTAAGCATGGCCTTCGAGTGGCTATTACCGCTTCTGGTTGGCGCGATAGCTTCTGCAGTATCGTATGACCTGCTGAACGCCTATCTTAAAAAGGGGCATCTGCACCATCTTCTCTGGGCTGCGGGCATGGTGCTCTGGGCAATTTCCGCATTTGCTCAGATGTACGCGCTTATTTTTGGCTGGCCTATTCTGCTATACAAGCTCTACTACTTCTCTGCGATCTCCCTGGCCGGCTTCCTGGGCGCCGGCACTCTCGCCTTGGTCAGCTCTAGGAAAACGATCATCTCTCTTTATGCTTGGTTCAACGTGTTGGCGGCCGCGATGCTTGCGATAAGCCTCGCTTTCGCGCCTGTTGATCTGAATGTGCTCAAAAACCTAGTGGTCGGAGGCCTTGCGCTCCCGTCTTCCGTGAGAATGCTAGCGCCGGTCATCAACATTCCGGGCGGGATAACCTTCATAGGCGGGGCCCTCTACAGCTACATGAAATGGAGAAAGCCCTACACGATTCTTATAGCGCTTGGCGCAGCGGTTCCCGCAATAGGAGGAATCCTCGCGAGGTTTGCAATCCCCGAGCTTCTTCCCTACACCGATTTCCTCGGAATCATTTTCCTCAGCACGGGTTTCTATCTCTCATCGAAAATCAAGAAAAGGGCCTAGCAGGCGTGCCCTCGCCCCCTATGCACACGGACATCGCAGAAACCTCTAGGAAGGAACAGGACGGACTAAAATCAGCCGCGCTCGATCTGTCAAAGCCCTATGCTCTTGCAATGTGCCCGCCATTGCCCAGGAAGCGACGCAGCCAGAGAAATTGCTCCATTACTATTTTGGATTTGTGCTTATTGCGCACCAGAATCCTAAGTTTCTTCAGGCTGCCCTCGTTATTGGCGTAAACTGCAAAAGCCTCAGCAAAGTTGTCCTCGGGATGTACCTGCGCATAGTGCGATATGAAATCTGGGCTTTCGCGCTTTTGCGAGAGGTTTCTCCTGTAGGGCACGTTCAGGTCCCCAAAAAGAGACAGCGCCTCAGGGTTCTCTTTGATCGACGGATTCTTGTCCAAAAGTATGTGCCCGCACTCATGCAGCACTATGTGGAGTTCCGATTCCTCCGCCAGCATTGCCACTTTCCTGTCTTCCGGATTTAGGTAGATGGTTTTGCCGTCTCCCGCCAGCCAGCTTTCGCGCTTTGTCCTTCTTATTTCGAAGGCGAAGTGCAGGCCAATCTTCGCCAGCTTTTGGTCCGCCCTTTTGATTGTAGCTGAAAACATGCTCTCTGCCCGCGGGGAGCCGCGCATCCCAATTCAAACTTGAAGCACTTTCTCATATATAAATATCTCGCACTAAAGGCGCAAGTTTTCCCTCAGGTGAAATCAATCGCATAGCACACATTTCCCGATTCGCTCTGGGACAATGGAATTGCCAGGAGATGGCGCTCCATGGGCGTGCCTTATTTATACTTTGATTGGCAAGTATTGGCAAGTTGTTTTCTGCACTGGAGGCGGCTATATTGAGGATAAACTGGCTCATCGGGGGCGCGCAGGGCACAGGCGTCGACACGGCGGCGAGCATATTCGGCGCGGCCGTTGCCAGAGCCGGCTATTACGTGTTTGGCAGCAGGGAGTACTTCTCGAACATAAAAGGCAGGCACAGCTATTTCAATGCAGTGTTGAGCGAGAAAGTCCAGCACAGCATCGACACGAAAGTGGACATCCTCACGGCATTCGATGCTGAAACTGTCTTCCAGCATTTTGATGACGTGAAGGGCGTCATGGTATATGACAAGGCGCATGAACCGGTCGAGATCGGGAAGATAAGGTCCATGGAGCCGGAGCTGCTGAAAAGGCAGGTGGCGGTGCTCGAGAGGGCAGGGCACGGCACAACCATATCGGACATTGTGAAGTATCTTGGCGGCAGAGGCGTCAAGACAGTGCCGGTAGATTATGGCGCGCTGATGAGGAACATAATGAACGAGCTCAAGACGGACCCCCTGCTGGCTGAAAGGGCAAGGAACATAATATGCGTTGGCGCATCGTTTGCACTGCTAGGCTTGGATGCCGGCCACTTGAATGATTCGATAACGCAGGCATTTTCAAACAAGCAGGCATTCATCAAGCTTAACATTCTAGCAGCGCAGGCCGGCATCGGGTCGGCAAGCGATTTGTATTCATTGAAGGAGCTGCCGAAGACCGGACATAGGGTGCAGTTTGATGGCAACACCTTCTCCGCGCTTGGAAAGCTCTCCGCAGGTTTGCGATTCCAGTCCTACTATCCGATAACTCCGGCGTCCGACGAGAGCACCTATATAGAAGAGAACCAGCTGCTGCGGGCAAAGGCGGGCGAGACCCAGGGGGCGGTCGTTGTTCAGACAGAGGACGAGATCGCTGCAATAAACGCCGCCGTTGGGGCCGCACTTACCGGCGCGAGATCGGCTACTGCCACATCCGGCCCGGGGTTTTCATTGATGAACGAAGGCATAAGCTGGGCAGGCATGAACGAAGTTCCGGTTGTTGTGACCTACTACATGCGCGGCGCGCCTTCCACTGGTTTGCCTACGAGGAGCGGCCAGTCAGACCTGAAGCTCGCCCTGAACGCAGGGCATGGAGAATTTCCGCGCATTGTGCTCGCTTCGGGAGACCATGGCGAGGTCTTCAGCGATGCTGCATTGGCAATGAACCTGGCGGAGATGTGCCAGACCCCAGCGATACACATAGTGGAAAAGTGCATAGCGAATTCCTATTCGGTAGTGGATGAGGAATCGATGTACTCAAACAAGGTCAAAATAGAAAGGGGCGAAATAGTCTATCCTGAAGATCCCGAACATTACAAGCGTTTCGCGTTCAGCGACAGCGGCATATCCCCAAGAGCGTTCCTCGGGCATGCGCAGATGTACTACACAGGGGACGAACACAATGAATACGGGCACATAGCAGAAGAGTCATCGAACAGGACGGCGATGTACGAAAAGCGGATGAAGAAGCTTGGGCACGCGGCGAAGTATTTGGCCGACGAGCAGCAAGCGAGGGTTGTTGGAGACGCAGATACGGTGCTGCTCACCTGGGGTTCGCCGAAAGGCGCGATAATCGACGCCCTTGAAGAATTGGAGAACGGGGGAGTTGCCGCGGAGATGATACAGGTAAGGGTCTTCAGCCCGTATCCTGCAGGAATCATGGCGAAGGCGCTTGAGGGCAAGAAACGCGTGATAGCCGTTGAGAACAACTACAATGCGCAGGGCGCCGAGACGCTCACTGAGCGCACCGGCATAAAGCCGACCAACTATATACTGAAGTGGAATGGCAGGCCTATCGCAAGGGACGAGCTCATAGACGCCGTGAAGGATATTGCCGAAAACAACACAAAAAGGGTGGTTTTGGATGGAGGAAAATGAGGCAGTAGAGTTCAACGACTGGTGCGCGGGCTGCGGGGATTTCGGCATACTGCGGTCGATGGAGATCGCGCTAAGCGAAATGAAACTGGACTTTACCGACGCTGTGCTGGTTTCAGGGATAGGCTGCTCGGGAAAGCTGCCACATTTTGTCTCCGGGCCGATAGGAGGGGTTCACACGCTGCACGGCAGATCGCTGGCGTTTGCGCTCGGAATAAAACTCGCCAACCCGAGCCTCAAAGTGATAGTGAACGCTGGCGATGGGGATACATACGGCATAGGTATCGGCCATTTTGTCAGCGCCGGCAGAAGGAATGCATCGATTGCCTTGATAGTCCATGACAACAGGGTGTATGGCCTTACAAAGGGGCAGGCCTCGCCGACGATGCCGCTTGGAGAGCAGACCAAATCCTTGCCGAAACCCAACATAAATGAATCGATAAATCCAGTAGCGCTGGCCGTCGCATCGGGCTATACGTTCGTTGCGCGAAGTTTTGCGTATGACACCGCGTTGACAAAGGACCTCATAAAGCAGGCCGTGATGCACAGGGGCATGTCTCTGGTAGACGTTCTGCAGCCATGCCCTACATACAACAACATAAACACGAACGATTGGTACAGGGAACGGATATTCAAACTTACGGACGACCCTGAAGTTCATGACCAGGCGGAAACATTGGCGAAGATGGCGCAGGCGACAAAGAACGCATACATCGGGGAAGACAGGATACCGGTCGGGATATTCTATAAGAACGAACTCTTGTCAACCTATGAGGAACGAATAAAGGCCAACATACCGAATTACATGGAGAGATATCCCGCGCTTCAGGATATAGATGACAACGGATCTGGCATAACGGACCTGAGCAAAATGGTAGAGGCTAAACGGGTATTCTAATCAAGAACCCCCTGCGCCGCATGCGCACATTCCATTTTCATCCATCATATTACCGCATACCGGACACATGTGCTTGTACGCAACCTCCTGGTACTCCTTGTTATAAATCTCCTTGTGCGGGTCCTTGACCCTGTATCTGCGTTTTATCTTGCGCTTGAGCTCTGCCTTCGGTATTATTTGTGACTGTGCCTTCATCTCAACCGCATTTATTTTGCATTCGATAACATTTAATACAGTTATGCCGGCAGCGCAGAAAGACGATGCATTCCCAACGTCCTCCCTGACTAAAGCCGTGGCATCTTGCTGAAGTTAAGCCGCGGGCAGCATCTGACCGTATGCGCCCCGCCTTCTGTATGGCTCCAGCTTTCTCCCTTCGGTTTATTTAGCGGCTTCTTTCTGCCGATATGTCAGACATGTACTTTGCGATTTGCTTATTCAGGGCGCCGCCCTTTTCATCGCCCCATATCCAGATTATTGTGCCAGCGATCACCATCGTAATGCCAGCCCACACGCCTGCATAGTTCTCAAGCTTGTCAGCGAAGTACCAGAGCGCCACTCCGGCGAGAATAAGGGCTATTCCGAGTATTATTAGCCTCATGGAACCATAATGCAACCGGACGGAGAGGAAAACGGATACTGATATTACAAGTATCAGCGCAAGCGATATCAAGAGCAACTCTGAGATGTCTTTTGGCAAGAAAACTTCTGCTATTATGAGCAGAAAAATTATTAGGCTCAGCGCGATAAGCGCGTTTGCCGTGGCGCCCATGGTTTGATTTCGGCATTAGCATTGAAATATGTTTCCGATAGCTGATTGGAACATTCTTGGCGCTGCTGGAAGATACAATTTAGCCAGAGGAGCAGTTATATAGAGACGCATTAAATATAGCTTTGGGGTTTATGGGCGCCGCTCATAATGAGATTGAAAGACGATTTGTAATAGACACGTCGAAGCTTCCGGACATCGGGGAGGCGAAGAGGCACGAGATAGAGCAGTTCTACATTGTTTCAGAGAAGGACAAGGAGCTGCGCATAAGGAAACTTGATGACAGGCACTTCATGACCGTCAAGCTAGGCAGCGGCATGGTGAGGAAGGAGATCGAGGTGGAGATCTCGAAGGAAGCATTCGAAAGGCTCAAGCCGCTTCACAAAGGAGTGGAGATAGAAAAGACAAGGTTCATTGTTCCTTATGGAGGCAAGGAGGTGGAGATCAACGTATACAAAGGGGCTTTCCGCAACCTCATCACCGGAGAGGTGGAGTTTGATTCGGAGCAAGCGGCAAGCGCATTCTCCCCGCCGGATTGGCTTGCCCACGAGGTGACCTTCGATGGGCGCTTCAACAACAGGAACCTTGCCCTTTCAGGAGGAGTTAGCAACGAGGTTGTGAAACCGTCATACGGGCTTGTGGATGGGATCGACATTGCGAAAAACATGATAAGCGAGGTGCTCAAAACAAAGGAGTTAGCGATAGTGGCTGTTGCTGGAGGATCTGCCTCAGGCAAAACGAGTGCTGTGGCAAAGAAATTGAAACAGTATTTCAAGGACTCGACGATCATCTCGATAGACGATTACTATAAGGGCGCTGAGTTCATGGAAGCCGAAAAAAAGAAAGGGATAAATTTGAATTTTGACCAGCCGGAGGCCGTGGACCTTGAGCTGCTGAAAGAGCATCTGGCACAGCTC
>CAZXIK010000013.1:0-13553 GCA_964640735.1 Microcaldota archaeon | reverse complement strand
GGATATTGATGCACTGATAGCCAAAGTCGACAAGGGCATACTGGTCACAAACACGTGGTACACGCGATATTCGAACTTTTTCACAGGCGATTTCTCAACGATGCCAAGAGACCTTGCGGTCTACATAGAAAAAGGCGAACCTAGGTTTGCGATAAGGCAGAGGGACATTAGTTCGATGGTAGGCATAAGGATAACCGACAACATGATAAGGATGCTGAAGAATACCGAGTGCGCTGCGAACGACACTGTTCAGTCGACATCGTGGGACGTTGACGGGGCAAACTACTTCATGCCAAGCATACTCGTGAGAGACTCTACAGTGAGTGTGGCGTAAGCCTGCTCAGATGCCCAGAAAACTCAGTAGAATAATTCTCAAGAAGCTGCAGAGGAAGCAGCTGGAAAGCCTGGAAGTCGCATTCAGCAAGCTTGGAGAGTACACGCCTGCCTGAATCAAGAAGGGGTAAAACGTTATTAAAACTTAATGCGCAATAAATCCGAACTGATAGCATGGATGTTTTTGTAGAAAAGGAGAGGTGCACTGGATGCCAGCACTGCAAGGACGTATGCCCTGTCGCAGTCTTCGAAATGAAGAGCAGGGCAGACAACGCGGCAGCCAACTCTGACACAGCGCCGCCTGAACATCAGTGGAAGGGTCAGACGCTGCCCGAGATAGTGCAGAAGTGGCAGAACGTACAGGACGGCCACAAGCACTTCGCGCAGGATAACGACGGCACGAGCGGAGGGCTGTCGGTAGCTGTCCAGGGGCCCGCATGCATACTCTGCCAGGCATGCCTGATAGAGTGCGAAGGCGAGTGCATAGTCATAACTGACGACAGCAAGAACGTCTACAAGTCGATATACAAGTAGCTTGAATAGAACTCAATGAAAAGTTGCTTCAAGTGTTCCCGGTCCTATTGCATTAGCAGTGGTCGACTGGGTAGCGGCCGCTACAATCACGTTACTTGATGCTATCCAACTGT
The DNA here is from genome assembly GCA_964640735.1 of Microcaldota archaeon. GTDB lineage: Archaea > Micrarchaeota > Micrarchaeia > Micrarchaeales > CABMGC01 > JAJYVH01. The sequence continues at coordinate 12,573 of CAZXIK010000013.1, read as the reverse complement.
TGAATGTTAGAAAACTGTTTGGAGGAGCTGCATATATGCTATAGGTGGCGCCGGATATGAATATCACATTTACACTATTAGCGTAGGAGACTGAATTAAGCACTATGTTTCCATTTGCCGGAATATCTAGAAGCTGAACGTTAAATATCAAGTTTTTGTATAGTGTTGCAACCGTTGAAGCTACTCCCGTGGTGTTGTATGCCTGCTTCGTGCATTTGGGGGAACATATTTGGTATGTTAGTGTGAAGCGAGGGTTGAGTTGCGAGCCTACTGATGGGGTATAGCCAGGGATGGTAGCGTTGCACGTTATTACTGACCCTATCAAACCGTTGCTCGGCAAGCACTGACCGAGGAAAGAGGAATTAGAATAGTATGAGGGCACTACAGTTATGGCATTAGGAGGGAAAAGGAGAGTTACGCCGAGGTTGTTTTGGAAGAGCACAAAAAAACTTGTCGATATAGAGTTTGTGAGCATAAGTGCCTGAGAGCAGGGGAGCGATGGAGATATATAACAGGATTCTGGAATGTTTGTAGATGCATTTGTTCCTGGGGCAAGGGCCGACGTGAGTATAAGCACCACGAAGATGCCGATTATGAGGAATGCCCAGGAATAGGTCGTAAGGAATTCTATTGCAGATTGGGCTTTTTGCATGGATACTATTTTCTATTAAGGTTTATAGCCTTATTCAGCAGGCAATGAAGTCCACGACAATCTCTATCTCCCTGGCGGAGTATGGACGCACCGTCCTCCATCCAAGCAGCTTGAACTTTTTGCCGTTTTCTTTGCAAGAAGCGCTTATCTTTGCTATCTCTTGCTTCACCTTATCAGTTTCGCAAAACGTGTAGTAGTGCATCGCGCACTTCTTTTTGCCCATCTTGAGTGCAGAAGGAAGAAAGTTTGCTGCCTCTTTCGGAAGAGGCATGACGATTCTGTCTGCGAATCCTCTGTACTTCTCAGAAAGCTTCTGCGCATCGCCACACTCTACAGCGACATTTGGAGTTTTGTTCAGTTCGACATTCTCCCGCATGTACTTGCAGGCATAAGAGTTTAATTCGATAGCGACTATCCTGGACTTTTTGTTGAGCTTTGCGATCTCTATTGCAAATGGCCCTACGCCAGCGAACATTACTATTGCCTTTTCTCCGTCCCTTGCCATATGCGCTATTCTGTTGCGCTCGTATCCCAGCTTTGTCGAGAAGAAGACCTTCCTTATGTCGAATACGAAAGCGCAGCCGTTCTCCTTGTAGTTCGCGATGTAGTTTTTCTTGCCAGCTACGTAGACGAATTTCCTTGTCCTGTACTTTCCGCTTACGGCGCCGCCCTTTTTGAGGACAGTCTCTATGCGCTTGTTTGCAAGCATGAACCCTTTTGCGAGCTTCTTCGCTTCCTCTTTCTCTGCCTCCATAACTGCGATGCTGCCGTAAAGCTCGTAGCCCATCGCAGGCCTGCGCTCCCTCTCGGGATGCTGGAGCTTGAAATCCGCATCCGTAAATTCTGCGCCGAGCTCCTTTGCTTTTTTCACGAGGGCGTCGCTCTTCTCCGAAGAGACGGGAAAGTATATAAATTCGTTCTTGCCCAATACTCTATACTTGCCGCTGAGCAGGCCTTTTCTCTTCAGATATTTTCTCAGGTCTTCAGCTGAGCCCCTTGGGGCTCTTATAGCAAGCATGCAATCAGTAATGTTTGACGGTTCAGGAATAAAAAGAGAACGCAAAGTGTAAAAGTGCAATTATGTACTTCATAGTAAGGGTAACGTCAAGCCAGGAGAGAATCACTGCAGACATCCTGCAGAACAAGCTTGAGAAGTCGCCCGGAATCCCGGTCTATGCGATAATACTCGCGGAAGGAATGAGGGGCTACATAATACTCGAGGCGCAGGACGAGAACGCTGCTAGGGAGCTGATACTTGACGAGCCCCACGTGAAGGGCATACTGACAAAGCCGCTCGTTGAGCAGGAGCTTAACAGGATGCTTGAGGTCAAGAAGGTCGCACAGGAGATAAACGTGAATGACATAATAGAGTTCATGAGCGGACCTTTCAAGGGCTACAAGGCGAAGGTGATCAAGGTCGAGCCCACTAAGGAAGAGATAACCGTGGAGCTCATGGACGTCGCGGTCCCCATACCTGTGACGACAAAGGCCGCGAGCGCAAGGATAATTCAGAAAGCCGAAAGGGTTTAGATAGATATGCCGGAAGTAACTGTAAGCGGTTTGATCGAAGGAGGAAAGGCCACCAGCGGCCCGCCATTCGGGCCTGTGCTGGGGCCACTCGGAGTGAACGTAGCCAAGATAATAGAGGACGTAAACAAGCAGACTGCAGGGTATGTAGGAATAAAGGTCCCTGTGAAGATATTCATAGACCAGGCTACGAAGAACTATAGAGTAGAAATTGGAGCACCTCCTACGAGTGCCCTCATATTGAAGGAACTTGGAATCCAGAAGGGAGCCAAGACCAAGGACGAGGTCGCAGGAGACATCACTATGGAGCAGCTTGTCAACGTCGCGAAGGCAAAGGACAAGACTCTGTACGGGCATTCTCTCAAGGAAAAGGTGAAGCAGGTTGCTGGAACTTGCAAGAGCATGAACATAACAATCGAAGGCATGCCTGCAATCGAAGTTATTGCAAAGATTGAAAAGGGAGAGCTGGCTGTCTAGCGCATTGACGTAACTCCAGTAGCCACTTTTATACGTTGCCTGCGGAATAATTTGGGAAATTTACAATGGAAAAGGGCAATTTTGAAGACTACTTGAAAACAAAGGCATCCTATGTCAACTCTAGAATAAAGGAGTACCTTACCACAAAATCCTCAGACAAGTACATCGAAAGGCTGCTGGGAAGGGCCGCATACAAATATGACAACGATGCAATAACAAAAAGCATACTCGAACCTTCGTGGTACCTTTTTAACCTAGGCGGCAAACGTTGGAGACCTGTACTTATGCTGCTTATGATAGAGGCTCTTGGAGGAAATCCAGAGCACTTCGTCGAGTTTTCCATCATCCCAGAAATAATACACAATGCGACGTTGATCCATGACGACATTGAGGATGATTCACCAACACGCCGTGGGGCCCCGGCAGTTCATGTGAAATTCGGACTTGATGTATCACTTAATTTGGGAGATTTTCTCTACTACTTTCCATTGGTCGCGCTCCTTGACAGCAAAAAACTTGACATGGAGACAAAGAGCAGGATGCTGGAGATATACGCACGCGAAATGCTGAGGGTGACGACCGGGCAGGCCACAGACATAGCCTGGCATAGGTTCTTGGTCAATCCTTTCAAGATAACCGAGGCAGAGTATCTGGAGATGTGCTACAACAAAACCGGCGTGCTCGCTCAGATGGCCTGCAAGCTTGCTGGAGCCCTCTGCAACGTTGATGAAAATACGCTTGTCAAGCTGGGACGTTTTGGTGCGACTGTAGGCGTAGCGTTCCAGATACAAGACGATGTTCTGAACATATACGAAAGCAAAGTTTCGAAGAGCAAGGGCGGCGTGGGGGACGATATAAGCGAGGGGAAAATCACGCTTCTTGTCATATATACTCTTAGGAAGGCTGATGCGAAGGACAAAAAGCGACTCACACAGATACTCAAGATGCACACCAAGAATAGAAGATTGATTTTTGAAGCAATTGACATTATTAAAAAATATGATGCGAGGGAATACGTAACTGCTCTGGAGAAAAAAATAGTGAACGAAGCATGGAATGGTATAGAGGACAAACTGAAAGAGTCGGAAGCGAAAAAGCACCTGAGAGAATTGGTTGATTTCCTCATAGCCCGCTCTGTCTGATGGTCAGTTGCCTCCGGATTCGTGACCACATCTTCCCCGGTCATCTAGTTTTCTTCCGCAGACAGAGCATTCTCCAGAATAGGTCACTTCGTCAGCGAACTTGCCGTACCACCTGTAGTGCTCGTCAAGGTTTTTTGCTTCCTCGCTAGCATTCTTTCTCTCAAGTTCTGTGATAGGAATAGCCAGGCTAATTTGCAATAGATCGTTTTTAGCAAGCTTTTTCTCCTTAGCCGCTTCCACCAATCTCCCCACAATAAGCATAATGCCAAACAGCAAAGCGCTTTCCCGCACGATGTGCAGTATTTCGCTTCGAAAGCAGGCTTAACTTCGAAGTTCGGAATGGGTTTCGGTGTTACACTGCTTCTATGGCCGTTTGACAAGCATAATATACTGGATAAAGTTAAAAAGTTTTCTCGTGCGCTAGATTTTGGTGAATTTGTCTTTTTCCACTAAGAAATAGGAAAATTTCCTTGAACCTAGTTTTTCTTTAAGGAAATCTACGTTTTCCTGTTTATCTTCGTATATCTCCACGTCATCATAATCTTTGGTTATTTCCGCTAGCTTGATTGCCTTGAATTCCTCATCGGGCATTCTTACAAGAGCCGGGTCGTGGTAAAGCTCGTCATAATTCACTTTTTCTCTTCTGAGCGACTCAGTAGTGCCTGCTTTGCTAGTTTCATGCCTTGCTGTCAAAATCACTATTTTGTAGCCCTCGTCGTGCATCTTATTGAGCTTGTCAATCAGCCACTTATTTGGAGCAAACATATCGACATCCAGATTGGCCGCTTCGTATATCGGCGTCTTTATCTCATGCGGGAGTGCCCTTATCTCTTTCTTTGACATCATTTTTCCTGTGAGCTTCAATGCATGTTTAATGAGTGCCGGATCTGTGAAAACTAGCGTTCCATCGAAATCGAATACCGCAAGCTTCTTTTTATGCTGCGTCTTCATTCTCCCACAAAAAAACAATTTATCGTCGCTTAAGGAAATGTTGACTACTGTTTGACCTGCAGCTGTTCGATGTTCTTTATGCTGTTCAGGCCCTTAAGAGCAAGGAACGTGGCAAGCCCCATGTTGTAGATGTCCCTCGTCCTTCCTCTCGCGAAGGTCCAGACGTCCTTGATGCCTGCAAGCTCCAGAACCGCCCTCGCGTTCGCGCCGGCAACAACGCCTACTCCCCTGGGAGCAGGCTTGAGTATTATTTCCGCAGTACCAACCTTTGCTCTTAGTGTAATTGGTAGCGAGTGGGCCGTACCGCAGTTGCATTCCCACGATCCGCAGCCAAGCGGGATGCTGATTACGTGCATCTTGGCGTCCTTCGCCGCCTCTTCCATAGCCGGCCTTACTTCTGTCGCTTTCCCCACGCCTATACCTATGTGGCCGTTCTTGTCACCGATAATCATTGTCGTCCTGTACTTCTGCTTCCTTGCGTCTTTGGTCATTCTCTGGACGCTGGCAGTCTCGATTATCTTCGTCTCCAATCCCGGAAGCAGGGCATCCACTATCTCTACCTCCTTTATGGGCTTGCCCATTGCGAAGATCTGCTCTATGTTCGTTATCTTGCCTTCCTTCACCATCTCTCCCAGCTTGGTCTTTGGGGTCCAAGCCTCGATGCTGAACGCCGGCTTTACTTCCTCCTCTCTTCTCCGTCTTCCGTAAAACAAACTAATCAACTTCCTTGCAATATCTTTGCCTTTACCTCATTAAATAGTTTTGGCAGTGACTCGGGCGAAACTCCCTTGCTCGTATAGGCGCTGAACTGCTTCTTGTATTGCTCCTGTTTGCCCCTGAGCATCTCGGCGTACTTCGCCGTCTGCGAAGCATTGTACAGTTCTTCCTTGATTTCAAGATTCGCCTTAAGCTTCAGACCGCCGTCCATGCAGCCCTTCGCAAACACGAAAGGTATCGAAGCGGTCACAGGCCTCGTTAGCCCTGTATCCAAGATTACTTCGCCTTTTGCCTTTGCCTTTTTCGCTAGCAGAAGACCGGTAAGATAAGCCGTAGACCTGTTGCTCCTGCTTGGCCAGTTGAATTTCTTCGTAAGTTCTTCCGAGTTCGCGCTGGCGACTACCTTGTCGCCCTTCGCGTCATAAGCAATAATCTGTCCCAGAATTCTTTTGTTCGTCTTTCTTATTACAACTCGCTCCATGCCGCTCTTGACAAGCGCCAGCCTCTTCTTGTAGTTGGTGACGCCCTCTCTTCTTCTTCTGAATTTTACTTCTTGAATTGTCTTGCTTCTCATTTTTTCACTTGTATGCTGTCTTCGCGTATTCATTCATCTGCTTCGTCTCTTCTTCAGTGAGCTTTATCCCATCATCGCTGAGGTGCAGCAGCAGCGACCTCTTGTCAGGGAACGCATTTCCCTTGATGAGAAGGTAGTATCTCTTGAATGTCGCGTTATCTACCTTTCCTATCTGCTTCAGTCTCTTAAGCAGGAATCTTTGCGATCTGACTTTCTTTTCCCAAACTCTTCCTTGTCTCGCCTTTAGGCTTCCCTTCCTCTTTCCATGTCCTCTTTTCCTTTTCTCTATCTTTGCCTTCTTGTGGATCTCGTCCTTCGGCTTGACCGCAACAATAACTCCGTCCTTTATCAGTTTCCTCACGTCATCTCTGGTAAGCGCCTTCTTCACTTCCTCCATGAAAGTGGGTTTCATCCATATCGCGCTCTCGCCCCTGCCGAGAATTTCGGCAGCTGCCCTCTTCGTGAACTTTACGCTCATTATTTCACTTTGTTCAGCACCAATATGCCGTTGCTATTTGCCAGTTTCTGAAGCTCTGCCCTCTTTCTCTTTGAAAGGTCATGCGCGAATACCGCAATTTTATCCGCACTTTTCTGGATTGAAAGGAGTTCTGCCGAGTTGTGCACGAGAACCTCCCATTTTCCTTCGGGGCGAGCGAACCTCACCTCTTTGGAGTTCTTGTAGCCTATCTTTGGGGTGGCACCGTAACCTTGCTTGTCTATCCTCTTCTTGTTGTCTATTCCCTGCTGCTTCCTCCATCTAGCCTTCACGCGCTTCATGCTCTTTGCGCCGAAGTTTGGAACATTGAACTTTGGATGCCTCTTTTTGTCAGCCACAACTATTCCTCCTCAACGAAGTAGATGCCGTCCTGGAAGACCCTTGAGTCCTTCCTTCTTACGAATGACAGCCTATGAATGTTGGCTGCTGTCTGGCCAACATCATATGGATCTACGCCCTTAATCGTCACTTCCTGTCCCTTTACTTCGACCTTGGTTGAGCCGACTATCTTCGCAACTCTCGGTTTCTTCTCTCCGAGCACATTCTTTGCAAGGAAAGCACCACCCTTTATCTCTATTGACATCGGAAAGTGCGCGAATACAATCTTCATTCTCCTCTCCATTCCTCTCTCCACCCCGTCCATTGCCGATTTTAACTCGGATGCGAACGCCTGCGCGGCCAGCGCCGCCTTCTTTGAAAGTTTCTTGTTCTTCGTTTCTGCAATCGATATCTTGCTTCCGTCCAGCTTTACACTCATCAGCCTCTCGTTTATCTGCTTAGCGGTCGAGCCGAGCCTGCCGCTCACCAACACCTGCTGTCCGTCCTCGGACAGGCTCACTTTTATTCCGTTAGGTATTTGGATTTCTTGCATAAGCGTCACTAGTAAACATAGGCTATCAGTCTTCCGCCAATCCTCTTCTGTTTCGCGTCCCTGTTGCTCATTATTCCCTCAGGTGTTGAGATTATCAGCAGGCCGAAATCCTTGCTAGGTATGTACCTGTTCTCGTATCTCTGGTAATCGCTGACCTTGACCGCGTGCCTGGGCCTCACGGCCCCTATGTTGTTTATCTTGTTCGAAAGCGCGACCTTGATTATCCTGAACTTGCCGTCCTGCATCTCTTCCATGCCGCCGATGTATCCATTCTTCTGCAGCGTGGCGAGCACGCTCTTGACCAGGCTTGTCGAGGCTACCGTGCACTCCTCCCTGCCCAGGTTTTCGTATGTCTTTATCTTGTTCAGGCTTTCCGAAAGCAGATCTGCCATAAGCGCACCTAAAGCTTCTCAAAACCTATGTCGTCGGCAACCTCCCTGAAGCATCTCCTGCAGATATTGAGGTTGTACGACCTGATTAGAGCCCTCGGGTTGCCGCATATCTTGCACTTCCTCAGGCCCTTGCCCTTGAATTTCTTCTCGTAACTTTCTGCCATATTAATCATCATTCTCCTTCGGCAATCTTCGCCCCGAAGTTCTTCTCCATGTACTGCTTCAGCTCTTCCTTAGCTATGACCCTCTGCCTCTTTCCCACTCTGCCGTTCTTCTTTTTCCTTAGTGCGACGCGCAGGCCTTTCCTCGCGAACGATACGTTGATATTGAGCCCGAGCATGCCTATCTTGGGATCGTACTTGATCCCGCTGAAGTAGATGTATTCCTTTACGCCGAAGTTCACGGAGTTGTTCGCTATCGCGCCCCTTGGAAGCACGTTGTTGTTCGCATCTAGCGCAGACCTCAGGAAATCAGCGGCCCTCTTGCTCCTCAGAGTCACGACAGTGCCGATCACCTGTCCCTTCTTAATCCCGAATTCAGGGAATCTCTTCTTCGCCTTTGTGAATGCAGGCTCCCTGCCCGTGAGCTTCTTGAGCAACGCCTTCGCGTTGTCGTATCTGTCCTCGTTCGGACCTATGCCCATGTTCAGCACGACCTTGTCCAGTTTTATCTCTTGCATAGGGTTTGCCATGATCAAGCACCGACAACCATCACGTTCTCAGTGGGCGTCTCGAATTCTCCAGAGCTGCTTTCAATCCTTACTGCAGAAGGGTTGACGGCGCTTCCTGCCTTTATGTCCTTGATGACTCCTGTTTCAGAGGTGTGGGCTCCTTTTATGACAAGGCATTTTGCACCCTTCTCGAACCTTATCACCGACTTTATCTTCCTCTCTCCGAGCGTAACCGAATCATTAATCTTCACTTCTTTTGTGCCGTTGATCACTGAACCGTCGTGAAGCCTCACCATCAGCTTGTTCCCTTTCGAGAGATATTTGCCGACAACCTTGAGCAATCTTGATGGCTCCTTGCCCTCAACTTTTTGGAGCTTCATATCTCCATATCTGCCAACAGCCACTTCGTATGTCTCTTTCGATTGCAGCAGCTTGATGGCATCGCCGAATCCGATCGGGTATTTCTCGTCTGTCACGCGCTTGCCGTTGATCTGGACATGCCCGCCCTTTATTATCTTCTTGGCCTCATTCTTGATAGAAGCTAGCCCGAGCTTGTCCCTCAGCACCACAAGGAGCGCGACGCTGCCTTCCAGGAAATGCCTTCCGGGCCTGGGCTTTGCAAGATATTTCGCGGTCTTCCTGCTGATTCTGGGGAATCTGCTCGCCGCGAGCCTGTTCAAGTGCCTTGAGTTTCCGTGTCTTGCCATATCCTCACTTCACCGGCGCAGATTTTGCTGGCGCCATCTTCGTAGGTGCCACCTTCGCCGCCCTGAGTTTGTCGCCCAGATCTATGTCCGTAAGGTAAACATTTGAAGCGCTTATCGGCATCGGTTTCTCCTTGCCCTTTGCGGTCTTCCTTGATATGCCCTCCACAAAAACCACCGCCATATTGAGGTCGACGCTCAATATTTTGCCGCTCTTTCCTCTGTTCTGCCCGCTCATTATCTTTACCGTGTCCCCTCTCTTGATTCCGATGCTCCTCTTTTTTGTCCCGAGCTTCGCCGCAAGCTCCTTGGATACGTGCGCATGCACGAACTTCTGCCTCATGTGGTTCGGCGCATTGTACCTGAAGAGCCTCTGCTTCCTTGGTTGACTACTCGAAATCATAAAAACACTAAACGATCCTTGACGCGATTGCCGCAATCTTCGCATACCTCTCGACGACCTCCCTTGCCATCGCCCCCTTGACCTCCGTGCCTATCGGCAGGTTGTCATCCCCGACCATTATTCCCGCATTGTCCTCGAATCTGACTCTCATGCCGCTGGTCCTCCTTATCGGAGCCCTCTGGCGGATTATGACCACCCTTACGGGTTTCTTCAGGTAAGTGGGGGTGCCTTTTATCACGCTCGCGATCACTATGTCGCAGAGTCCCGCTGCGGCGAGCCTTCCGTGCGCATGACCCTTGCCTATCTTGTTGATTATCCTGAACTCCATCGCCCCGCTGTTGTCGGCGCACGTGAGCGTTGACATTGGAACAAGTGTCCTGCTTATCTTTGTTGCCAGACCTCTCATGATTATGCCTTTGGCTTTACTATGCCCGTTATCGCGAAAGATTTCGTCTTGCTTATCCTCCTGGTCTCTGCAAGGTCGACCATGTCCCCCGCCTTGGCGTTTATGCATTCCGGATTGTGGGCCGCTATCCTGGAGTGCTTTCTAAGGTATCGCTCGTACTTGTGAAGGTAAAGGGTGTAGTCAATCCTGACTATGGCAGTCTTCTTGGCCTTGCTGCTCACCACTAGGCCTGAGAGGCGCGTGCCTCTTGTCTTCAGCTGCCCGTGTATCGGGCACCTCGGATCGTTGCATTCCATTAGAGTTCCCTTTTCCTGTAGAACTTCATTCCCTTCTCTATTCTCTCGTCAGGCCTGAAGTTTATCTCGAGGCCGTTTACGAGAAACGACTTCCTTCCCGCATAAAAGCGAAAGGTAGACGTTGCTTTTACCAGCCTTTTGAGCCGGTTGCCCGTGTCTACTACGAGAGTGTTCTTGCTCTCGTCTACTACGGTTCCTGACAAGCCCCTCTGCTTCCTGTCAAGGCACTTGACTACCCTGACCCTAAGCCCGATGAGCTCGTTGAGCACGATATTCTTGTTGCTGTATTGGCTGTAATCTGTGTTCTGCACGAGAATATTTGCTGATTAATCTTAATAATAATACATATTTAAACTTAGCTGGCCAAGTGCTAGCAGGGAGCCGGATGGGAAAGACCCGGGGAGAGAGGAAGAAAGAAGGGAGGAAGAGCACGCTCGGCGACCTCTACGCGCACGCGAAGGGCTTGGAGGAGCAGGCCAACGGATACGTTCGGGATGCGGGGCTGAACCCGAAGCCGAAGCCAGAGAACGCTGACGACGGTTACATAGTGAAGGTCGCTGCGTACGCCAACTTCCTGGAGAGCGAGCTGGAAAAGAGCGGGGAGCTGGAGGCAAGCATGGAGCCCGCCGACCTCGCCATCATGCAGGAGGCTTTCCCTGTTCTGATGAAGAGGCTTGAGAGCCACATACAGCAGATGCCACAGAAAGAGTACGCGGAGCTGCTAGAAAAGGCGGAGAAATCCGGGAGGGGCTCGCACATGATTCTTACCGAGGATGTGCCCATCTTCAACAACGACGAGAGGCAGATGTTATACTACAAGCTAGTGATAGACGCCGCAGCCGAGGATATGGCTGGAGCAAACGCATACCTGAATGCGGTCACCAGGGCGCGCTCCCGCAGGCAGTTCGATCCTAGAAATTGATGATGACTGTGCCAGTGTGGAAGAGAAGCAAGAAAGCGGATCTCAAGGAGCTTTACTCTCTGGCAAAAAGCACCCACGGGGAGCTGCTCAAGCTCAACGAGAAGGATGGCCCGCCTCCGCTTTCTTTCGACCAGTTCAGGGCCACAGATGCTGATGCCGCACTTCTGAAGAAGTACAAAGAAGTATGCGACAATTTTGTGGCGAAGGCTACTGAAATAAGCGGCCGGATGGATTCCGCATACAGAAGCGACCTCGAAATAATCATGGAAAACATGGATGGCAGGTATCTCAACGCAATCAACTCACTTCCGAAAGAGAAGCAGGATGCGCTGTTGGATATTGAAAAAACACGGGATTTGGAGGCGAGGCTGTCGAATCTGCAGGGCTTCAAACGAAACGAAAGGAAGAAGCTTTTCTTCGTTGCAGTAAACTACGGGGAGATGTACCTGAGCAGCGAAGTAGCCTTCTGGCTCATCAAGTACGAGCTTCGCAATAACGTAGGGCCGAGAAAGTGAGAGCTTTTTTATAGTGCTAAGCCATAGCTATAACCATGCCAGGGTGGCGGAACCCGGTAACGCGTGCGCCTGGAAACAAATCCTGTAAGCGCATGGTTCTTCGGAGCCTTTTGGGTTCAAATCCCAACCCTGGCGTAGGAAAAAATCGACGACAAAAGTGGGTTCGGCTCCGAGGACCTTGATCAGCAACAATCTAAGTTTGGGTTCGAATTTCAGGTCATTTTTTGAGCAAACAAAGTACGCCGCAAACACGTTTTCCCAGCAGCAGCTTGAAGACATGGCTGCAGTCTTGCGCAAATCGCTAAAACGAAGGTTTGCGGGCAAGCGCAAGACGCCCAAGTATGGCACTCTGAACAAAGGCTTTACAGAGCCTGAACTGCAACATTTCCTCAGAAATGTGAAAAGCGAGAAGTTCAGGCTGCTGTTCAAGTACCAGGCATTCGTGGGTCTCCGCATTGGCGAGGCCTGCGAGTTGCATGCAAGCAACATCGGCCTCGACAATCGTGAGCTGCGAATACGCACGGAAAAGGCGCAGGTGATGGATTCGCTGCGCATTCCTGCCGATCTTTTCACAGAAACGATGGAATATATAGCCAGAAATGCGGTCGCGATAAAGGCCGCAAACGGCTATATATTCTTCAAAGACAACGACAACAATCGTAACGGAAAGCCGTATGTAGACAAGAATTACGCGCGCAAGGTTTTCAGAGAAACCATAACAAAGATAGGCTTGGATTACATATACGGCGAAAGCGAAGAGACTTACCAGAACCATGAGACAAGGTCATTGCACAGGCTGACGACGCACAGCCTAAGACATTACGCAATTGCATAGTTGAATAAATATCCCTTTCGGTG
>CAZXIK010000012.1:0-13699 GCA_964640735.1 Microcaldota archaeon | reverse complement strand
ACAGAGGAGATTATGACAAGGAAACCTCGGGCTTTAGCCCGAGGAGGATGTCATAGCCTTGCTTTTGATACTTGAGCATGAAAATAGGCTTAGGCTGGGTTCGGGAATTCCTGGAGGCCTACCGCCAGCTGCTCTTCGAGCCGAGCAAGATAGTCGGCAAAAAGATGAGCGCGAAGGAGGCGCTCGCCTACTACTACCACCTTATAACGATACCTTTCATACTCTTCTTCATAGTCGGGATGGTCTTCGCCGGCGACATATCCAACAACAGCATAATAAACTCGATGAAGGGCGTCGTCTTCTTCATAGAGAACCTGCTGCTCGGCACCAATTTCTACTATTACAAGTGCGCTTTCGTGGCGAATGGCATTTGGCTGGTGCTGATGAGCGATGGATTCTACCTGCTCTTCCTCTACCCGCTGCTCGCCATAATCTACTCGCTGGTCTTTCATCTTGTCTGGAAGAACTTCCTGCAGGTCATAAAGGGCCCGTACTCCGCGACGCTGGCAGCGGCACTCTTCGGCGCCGCGCTTATAGCGTTGTTCGTCTGGACCCTTCCTTCGCCGCTGTTTTCCAAGTACGCCCTGTACGGGGCTATCCTCAGCTTCATCATACTCGTCTGGCAGCTGGGCGTGACCGCGATAGCCATATCTGTGCAGCACGGAATTTCAAGACCCAAAGCTTTCGGAATGATGCTGCTCCTTGGAGTGCTCGCTTTCATCCTGCCATTTTTTTCAGCGATCTTCTTCAGCCTCGGAGTGTTCGGGGGCTCGGTGTTGCTCGGCACTTCATGCATAGCAGGTCCAGGATACCTCTGCTACGGCGCATACGTATCCTCGCCCAACGTGATCAGCGCCACTATAGGCCAGTCGACAGGGGAGAGCTGGGCGAGCGCCAATGTCCTCTTTGTGCCTTCCGCAGCTTCGGAACCGAACCCTTCAGCGCTGTTCGCCAACCAGACCTCGACAAACATACACAACGGACTCCTTTCAGGCCAGCCGGCCCAGGTACTGCTGCCGTTTGCCAACCCCACCGCTTCAGGGCCTCCGGGTTTCTCCTGCACGCCCAGCATTACCGGCTCGATATGGGTTCAGTACCAGACCGCACAGGGCGGACAATTCTACTATGTAAGAATGGCAACGCTTTACCTGCGCTAGAGAAGAGCTGACAAGCATGGACGCAAATCAAGTTCCGAAGCCCATGGCCCACACCCCTCCGGTCAATTCCTCGTGGCTAGTGCTGCGCTGGATCATAGTCATAGCCGGCGTTGTAGCGCTCTCGCTGATATACTCTCAGAACGTTTTTTCGGTATCAAGCGCCTGCTCGCTCGAGGGAGCCATAGTAAACTGCACGAACCCGCTTGTGGGGACGAACGGCTACGTGAGGCTTACCCTCTCAAATCCCAGCTATTACTATTATTACTCCGATGCCGGCCGGAACATCGGAATCGCATGCTCGCAGTCAAACTCGTCCGTCCCCACGCTCAACGAGTTCACGATCATCGGAATTCCCGCCGGGTCGGCCGAGAACATAACGCTCCAATGCTACAAAGCCAGCGGGGCGGCGATAGGCCAGCTGCAGCCCGGCAAGCATTTCGTAGCCAACCTGTATGTGAACTATTCGAACGGGTACTACTACCCCTATTCAGTCCAGAGCAATTTCGAGGTCTTGGGCAACATAAGCGCAAGGGTGTCGAACGCAACGGTGCAGCCGCTTCCGGCCCCCCCTACGGTGACGACAACATCCACTACGATATGGAACTACTACACTACGCTGCCCACGACAACAATACCGCAGAATCTGACGCTGACCCTGTCTCCAAGCTATCTGGTGATGTATCCCGGAAGCGCAAATTCATCGATTGCGGTCACAAACATTGACGAGATAGGGTGGCAGGGCCCGCCCGCGGGAATCAAGATCTCGACGGGTCAGGCAGCCCAGAACGGCCAGATATGGGTCTGGCCGCTGAACATATCGGTTCCGGCGAACGCAAGCAGGGGGACATACCGTTTGGTATTTTATACCTCGACAGTCGGAAAAACTCCAGTATACCAGTATCTGACGGTCAATGTCATGGTCAACCCGACATCCAGCAGCGCGAACTACACTTCCTGCAGCAATTTCATCCTGTCCGGCCCGAGCTACAACTCTTCGATCAAGGGCATATGCGTCTGGGGCGGCGGGAAGATGAACCTCTTTTTTGCTGTCGGGAACTCCGGCTATGTCCAGTACAACGTAAGGCAATTGGGCGCCCTAAACGTTTCTTTTGGGGGAGGCGCAGGCTGCATGACTCCTGGAAACGGCTGCTCCTCCGCCGGATACAACTGCCTTGACAGCTTCGGTTCCCTGAACAACAACATGCCCTCGGGAAACTATCTTGTCAGCATGCAGACGGGCAAGGGCGGCGGCGGCTGCGGCAACGCGGTCGTGGAAATAGTCCCATCGAATTCTCCCTAAAGAAAGGTCCGTACCTGGATTTCAACGCGCTTTGCTTTTGTCTTAAATAATTGAACGCGTCAATACTCTAGTGAAGCAGGCAAGGCGGGTTTAGATATTTATGCGGTTGATAGCGCTCATAGACATGGACTACTTTTACGTGGCTTGCGAGGAAGTCAGAAAACCAGAAATAAAAGGGAAGCCTGCTGTCGTCGGTTGGGATCCCAGAGGAGGGGAAGGCAGAGGGGTTGCTATGACCGCCAACTATGCCGCTAGAAAATTTGGAATAAAGAGCGGGATGCCAATATCAATAGCATACAGGTTGAACAAAGACGCGATATTCCTGCCTGTGGATTTTGACTACTACGAGGAGATGTCTAACAAGGTAATGGCGGTGATAAAGCACTACGCGGACAAGTTCGAACAGGTCAGCATCGATGAGGCCTTCATAGACATTACAAAGAAAGCCGGAGACTACGCGAGCGCCGTGAAGCTTGCAGAGGAACTGAAACAGGAAGTTAAAGATAAAACCGGCCTGCCCTGCTCAATAGGTGTCAGTGTCAACAAGCTTATGGCAAAGATGGCAAGCGAGGAAGCGAAGCCCAATGGGATAAAACTCGTCGAGGAAGAAGAAGCAAAGGAGTTTTTGGCCAAGATGCCTGTTGGGGATTTGTACGGAGTCGGCAGAAAGATGAAGCAGGCCCTTCAGAGCCTCGGCTACAAAACCATCGGCGACCTAGCCAATGCAAATCCTGTCAAGCTTGTTGCGCAATTCAAGACCTACGGCGCCGAACTGTATAACTATGCGAACGGACGGGATGAAAGCGAGGTGCAGGAGAACTATGAAGTCAAGTCGATAGGAAGGGAAAGGACTTTCGAAAGGGACACAAGCGAAAGGTATGAGATAACAAAAGCGCTCAGGGAAATGTCAAGGGAGGTGGGCGATGAGGTGAGAAGATCAGGATTGTCGTTCAAAGTGGTTACGATCAAGCTGCGCTACTCGGACTTTGAGGAGCACTTGAAGAGCAGAAGCCTCAAACTTCGATCAAACGATCCTGAAGAAATAGCTAAAGCCGCAGTGGAGCTTTTCGATAAATACGCAGAGACAGGCGAAAACCTCAGGAAGATAGGGGTCAGGGTATCCAATCTTGAGAAATACAAAGGCCAAAAGAAGATGACGGAGTACGAGTAGGGTTCTGTGCTTAAATTTTCTCCTGCGCTTCCATCTCTGAAAGATAAGCTCTAACCTCCAGCGCGGCCTTTATCCCGCTTCCTGCGGCTGTACCCGCCTGCCTGTATACTTTATCAGCAACATCCCCTGCGATGTAGACCCCAGGAATTTCTGTCTTCACCTCATCTTCGGTCACTAGATATCCCTGCTCGTCTATCTGCAGCTGCCCCTTGAAAAGACCTGCGGCAGGCTCATAGCCTATGGCAAGAAAGACGCCATCTATCGGCACTTCTCGCGCCTCGTTCTTCACGAGGTCTTTCAATATCACCGAGGTTACTGACTTGTCGCCCTTGATCTCCTCCAGCGTGCTGTTCCATATTATCCTGATTTTGGGATTGGACATCACGCGCTGCTGCATTATCTTGCTGGCCCTGAAAGAGTCGCGCCTGTGGACTATTGTCACGCTCGAAGCGAATCTGGTAAGGAAAAGCGAATCCTCCATCGCCGTGTCCCCGCCTCCGACAACTATGACTTTCTTATTTTTGAAGAACGCGCCATCGCAGGTTGCGCAGCTCGAAACACCCCTTCCCATAAATTTTTTCTCCGACATCAGACCCAGCATCTTTGCGTTTGCGCCCGTGGCTATTATCAGCGAGTTAGTTTCGTAAACTTTATCCTCCACAGTCACCTTGATGGGCCTGGACTTCAGGTCTACGCTTGTCGCGTCCATGTCGATGAACCTTGCCCCGAACTTCTTCGCCTGCTTCAGCAGCATCGTCATGTATTCTGGGCCCATTATCCCGTCGGGGAAGCCAGGTATGTTCTCCACAAGCGTCGTGAGTATGAGCTGCCCTCCGCCTTTGTATCCGCTGATCACCAGCGGCTCAAAACCTTCTCTCGCGGTGTATATCGCGGCTGAAAGGCCGGCTGGCCCAGAGCCAAGGACTATGACTTTTTCAACCATGGATGCACATTTTAATAGTTGAGCTTGGAAGATATTTAAGCTAATAAGAATAGCTGCCTCGGCGACCGGATGGCTATATCATTGGGAGAACACAGCATAGCTCTGGACTCTAGGGACGACGCCGCAAATGTCAATTTCGTTTCCCACGCGCACAGCGACCACACCTCGGGCATACGCAAGGGCAAGAAGACGCTCGCAAGCATCATAACCAAGGAACTCATCGAAGGCAGGACCCGCAAGAAAGTCGAGCTGATGGATGAGCCGGACTGCGTAACGCTGCTCAACGCAGGGCATATACTCGGCTCAAAGCAGCTGCACATCCAGAATGACCTGCTGGGGTACTCTATTCTCTACAGCGGAGACTACCAGATCTCCGAGCCCATAGCGGCTGAAAAGATCGAGATCAAGCAGGCGGATGTGCTCATAATCGACTCCACTTATCCTTACCCTGACCTGAAGTTTGATGACAGGAATGAGGTAGTGACCTCAATACAGCACTATGCGAGGATGAAGATGGGGCAAGGGCACGTGGTCTTCGGCGCCTACACTCTAGGGAAGGCGCAGGACCTGGTGAAGATACTGAATGAAGCCGGGATAACCCCCGCTGCAGACGAAAAAGTTGCGCTGATGAATGACGTTTACAATAGGCATGGCGCCCGCCTGGAATACGTCCCCCTAGATGAAAATACCAGAGAAAACATTGTGGCTGTCGTCGGCCAGTCGAAAATCGGCTCCATGCGCGAGCGCATTTCAAGCAGCAGCGGAAAAAGGGTGTTCACCGCAGTCGCTTCAGGATGGACGAAGATGTTCAGGTATGAGACCGATGTCCAGTTCAATCTGAGCGATCATGCCGATTTCTACCAGGCGCTTGATTACATAAACGCGTGTGGCCCGAAGATTGTCTTCACATTCGGACCTAACGCAAGGCTTTTCGCAAGGAATCTTGCTGCGCGAGGCTATGACTCAAGACCTATCTTGAACACATCTGATGCAAACTGCCTGCTGCTCAATAAAGTTTGACGGACTGAAGCGCGGCTAACCCCCGCCGCTGGTGTAGTACTCCTGCAGCTTGTTGAACGCGAGGTACGATACGAGGCTTATGAAGAAAGACACGGAAAGAACCTCAAAAAAGCCGACAATGCTGATGCTGGAAAGAAAAGCCTTGGCTGGGTAGAAGGAGGCTGCGCCCACAGGGATTATCAGCGTGAATATCAGCTGTCCTAGAATCCCGTATACGCCAAGCGGATACTGGCTCGCAGTGTGGATGAAGTCGACAAACTTGGACACGAACTGCGCGCTCCTGAGGAAGTAGTACGCGAGCATCAGCAGCATGAACGAGAATAGAACCAGCGTTATGCCACCGGCTATGACCATCAGCAGGTAGGCGAGCATGGAGACGGGCCCGAAGCCTATCCTGAACGCGGAGTAGAGCAGCAGCACGAATGCCCCAAGTATGGAGCTCGAGGATCCGATGCCCTCCTGCGCGGAGAGGAACACCGACATCCTGCCGTATGGCCTGGCGAGGTAGGGATCAATCCCTCCCCTTCTGAGCAGGTCCATCAGCCACCAAATATTCACGTTGTAGTAGACCGCGCCGAGTATCATGTTTGATGTGGAGACCAGGAACAGCATCTGGTAGTAGCTCCAGCCCGATATTCCGGAAGAGACGTTGTAGATCACGCTTATCGTGAGGTAGCTGTACAGCACCCCGAAAAGGCTGTAGGTGAGCCACATCGCAGCCTGCTCCCTGTAGACCAGGAACTGGCGCCACCAATAGTACTGCGACAGCAGATAAAACCTTACGTCCCTGATTATCCTGTTTTGCAAATCAACCACCTACCGAAGTCAGCCTTGTGCTGACGTGTCTCCACCATGCTGCCGAGATCAAGAACAGTGCCGCCGCCCATACAGCTCCAACCTCAAGGCTGCTAATTATCTGGCTTGTGGATATCGTTCCCAGCAATGTTGCTGCTGGGACATAGAGCGCCAGCTGCATCGGGAGCAAAGCGACGATGCCTCCGATCCATGGAGGAAGGAGGTTTAATGGCACCACTCCACCGCCGAGCAGGAAGTAGAGGGATTCGGTTATGGCTATCATCCCCCAGATGTTTATCAGGTACACCGCAGTGGTCCCTAGCAGGAAGAAGATGAAAGTGGATATCACGAAAGAGAGACCGATCTCAACTAAGAAGAGGGCGATGTGGTGTAGCGAAAGCGCAAGATGTCCAAAAACCGTTATGAGCAGCAGGAAAGGCAGCGTTACTGACAGCCAGCTGAAGAGGTTGTCCGCAACAGAATTGAGGAAGACCTGCGTGGGATACGCCATGGGCCTTATCAGTGCCGTGGTGACCATCCCGCTCTGTATGTCATCCTGTATGTTCTCAGCCACTCCTTCGTTCCAGCCCACTATGCTCACCGCGTTGACCAGGAAGAAATACAAGTACATGGAAGACAGGGTAAACCCTCCGATGTTTGTGAGCTTCGAGCTTGAGTAGATCGAGCTCCAGACGGCAATCATCAGGAGCGACGAGAATATCCTGAAAAGGAACGATATGAAAAAGTCCATCCTGTAGACTACCTTCTGCTTGGCTCCAACTACGACTATTGCAATATACTTGTCAAATGCTCCAAACACTTAGCTCACCATCACTTTCTCTCGCTGTCAAGCTTCGCGTAGAACTTGTTCAGTATGAAGTTCAGTCCAGGCTCTGAAACCCTGTACTCGAGCACATCCTTGCCGGTCAGCAGGGAGATGAAATTCCTCTTCTTCAGTTCCGGTTTGCTGATCTCGACTACCACCTTGTCGTCGCTCCTGGCGATGACTTTCCCGAATGGCCTGAAATTTATCCTGGCATCCGGAGAGATCCGCAGCTCCACATGGAGCTTGTCTCCAAACATCGCTTCCAGCCTGGGCCGCGTGCCGTCGAAAACCACCCTGCCCCTGCTTAGGAGGATCACGCGCTGTGCTATCCCTATGTCTTCGACTATGTGCGTCGTGAGTATGAATGTCGTCTTGTATCTGGCTTGCATCTCAAGGATGGTCTTCCTGAGCGCGGTCTTCGACGGAAGGTCGACGCCTATCGTGGGCTCGTCCAAGAAGACTATCCTCGGGTTGTGGAGCACCGATGCGACGAAGTTGCACTTCATCTGCTCCCCGAGCGAAAGGGTCCTCACCTGCCTCTTGTATACGTTTTCCAGGCTAAGTATCTTCAGGAAGTATCTGAGGCGCTTCTCGTAGTCCTCCTTCTTTATGTCGTATACTCCCCTCATGTACTCATATGCGTCCAGCGGAGGGAGGTTCCAGAAGAGCTGGCCGTGAGCGCCGAGGACGACGCCCAGCTGCGCCGCCAGCCGTATCCTCTGGGTCCACGGCTCGAAGCCCAGCACATTGACCTCGCCCGAGTCGGGGTGGAGTATCCCGGAGAGTATCTTTATCAGCGTAGACTTGCCGCTGCCATTCCTCCCGAGCAGCGCCACTATCTCGCCCTCCTTGATCTTGAAGCTGACGTCGTTGAGCGCCCGTTTGTACACTACCTTCCTGAAGAGCTTGGAGACAAAGCTGCCCTTGCGCTTGACCTCGTGGGTCTTGAATTGCCTTCTTACATTTTTCACCTGTATTGCGTAATTTTCCATAATTCACACTTCGCAGTGCTTAGCCTGCTAAGACATAGGAAAGCAAATTAAAGAAACCGTGGATTTCTTGCTGCATGCTCGCGGCTAACCCGTCTCAAGAAGCAGTTGGGGTAAGTTCCATTTCAAACGCCAGCGATTCCTTTTTGATTTGCCTGCTTAAATCGGTTTGCGTTGATTCCGTTCGCAAAGCCATATCTAATTTCACCTGCAATCATCATCATGCACTCGGCGACAGTGCTCCCGCTCCATGGCGGGCGGGCACCAAGATGGCTTTTCACGCGAATGGTCAAGCTCAGCGAGCGGATATCGAATGTCATAATCGATGAGTTCGGGACTGACGAATTCCTGAGGAGGATAAGCGACAAGGGTTGGTTTCAGGCGCTGGCTTGCGCGATCGGATACGACTGGCACAGCAGCGGAACGACCACAGTTACCATAGGCGCGCTCAAGGAAGCGCTGAACGAAGGTGGGGAGATATTTGTCGCAGGCGGCAAGGGGAGGGCGGGGACAAAAACGCCGGAAGATATACTTGATGGAGCATCCAAGCTTTCAATATCGGGTTCCGCAGAAAAGTTCATAGAGTTCAGCAGGCTCGCGGCAAAGATAGATGCGGGAATGGTCTACGATGGCCTCGGGATATACCATCACTCATTCATCTTCTCAAAAACCGGGAAGTGGGCGGTGGTACAGCAGGCCATGCAGTACAAGAGCAACAAGGCAATAAGGTTCCAGTGGTTCAGCGGTCTGGTGGACGAAAAAGACATAGCAAACGAGCCCCACAGCGGAATAGATTCATCGGTCAGGCAGAAGACGCTCGATCTGACATTCGTGGAGAACAGACAGGTAAGGGAGGGAATGCCGACCGCGCTTGAAGAATACGGGAAAGTGGCTTCCGGCAACTATCCAGATAGGCACGCAATAATCCCCGGAATCGACATCGGCAAACGCGGCCTCGAGGCGATCAAAAGGGCTGGCGAGCTGGACCCCAAGGATTACAGAGAACTGCTCCTGATAAAAGGAGTAGGGAGGTCAACGATAAGGTCGCTTGCTTTTGTTGCGAGCCTTATTTACGATAAGGAACTCGCCTATCGCGATCCTATAACCTATGCCTATAATGTGGGAGGGAAGGATGGGATTCCGTTCCCGGTCAGCAGGAAAACCTACGATTCTGTGATTGACGGAATGGAATATATAATAGACAAGGCAAACATTGAGAAAGGGGAGAAGTACAGAATATTGAAGAAGCTTAATGCCTATCTTAACTATCAACTATGATCTAGCATGAACTGATGGCAATGGAAGAGAGCGAAGAGACAGCAACCTATAGGTACATAATCCTACTCTTGGGGCTGTCCTCATTGGCGCTTGCCGCAGTCGCCATGTACATAATGGAGCTCCTCTCGCTAAATGCGGGGGCGGCAGCGGGGGCTGTGTACCAAAGCAACGCTGACCGCACGAACGTCACCCCGAGCTTGGTTCAGGTGGTGTCGCAGCTCAGCAACATAAGCAACGCCATACATGAAACGTACATACTCGCATTCATAGCATTCGGCCTCCTCGGATCGTCGCTGGTGATCTACATGACAAGGTCCAGAAAGTCAGGAGCGATGAGCAGGAGATACACTCTGCTGCATACGACGCTCTCATTCATCTACGCCGGCCTGCTCTACATAATCCTCACAAGCTTCCCGATAAACTACTCCGGGCTGTATCTCTACATAGCATACGCTGCGGTCGCGGCAACGCTAGCCATAGACGTATACTTGGAGTTCATAATGCGCTCCCCCCAGCCGGGCGTCGGCATGCTCGGCAGGGGCGGGATGAGGATAGAGCCCGATACGCCCTACACCAACCTGGTCAAGCTGCGCGAAGGCATATTCTCGAAGCTGAACGGCGACGTGAGGATAATAGACAAGCACTTCAACTCGGACGCGATATCCAACCTGCACAGGCTCCTGGAGGCGAGCCTCCCAAACATAAAGAAAATCGAGGTGCTCACATCGAGCGAGATGTTCGATGCGAAGTTCAACGACAACTTCACCGACTTCAGGAACGAGCTGAGAAATTCCGGCGTCGAGCTTAGCTTCATGCTCATGAGCGAAAAGGACGGCATAGCGCAGCACGAGCGCTTCATCTTCGATGCGGAGAAGGCCTACAAGATACCGCCGCTAAACATAATCAACAAGAAGAGCGAACACGTGGTCAGCATAAGGGTGGGAGAGGCTAGAAGCAGGTTCGAGTCGCTGATGAGGAACGCCACGAAGTACGACAACTACGTCGTGAAGCAGGCAAGGGGGCCAGGCTGATTCACCCTGCCAATTCTTTCAGCGAGGTTTCAAGCGCAGAAGCGTCTGTGAAAAGAATGGTTTTCATCCCCATGTTTTTCGCAACATCCACATTGTTCTTCTGGTTGTCGATGTAGACGCATTCTTCGGCATAGAGCGAATTGTCATCGAGCACTTTCTGAAATGCAGCTCTATCCGGCTTGACGAACCCCGTTTCCCAAGAATAGTACATCTTCTCGAAAAGCAGGTCCATGAACCTGAATTTCCGTTTGTAGTAAGCTGTTCTTTCTGCAAAATTGTTCGATAGCACGAAACTCCTTATGCCTCTTTCCTTAAGCCGCCTGACTATCCCGATGACTTCCGTCGACTCCCTCTCGGCCCTGAACCAGAAATCAAGGAACTGCTCCCTGTCCAGCTTGACGTGCCATTTGTCAAGATAGGGCTTCCAATAATCGTAGCAGTCGCCAGCATCGGGTCTCCTGATCCTGTCAATTATTTCTCTGAGCACAGGAACGAACTCCCCTCCGGCTACTCCGAACTTCTTCTCAAACCTGTCGCTCAGCAGGGGACTCTGTATTATGACCCCATTAAGGTCGAATATCGCCGCCTTGATCAAGGCATCACCCGCTAAGAATACTTCCCGATCTATTATCTGGCTTTTGGTTTCCTGCCTGGCGGTTTCGGAAGCTTGAGATTGGGAAATGCCTTCTGGAGCATTTCAGGGTTGACGTCAAAATCGAATGCCATATTCTGGACCGTTCTCCTGAAAAGGTATGTGGCGGCTATTTCGACAAGCTCTTGCTTGCCGCCGGTGGAGCTGCCCACCGCGTCCTTCGCTTCCCCCGTCCCCAGTTTCTCTACGACCCCGGCGAGATTCCCATAGCTTTTCCTCGCCCCGCCCGTCAGCTGTGCGGCGTACGCATCTAGCTTTGCGGTGTCTATCCCAAGAAGCTCGAAGGATTTCTTGTCGACGCTCTGCCTGATGCTCGCCATCTGGAGGACTATCTCCTCCGTAGGCGTCTTTTCGTTGATGCTGATCTTCTTTACAGCTAGCCAGTTCTTGTACCTAGCCAGAAACTCTATCGAGTCGCCTTCAGCCATGCGATCCCGGTTTACATCTGCTGCATAAGATAGTATCCCGAAGCCTTCTCCCTGACGACCCTCTTGATGACGCCCTTCTGCGACAGCATGACGAGAGCGTTGGTGACCATGCTCTTCGGCCTGTTGGTCTTCTTCGCTATGTCGTCCGCGGTCTTCAGGCCCTGCTCCTTAGTGGCCCCCAGTTCCTTCATCGCGTTTACTATCATCTGTTCTATCGGGTTCAACTCTACCATTCAGATCACTCAAAAATCACTAATCATAAACAAGCAAGGCTAATAAAATCTACTTCTTGACTCTTAGCTCCTTGTTCTTCGGCCTCAGGTAGGGCGAGCCGCAGTTCCTGCAGGTCTCCCTGCCGGCCTTGTTCCTGGTCTTGCACTTCCTGCATATCCTGACCCTGCCCAGTGCCTCGTCTGCTAGTGGAAATTTTCCCATCGGCTTTCACCAAAATGAGCGGATAAGATATTGCAAACAAGATATAATAACTCTACGCTTTCCTCGCCTTCAGCCACCTTATCAGGTCCTTGAACATTCCGAACTTGCTGAAGTCAACCACTCTCACCTTCACTCCCTTTATCTGCTCTTCCTCCAGCTCGAGTATGCTCTTGTACTGCGGCATTGTGCTGTAGGCAACCATCTCAATGTGAAAGATCCCCTTTATGTAGTCCTTCCTGGAGTAGTTGCTCATGAGCGGATAGAAGAAGAACAGGATCCCGTCGCACCAGAACAGGGGCATGACCCCGTTCGGCCTCACCGCCCTTAGCATCAGCTCATCCCTGCTGTCGTACTTGTATACCTAGTGCACAATTATCTTCTTCACTGGCGACTCTTCTATCTCCACCATTCCATCACTCATTCGAACGTTATGTCCAGGCTCGGCTTCATGGGAAGCGCCCTGCCCGCCCTCTGGGACTTCGACCCGGATTCCTTCTCCACGATTATCTCGCACCCGAGGTTCCTCGAGATGTAGCCCCTCGCCTCGTCGAAACTCTCGAACTCGCCCTGCTGTGTCGAGTTCACCTCGCGCACCTCGTTTATCCTCTTGGCGAGGCCGGCTATCACCTGCGCCGCCGCGTCCATCTTTATCTCCTTGTCCTCCTTCGCCTTCTCAAGAGTCTTGCTGACGTTCTTCTCCCTCGCGAGTATGTTGACGAGCTTCCTCTTCCAGTCATCGGCTATTATTATCCTCGCCTCCCTTGCCTTCTTCCCGGACTTCTTCTGCATCAGCGCGATGACCTGCTTCGCGTCCTCCACCGTCGCGTCGACCAGCCCCTCCTCGGCCTCTATCTTCTCGTTCAGCATCTGCTTGTCAGGTTCCGGCCACCTCTCTGCCGATGCGAACGAAGCGTTGCCCAGCGTGTGCCACATCTCCTCTGCCACATGCGGCGCTATGGGCTGCAGCATGAGCACTATGCCTGACAGGTAGTCCTTTACCACGACGCCGTTCTCCCCGCCCCTCGCGAAGTACCTGCGGAGCTCGAGCACGGAGTCGTAGAGTATGCCCGTGTATGCCGCGCGCAGCTCGAGGTTCTCCATCGCCTGCGTGGCAGTCCCTGTCTTCCTGCTCAGCCTGGAGTAGAGCCAGTAGTCTATCTTCTTCAGCTCTCCTGAACCGAGCTTGTCGAGGTTCTCTACAGCGTCGTAGATGTATTCGAGGCGCTCCTGTATGCCCCGCACCGCCTTGTCGCTGAACTCGGACTCCGTTCCGGGGTCCGCGCCAGCGATTATGTTTATCCTGAGCGGGTCCGCGCCGTACTTCGAGAGCCCATCCACGAGCGGCACTATGTTGCCGAGGCTCTTGCTCATCTTCTCGCCCTCGTAGTTGACGAGCGCGTTCGCCACAATCTGCTTCGGCCAGTACTCCTTCCCGAAGACAGCCGCGTGGTTGAATATGTACATCGTCAGGTGGTTGAAGATCAGGTCGGATCCCGAGTGCCTCGACGTGTTTTGGTACCAGTAGGCGAACGACTCCGCGCACCTTTTCACTATCTGGTAGTCCATGCCCGTGCCCTTCGAGACGGCATCCGGCGTGCCTACGCCCCTGAACACGTAGTCGAAGAACTCCGGCTTCAGGCTCTCCTCGGGCACCTTCCTGACGAGGTATGATAT
>CAZXIK010000011.1:0-13775 GCA_964640735.1 Microcaldota archaeon | reverse complement strand
GGGCCGGAAGCGTGACGACAAGGATACCGGTGCTTATCCCGTAGAGCAGCACTCCGATCAGGCCGTAGGAGAGGGTCGGCTGGTAGATCATTATGCTTGACAGTATTCCGTACATCTCCCCGAGGAAGACAAGCAGGACCGTCTGGATCAGGCTGCCTGGAGCCTTGATGTTGAAGTACTTGACGTAGTGCGTCAGATAATCTCTTGAATCTGGCATAAAAACACAGGGGCTGCTTTTCAAGCTCCGAATCTTCTCTGCCTTCTGTCGTATTCCGCGAATGCGCTCTGCAGGTCCCTCTTGCTGAACTCTGGCCAGAGCTTCTTGCTGAAGTAGAGCTCAGAGTAGCCGGTCTGCCACGGCATGAAGCCCGACAGCCTCTCCTCTCCAGATGTCCTTATCACAAGGTCTATGTCAGGGATCTGCCTTGAGAACAGACAGGTCTTGAACATCGCCTCGTTCACGCTCTTGACTCCCGTCTTTATCGCGTTGTTCACGAGCCGTCTTGCTGCCTGAAGCAGTTCGTCCCTTCCCCCATACCCTATGAGCATGTTTATTGTGCGTTCGGTGTATCTCTTTGTTTCCAGCTCCACGTTGTGCAGCGCCTTCAGCAGGTCGCTCGGAAGCAATGATCTGTTGCCGACAATGTTCACCCGTGTCTGGTTTTCATGGAGTCTTGAAAGTATTTTTTCATCGGTGGCAACCTGTTTGTATATATGGAAAAGCGCATTGCGCTCTGGCTTCGACCTCCTGAAGTTCTCAGTCGAGAAGGCCCAAACGGAAATGTTGCTGACTCCATACTCGTTGCACCAGGTTGCGAAGTCTATGAACTTCTCCACCCCGAGCTTGTAGCCGTTCAAAAATGAGAGCTTGTGGCTCATTGCCCACCTCCTGTTTCCGTCGGGTATCAGCCCCACTGCAGTCGGCGTCTTTTTAATATGCATGGAACCAAATTCTCTTGGGTTTACATATTTATTAAGGTTGTTTTTATTAAAAGTCTTTTGTTTGGCATGATGATATGGGAGATGTGGAAAAACTTTTGAAGGCGAAAATAAGGAGCATTCCCGACTATCCCAAGAAGGGAATACTGTTCAGGGACATAACGCCGATGCTGAAGGACAGCAGGAGCTTCAGCATGTGCGTGCGCGAGCTCGCCAGGAACTTCGAGAGGGACAGGATAGAGTACGTTGCGGGCATCGAAGCGAGGGGCTTCATACTTGGAGGAGCGATAGCCGAGGCTCTTCACGCCGGCTTCATCCCGATAAGGAAGAAGGGCAAGCTGCCCTACCAGAAGGTCAGCATCGATTATGAGCTTGAGTACAACATCGGAACGCTTGAGATGCACAGCGATGCTGTGGAGAAGGGGAATCGCGTGCTCATCGTGGACGACCTGCTTGCCACTGGAGGGACCGCGAAGGCCGCCGCGGGACTGCTGGGGAAGCTAGGCGCTGAAATAGCGGGTTTCGCATTTGTGATAGAGCTCACCGACCTGGATGGGAGAAAGCAGCTCGATGGCGAAAAGATAATCAGCCTGGTAAAATACTGAGGCTATGGAGCAGTGAATGATGCATCGATTGTGACATTAGATCCCTGGCCGAACTGGTTGCTTGATGACCAGAAAAGATTTATCCTTGCATAAAAAGTGCCACTGCCCATGAGCATGTATGAATATCCGCTCCAGCAGCCCGGGTCTATCGCTGTGCTGCTTGTGTCCTGCTGCATGCTCGTCAAGCCCTCGGCGCAGAGGCATCTCGGGCCGCCTTGCACACGTTGAACTATCGCGCCTCCGGAAGTCGCATAAGATGTGAGAGGGCTCCCGCAACCCGCAACAACGTATATCGGCGACAGGCCCGTGTTTGTGAAATTGACAACGAACGACACCCGTTTCCAGCCGTATGCGGATGGGGTCAGGATGGCGTGTACGTAATCAATCTTTACCTGGCCGATTGGGCTGTAGGTGAAAGCGCCGTGCAGCAGCTGGTATTGCCCAACCGTCGTCGTAGTTTGGTTTGTGCTGTTGAAGTAGATCGTAGTTGCTGTAGAATTCTGATTCTGGTAGACTGAGCCGAGAGCATTTATTCCTGCAAAAGCCAAAAGCAGGGCTACAATCGCAATGAAAAGTATCGTTCCTATAGCCAGGTTCCTAGGCATCTACCCTTCCCGATATAATGCTTCATCAAAAGTTAAAATAAGCTTCATTTTTACTTCGGGAATCACGCAGTTCTCTTAATTATGTGATATCCGAACTCGGTCTTTACCACATCTGATATCTCGCCGACCTTCAGCTTGAACGCAGCTTCCTCGAACGGCCTGACCATCATTCCCCTTCCGAATACGCCGAGATCTCCGCCCTGCCTCCTTGAACCGTCTATCGAAAACTGCTGGGCCAGCGCTGCAAAGCTCTCGCCCTTCCTCAACCTCTCCAGTATCTGCTGGGCCGCTGAGAACTTCTCAACGAGTATGTGCGAGCACCTTATTTTTTCAGACATAATATCAGAGATACTTGACTCCCAACTTTTAAATATATTTTTGGGCCAAAACAAATTCGGACTAATTGAATATAAACCAAGGTTGCCACATATGCAAGGGAAGGCCATAATGGACGGGAACTCCGTGAAAACCGGGCAAAGTGGTGCTGCAAGAGAAAACGCGGCAGGGTTGATGCAAACCTTTAGAGACGCTGCTGAATCAATCATGGCAGTAAAAAGGAAAGAAATAGCAGAGGACATTAGGTATTTGGCACGGCCTGTTGGGCTCATGATTATAGGCAGCACTGCGGGTGCCGCGCTATTTGTCATCAGCCCGCAGCTCCAGCCGGTACTGGGAAACGCTACTGGCTTTGTATGGGCCAAAGGAGTTAGCGAACTGATTGCGGCTTCCGGGAATTTCAGACAGGGCTCGGCGCTAACCCTATTGATAGAAAAAGGCACCGAATTGGCGAGAAGAACGACTTTTGGCAACTAATTCTGCCTAACTCATAGTTTTGCAACTGGCGACGTGAATCGGACTTATACAAATCAGATATAAAGCTTGGTATTTGATTAGATTCGGTTGGAGGAGAATGCCAGTCAGTCACAAGAAGATCAGGTACCAGCTATTCGAGGAGATGTTCCCAGAGATAGGCGTCGAAGACCTTCCACAGAACATTTCCAGGCCTGAAAAGCTGCCCGAATACATGGCAAACTTCAAGGAGCTCAAGAACATCGGAAATATCGGATTCAGGAACTGCGGGTCGCTTGTTGTAGATTTTGGGCTGCTCGAAAACCACGACGCTGTTTTTTCCGCAATCAGGAGGAATTCGAAGCCCGAGTTCTATGAGATCAATATGAAGGAGCACCAAAATAAGAAACGGCTCCTTGATGAGATGTACAAGGACATGCCGGGCAACAAGCGCGCCAAGGCACTCATAGACCTTGCCGCAAGCCTCGTGGCAAAATCCATTGAGAATATAGGACCGTACGGAAGAGTCGTCATATATTCCACGATAGCAGGCCAGTTAAACACAAGAACAAGAGATGCGCGGCCGGAATCGGCGCTTTTTGTAGATCTGATGATAAAGAGGATACTTTTGATCGAGAGATACCCGGAGATCAGGAAGCGCGCATGGGACATGGCGGGAATGCGGGACACGGACACGCTGAGATACTCCGACGTCTGCATGCTGGATCCGAGAAAAGAGAAGACTGACGACAGGAATGAATGAGGCGGCTTGATGGAGAAAAGAAACCCGCGCTTTGAAAAGTTCAAGATTTCTGACAATGAGCTCGTTATGGTAACTAGGAAGGCTGGTGAACTTCTGGCCGACTGCACCTCGCATCTGATGAACTACTCGCTGATGAAAGATGCCGCGGCGGTTTTCGACGGGATAAGCAAAGACTACACTTCCGAGTTCCACACTTTGGTCGTGGACAGTTTGGAGAAGCGGAAAGAGAGCCTGGCGTGGCAGTACAGAGGGCAGGGAGAGAGCACTTTCATTAGAGCCGCAGTGCAAAGCGTTGCGGAGTCAGCAAACAAGTCAGCAGGAGGTTTTTGCGATTCAGAAAGGGTAGAGATATACGCGCTTGCGCTAAAGGCGCTCGACGGCTGGCAGAGGAAAAATTATCCGCAGGCTGGATTGCTGGTAGACCTGATGATCAAGGCAGTGCTTCTGAACGAGAAGGATACGGAGGTAAGGGAAGCCGCATGGGAGCGTGCCGGTCTCAAAGACAAAGACACGCTGATGCTGAAAGACATATCTAGGCGCTAAGTCTGCCCTTTTTTCTCAGCCCTGAGGCCGAACTCCGCTATGCCAGTTATATCATCGGCAATCTCTATGAGAAGCTTCTCGTAAAGTTTGTCTATCTTTGCGCGGGAAAGTTTCGCCACGATCCTTTCCCGCATCTCAGCGACCTCCTCTATCGCCTTGTCATCTCCATTTAGCGCGACGAAGCACATGTCGAACTGGGCCTTCATGCTCTTGAACACTTCGCCGCTCATTATTTCGAAATCGGAAGCTATGGTCGCCATCTTGTCGGATATCTGCTCAAGAAACCCGAGCAGTCCGAAGTAGGTGGTCGCGTCTCTCGCCTGGGTTACGTTCACGTACCTTGTACCAAGCATGTAGAACCTGTTCACCAGCCTCTCTATCTTTACGACGCTCTTTATGTCGCCCTGCGTCATCTCGAAGAATTCCTGGTTGATGAGAGACCTTAGCCGCCCGATTATCTTCTCTATGTCTATCTCTCTGATATTGGTAAGGTCCTCGATAATGATGTCGTTGCTTGACTGGCTCGTTATCTCGAAGCCAGGACACTCGGAATTGATCTTTGCCTCAATTGCATCCAACTGGTTCTGCGCAAGCCCGTCAGCAGAATAGACTCGCAACTTTCCCACGCCATACATGTAGTGTAGCCCTACCCACCTGCTAAGGAATGTAGGCTTCGTTTTGGAATTGACAATCCTTTCCGATTCTTGCTTTACGGTTTCCGTTGGAGAGATTATGAGGTTGCCGGATTCACTCTCTGAAACGAAGACCTGGCTGTGGGGCTTGAGACCGCTCTTGTCGAGCCACTTCTTCGGGACTATCAGCGCTACGCTGTTGGTTCCGAACTTGAACACCCGCCTTTCCATGTTGCCATATACCATATGTAAATATATATGCTTTATGGTCAACGTATATGTATTCCCTGACACCGATCTTTATCTAGGTGAGAAAATGACTGCTAAGAAAAGGGAAGGCGGGAAAACGAAGAACCTGGAAGATGAGTTCGAGAGGACAAGAAGGATATACAAGGAAGCATACGAGACGCTTGAGGCAGCGGCAAGGGATCCGACAAACATGCGCCCTGAAGTAGTCGCTTACAGGGAGATCTTGAGATCTAGGGCGAGAAAATGAGCGTCAGGCAGTCCAAACTTGGGGAAAATCAGCTCCTTCTCACCGATAGTTACAAGCTCACGCACTGGAAGCAATATCCGCCTGGCACAACTCAGGTTTACTCCTATTTCGAATCAAGAGGAGGCATGTTTCAGGAAGTAGTGTTTTTCGGGCTTCAGTATTTCTTGAAAAATCTTGAAGGCCAAGTTGTGACCGCCGAGAAGATAGACGAAGCTGAGCAGATTGCTGAGCTTCACCTTGGAGACAAGAAGCTGTTCAACAGGGCAGGCTGGGAATACATACTCAAGGAGCATGGAGGAAGGCTTCCGATAAAGATAAAGGCGGTACCTGAAGGCACGGTGGTTTCTACTCATAACGTTCTGATAACGGTAGAGAACACTGACCCGAATTGCTACTGGCTCACTAACTATCTTGAGACGTACCTGGTGCAGACATGGTACCCGACAACTGTTGCGACGCTCTCGATGAACATGAAGAAGAGAATACTTGGATATCTTGAGGAGACGGGAAACCCCGAACTTGCAGACTTAAAGCTTCACGACTTTGGCTTCAGGGGGGTTTCCTCAGTGGAATCTGCGGGAATCGGCGGCGGAGCCCATCTGGTAAACTTCAAGGGAACGGACACGATAGAAGCGCTCGTGTTTCTCAGGAACTATTATGGGGCGAAGATGGCTGGCTTCTCGATACCTGCGGCTGAGCACTCGACAATAACCTCGTGGGGAAGGGAAAACGAGGCTAAGGCGATGGAGAACATGCTGGACCAGTTCCCTGAGGGGCTGGTCGCGGTTGTCTCGGATTCATTCAACATCTTTGAAGCTTGCAGAGGGATATGGGGAGAGAAGCTCAGGGACAAGGTGCTGAACAGGGACGGAACTGTAATCGTAAGGCCGGATTCCGGGGATCCGCCGAAGGTGGTCCTTGAGGTGCTGAACATTCTGGGCGAAAAG
Organism: Microcaldota archaeon; assembly: GCA_964640735.1. Taxonomy (GTDB): domain Archaea; phylum Micrarchaeota; class Micrarchaeia; order Micrarchaeales; family CABMGC01; genus JAJYVH01. Next base: position 7,456 of record CAZXIK010000011.1, on the reverse strand, counting down.
TTTGGCTACACGGTCAACAAGAAGGGCTACAAGGTGCTGAACGGGCACGTCAGAGTGATACAGGGAGACGGAATAGACTACGAAATGACAGGCAGCATCCTGGAGACGATGAAGAAGAACGGCTGGTCTGCAGACAACATAGCTTTCGGCATGGGAGGGGCGCTGCTTCAGAAGCTCAACAGAGACACGCAGAAATTCGCCTTCAAATGCGCAAGCGTCGTGGTTGACGGCCAGGAGAGAGACGTGTACAAGCAACCAGTAACCGATCCCGGAAAGAACTCGAAAGCGGGCAGGCTGAAGCTTGTGCTGAGGGATGGCAGCCTTATAACTGCCTCCCAAAAGGCGGAAGGGGAAGACCAGCTCGTGGCGGTATTCAACAACGGCAAGGTTCTCAGGGAGTACAACCTCGAAGAGGTCAGGAAACGCGCTGATGCCGGACTTGGGAAGCTGATGGAAAAGGAGAAAGTGGCAAACTAGCGACCATTATGAGGACGAAATACGAAAACGGCCTGGTGCTCGGAAAATTCATGCCGCTGCACCTGGGGCACGAGTATGTGATAAAGACAGCCCTGCAGAATTCGAAAAACCTGACTGTAATAGTCTATTCGCTTCCGGGGCAACCGATAGACGGGCCGACAAGGCAGAGGTGGGTCAGGAGCAGGTTTCCTGGAGCGCGTGTCATCCACGTCCGTGATTTTTCTCCGGTTTATCCAGAATGGGACGACAGATACTGGAAGATGTGGGCCTCACAGATAAAGGAGCGCCATCCTGAGCCGATCGATGCTCTCTTCACATCAGAAACCTATGGCGACAGGCTGGCTGAGGAGCTTGGCGCTACGCACGTATGTGTCGACAGGGAGCGCAGGACTTTCAGCATTTCCGCTACCGAGATAAGGGAGAACCCCGACAGGTACATCGGTCTGGTCTCGCCGGTTGCGAGGCCGTACTTCGAAAAGCTTGCGGCGAGGTGCAGGGCCTGATATCAAAACCGCCTCCCGCGCTCAGCAAACTATATAAACCTGCTTCGTCATATAGTCTGCTGGTGCTTTGATGAGCACACTTAACTTCTAAAGGCTGTTTTTGAGAGCTAGCTCTCTGCTTTTGCTTGATGAAAAACAGGTTGTTAGATTCATCTAACTACCCGATGCCTTTTGTCGTTATGAGTGAGATTGCGTTTCAGCAATTGATTTGAGGAGAAGTTAGCTTGTAATTATTAAAGCCATCTAGGGGATGACTAGGCTCTAGTAGCGAAGAAGGTCGTGGCAAGCTGCGATAAGCCCAGGGTAGGCGCATGACAGCCTTTGAACCTGGGATCACCGAACTGCGCGCCTTGAATAGAGGCGCGGGATTCACGCGGGGAATTGAAGCATCTTAGTACCCGCAGGAAAAGAAATCAAACGAGATTCCATTAGTAACAGCGAGTGAAAGTGGAATAGGGCAAGCCGAATCCTGCTGCGCAAGTGGCAGGAGATGTGGTGCAGGGAGAACCGGGCAATTAGCCGAACGCTCTGGAAAGAGCGGCCAAAGAGAGTGACAGCCTCGTAAGCGGAAGCTGTCCGGTATGAACTGCAAAAAGAGTAGCGCAGCCTTAGTACGTTGCGCGAATACGGGGGCATTAAACTCCAACCCTAAATATTGACTAGAGACCGATAGCGAACAAGTAGTGCGAACGAAAGTTGAAAAGAACCCACACGCGTGGGTGTGAAAAGACCTGAAACTAGGTGGTTACAAGAAGGCATGGCGCGGGACTATGAAACCAGCAATGGCGGAGTAGTGTCATGCCCTTCTTCTTGAAGCAAGAGCCAGGGAGTGCAAGGTAGTGGCGAGTATTAAAGCGTAGCGAAAGCGAGTTTGCCCGCGAGGGCAACGGGTGCGAAAGCGCCTCAGCCACTATTCTGCGACCCGAAGCCATTGTGAACTACACGTGGGCAGGGCGAAGTCGAGTTGATGCTCGATGGAGGCCCGCAACCTGTCATGGCATGTCCTGTTGGGTGACCTATGTGTAGGGGCGATAGACCGTTCGAACATGGCAATAACGGGTCCCCTTCGAAGTATCTTTAGGATAGCCTTGAGTAGCTTGCGCGTGCGGTAGAGCGACCGATTTTTTGGTGCGTGCCGAAAGGCTCGGCCATCAAGTCAAACTCCGAATGTACGCGCTGCGTAGCTCAGGAGTCGGCGGGCTTGGGTAAGCTAGGCCGGCGAGACTTAAAAGCGAGTGACTGAGGTTAAGGTCCCTAAATCATAGTTAAGTGTATCGAAGGAGGTTCGTGTCTTAGACAGTCGGGAGGTAGGCTTAGAAGCAGCCATCCTTCAAAAAACGCGTAACAGCGTACCGATTGAGACATGGGTCTCTGAAGATGGACGGGGCTAAACTATGTACCGAGACCCCAGAGGCGTCAGCAATGACGTTTTGGTAGAAGGGCGTGCTGTGCGGCGAGAAGTCCGGCCTTGAGGCCAGATGGACTGCGCAGCAGTGAAAATCCTGGTGTAAGTAACAGCAAATACTGGAAAGAATCCAGTACGCCGAAAGCACACGGTTTTCCCCGACATAATCTTTAGCGGGGAGTTAGCCGATCCTAAGTTGGGAGCCAATCACTACCCAACAAAAGGGAAGCATGTTAAAATTCATGCGCCTAGTATGTAGGTGTGGCAACACAAGGCGTATTTCTGACGCTTGAGGATAGGTCACTTGAAACGTGCAAATGGCTGCAGAGTCTCATTATGAGGAGAAGCAGCTAAATGAACTTTGACCGAATTCTTGAGCCCGTGAAAAGGGAATACGCAACGATCATATTAGTTCGTACCTAGAACCAGTACAGGTGCTGCTGGCTGAATAAGCCAAGGCGTGCCGGGGTTAAATCAGGTTAGGGAAATCGGCAAAATAGTGGCATAAGTTTTCGATAAGCCATGTCTGTGCCTCGTAGGCGCAGATTGCAATGACTAGGGGGAGGCAACTGTTTCTTTAAAACACAACTCGCCGCAAAGCCGTAAGGCCTAGTACAGCGGGTGACGCCTGCTCACCGCTAGTACGCGAAACCCTGTTTCAACGGGACTAAGCGCTAGCAAAGAGCGGGGGTAACTCTGACCCTCTTAAGGTAGCGTAATACCTCGTCGCTTAATAGGCGACTTGCATGAAGGGCGTAATGACCCCCCCACTGTCCCAACCTGGTGCCCGGTGAACTCACTGCGCGGTGAACATGCCGCGTACTCTCAGTGGGAAATGAAGTCTCCATGAAGCTTGACTATAGTCTGTTGTTGTTGTGTGACGATCGCTGCAGAGCGTAAGTGGGAGCGTCGAAACGCGGCTTTCGGGCCGCGCGAATGCGAAAGTGTAACACCACTCTACGATTGTTACGCGACTAACCCTGAAAGGGGGACAGCGGCTGATGGATAGTTAGACTGGGCGGTTGCTTTCGATAAGGAAACGAAAGTGACCAATGCTCTGCTTAGGTGAGTTGGAAACTCACCGCTAAGCTTAAAGGCAAATGCAGGGCTGACTGTGGATTGAAAAGCGGAATCCGCAGACTAGAAATAGTGGCTTACCGAGCTTTGGAGGCCTTTTTAATGAGGCCCCAAACTGTCAGAAAAGTTACTCTGGAGGTAACCGGTTCGTGGCTGGTGAGAGTTCACATCGACCCAGCCGTTTGATACACCGATATGGTCCCCAATCATCCCGGTGGTGCAGGAGCCACCAAAGGTCGGGCTGCTCGCCCGTTAAAGATTGACGCGAGATGAGTTAAGTCCGCCGCGAGGCAGGACGGTAATATCTACTGGGAGTGTCAGTGTCAGAGGATAAGCTGCAGTTAGTACGAGAGGAATATTGCAGCGGCGCCGCCAGTTTACCGGTTGTGATGAGCATGGCCGGGTAGCCGCGCGCTGAGGGATAAGTCCTGAAAGCATCTAAGGACGAAGCCCGATCCGAAACGAGACATTAGGGCGGTTCTAATACAGAACTTTGATAGGATGGGCGTGTAAGCGGAAAGCGCAAGCGATCCGTGAGCGCACCATTACTAAAGCCTAAATTGCAAGCTACTTCTCATTTTTCTTTTTCTTTATGAAAAATTAGCATTCCGTTGTCTTAACGCCTAGTTTCCTGGCCACTTCTGCCTGCCGGCCATCGGACGTTATAAGTTCGTAGTTTCCCCTAGAGGCAACTGCTATAAAGAGTGAGTCGTAAATCGATAGCCCATACTTCTCCGCTATCTCAAACGCCCTATCCGTGTGCTTTTTCTGCTCTATGAATTTGAAGATCTCAGGACATCTTTTAAGTATTTGTATCGCAGCGCCAGATTCCATTTTTTTGTTCCTTACCTTTTTCAGGAGTCCACTCCCAAGCTCCTGCATCGATAGCTCTATGCTTATCGGGGTGTAGAGATATTCCCTCAGACCCTCCCAGCCCGGCTCTTCAGAGAAGTATTTCACTATAATAGACGAGTCAATGAGCTTCATACCTGTCTTCCCTTATTGATTCGACGGCAAATCCTGCTTTGGAGGGTTTCGAGTGCGCCTTTACCAGCTCTGTAAGCTCGTCTATAGTCCTCTTAGCATCCTCTTTCCAGGCAAGGTTCTCTAGGTAATCCCTTGCCTTTCTCGAGCTGTTTATACCGAGTTTTCTTAGGCGGCTAGAAGCACCCTTGCGTATCCTGATGCTTATTACTTCACTTTCCATGATGATTATATGTAGTGCAAATATATAAACATTTCTGTTTACAAAATTGTATTACATTAAACAAGCGATCCGTGAGCGCACCATTACTAAAGCCTAAATTGCAAGCTACTTCTCATTTTTCTTTTTCTGAACGAAACGCAACGCAAAGTTTTAATATCAGGAATTTTATAAAAGGCACAGGCGGCGTGGCAATCACACATTCAGCATCATAGTGATATAATGTCGCAAATAGAAGGACAGAAAACAAAAAGAACGGAAAGTACCAGAGAGTACCTGAACAGGCTGTTGCGCGCGGCCCAAAAAGCTGGCGACCCTTGGGAACCGCACCTAGAAAGTGCGAAGAGGGACGTGTTCCCTTCCAAGGAAGCAACCGAGACCCCGGGCTCCAAGAAGAGCTCAGATTCCGAGGCCGTTCAGGCTCCTCATCTTTCACACTTCTTCTTTGAACGAACCAGCACACAATGCTTTTAAACAGCGACAGCAAATCAAACAGAAATAAATCGGGGAATAAAATGTCAAAAGCGGTGAAAGCGAAACAGATGCAGGAGCTGGTCCTGAGAGGGAGCAGCTACGACAGAGAGCTGATAGGGGAGGCAAAGGATGCTCTTCCTGCAAAAGAACGCAAAGCTGTCGAGAAGGCTCTCGACGTCGTAAGAGCCTCTGAAGCTAAAACAGACCAGACAGCCGAACCATCAAACTAGTGCATCTAATAACAGCTTCTGACAAGTGCGGTGTTATTCTTATTGCGTGGCACGAATCAGCGGATGTGGTCTTTATCACATAGACTCGGAAGAACCTCTCCTGCCCGCTTCTTTTCGATACAAATTTAAGCAAGAGCTGAGCAAACTGTTTTGGTGGGTTGGCGTCAACAGACAAGGAAATACGCGCCGAAAGCAAGAGCCCGTTGAGCGGCATCGTGAGGAGCAGCTCGGACCAGGCATTGGGCTCCCTGAAAAGGTACAGCGACCAGGACTACAAGGAGAAATACGGCTTCAGCGACCCTACGGGAGGGTACGCTGTAAAGGGAATCAAGGGCTTGGATGAGAAGGTAGTTCACGAGATCTCCTTCCTCCACGACGAACCTGTCTGGATGGAACAGCTGCGGCTCAAGGCGCTGAGGCATTTCCTCGACAGGAGTCCTCCGGCCTGGGCTCCCGAGCTTGGTAGCATAGACTTCCAGAGCTTTTACTATTACGCCGCACCAACAAAGAAGGCGGCCGAATCATGGGAACAGCTTCCTGGCTATATGAAAAACACCTGGGACAAGCTCGGCATACCCGAAGCGGAGAGGAACTTCCTCGCAGGAGTTGGCGCTGTATACGAGAGCGAAGCGGTATACCACAGCATACAGAAGGACCTCGAGAAGCAGGGCGTGATCTTCACTGATACTGTAACCGCCCTAAAGGAGTATCCTGATTTGATGAAGAAATATTTCGGCACAGTGGTGCCATACCAGGACAACTACATAGCCGCTTTGCAAACGGCCGTATGGAGCGCAGGCAGCTTCGTCTATGTCCCAGAAGGGGCCAAGGTAACGATGCCTTTGCAGGCCTACTTCCGGATGAACGAGAAGAAGATGGGCCAGTTCGAGCGCACGCTGATAATAGCGGAGCCGAACAGCGAAGTCGGCTACATAGAGGGATGCAGCGCCCCTGTATACGCCAGCCAATCGCTGCACTCTGCCGTAGTGGAGATAATCGCAAAGAAGGGTTCACTGGTCAAGTACACGACGCTCCAGAATTGGTCCAAAGACGTACTCAACCTTGTGACGAAGCGCGCGCACGCATATGAAGACGCAACCGTATCCTGGGTTGATTTCAACGGAGGCTCGAGACTAACCCGCAAATACCCGTCCGTGTATCTGCTAGGTCCGAGGGCGAAGGCGGACATAATATCGGTCGCTTATGCAGGAGCAGGACATGTCCAGGATACAGGAGGGAAAGCGATACACTTGGCCAGAGACACGACGTCGAAGATAATATCGAGGTCTGTATCCAAGGACGGCGGCCACACTGCGTACCGCGGCTTACTCCACGTTGCAAAGGGGGCCCACAACGTTAAATCTACTGTTCGTTGCGATGCACTTCTTCTTGACCAGAACAGCACCACAGCACCCTATCCTTACATGGAGATCAACGAGGATGATGCATCAATAACACATGAGGCAAGCGTTGGGAAGATAGGTGAGGAGCAACTCTTCTATCTGAACGCAAAAGGAATCGCAGAGGGAGATGCGCTGAGCATGATAGTAAACGGCTTCATGGAGCCTTTTGCCAAGGAGCTGCCGATGACATACGCTGTAGAGTTCAACAGGCTCATGGCCTTGGAGATGACCAACGCCGTGGGCTGAGCCACTATAGCTTCCGCATCTTCGAATAGCCCGCGATGAGCTCCTCCATTTTCCTGCTTGGAGGCGCCTTGGCTCTGATCCTCTCCAGCAAGGAATCTTTTTCCACGCTTTTCAAGCATATGATTATCTGAGTATCGCCCAAAGAGGTCGTCTTTATCGCATAGACATTGAAGAAATGCATCAGCAGTTTCTTGTATCCCAAGAAGCGCAGTATCCCAGACGGATGCATTGCGTAGTTTATTGCCATGACGCCATTGGGATTCAGGACCCCCAACACACTCTCCACAAACTCTTTCCTAAAGAACTGTTTCGGTATCAGCGCACCCTTCCAGTACGCGTCCAAAACTACCATATCGTACTTGTTTTTCGTGTGCAGCGCATACTCGTAGCCGTCCGCATGTATGATTCTGGCTTTCAGTTTTGCAGGCGCATATCTC
>CAZXIK010000010.1:0-14587 GCA_964640735.1 Microcaldota archaeon | reverse complement strand
GGTCTATACTATAGAAAGCATAGTCAGGGACATGCTTATCAGGAAGGAAGGATCAAGGCCATCAACAAAAGGAGTTTGGCACACGGGTTACCTTACCTTTGCCAGAAGCCCTCTAGTCTAGCCTTTTAGCATCGCAAGAGCTGCAAGCATAGCTTCAAGCTGTATCCTTTCGTTTGCGCCTTCTACTATCCTGAAGTTGTATTCTCCTATTGCCTTGACTATGTTCAGCTTTTCCTTGTCGCCCTTAGGCAGGTTAAGCGCCTCCCTGTAGCACTGGAGAAGTATGTCTTCTCCACTCATCCCGTAGGAAAACATCAGAGTGTTGAGTTCGTTCCTAGCTTTCTGGAAGTCGCCTTCAATCGCGTACATGAGCATCGAACTGACCTCTTTGGGTCTCGCTCTTGAAGCAATATCATAGATAGATTTCTCGTTTATCCTCTGGTTCAACGCGGCTGCGCTTTGAAGTACGTTCGTAAGCTTCCTTAGGTCCCCTTCACTGATGTAGACAAGTGCTTCAACAGCCTTTTCATCTATTTCTAGTTTTTCTCCCTTCTCGATTCTCCGTATATACTTCTTCACCTGCTCTTCGTTCAACGGTTTGAACCTGAGAACAACGCACCTGCTTTGTATCGGCTCTATTATTCTGCTAGCATAGTTTGCGCTGAAGATGAATCTGGTTGTGGCTGAGTATCTTTCCATTGTTCTCCTGAGTGCGTGCTGAGCTTCAGGCGTTAGCGCATCAGCTTCATCGAGGAAGATGATTTTAACCAATCCACTTGTCAACGGAAGTGTCCTTGCGAACTCCTTCACTTTGCCTCTTATGACGTCTATTCCACGCGCATCTGATGCATTCAGTTCAAGGAAGGCTTCTCCTATTTTGTCTTCGTAGAGCTCTTTGGCTAATGCGATTGCAGAAGTTGTCTTTCCGACACCTGCCGGTCCAGCAAATATCATGTTCGGGAAGCTTTTTGTCTTTACGAATGCCGCGAGCCTTTCGGCTATCGCATCCTGTCCGATTATCTCGCTGATTTTTGAGGGTCTGTACTTCTCAGTCCAAGCTATATCCTCCATGTCTAGCATAAGAAAACCCCCAAATCTTTAGTGTAAGGAATGATATCTGATGTTAAAAGTTTATTAATGCGTGAGTATTTCAGTTCGGGACTATGTTGTCTGCAACGAACTGCGGACTGTATCGCATCAGGTCTGAGTATTTTTCCCCAGTTCCGAAGTACAGCACTGGCACCTGCGTCTCACTCAGTATGGAGAGCGTGTTGCCGCCCTTCGCATCAACGTCAAGCTTTGTGAGTATAACTCCATCAAGTTTCGTAGCCTCGTTGAACTGTTTCACCTGGTCCAGAAGCGCGTTTCCTGCAATTCCCTCGCCTATGAATATGCAGAGATCAGGTTTGTTGACGCGCACCATCTTTTTCAGCTCCTCTATCAGGCTTTTGTTGGTTTCCTGTCTCCCGGCGCTGTCGATCAGCACCGCATCAAGTCCATGCGCTTTTGCATAGGCGATTGCGTCAAACGCTATGCTTGCCGGATCGGCTCCGTACGTCCCTTTTACAACGTCGACTCCTATCTTCTTCGCGTGTATTGCCGCTTGCTCTATGGCTGCAGCTCTGAAGGTATCGCTGGCTGATATGACGCACCTTATGCCGTTCTTGTTGAGCATGTAAGCAACTTTCGCAATTGTTGTCGTCTTCCCAGCGCCATTCGGTCCTAAGAAAAGTATCTTGAACGGTCCTTCCTTCTTCTCCTTCTTGCTTACTGCGAGGTTCAGAATGTCCGATCCTGTGTTCTTCCCAAGCACTTCGAGTATCGCATTCCGTATCTCGCCCTTTATCCCTTTGGGAATGTCGCGTGATCCTATCTCTTTTCCCACAAGGTTTTCACGCAGCTTGGAAACAAGTTTGTCGGCCACATCGTAATTGACATCTGTCTGGAGCAATGCAAATCTGAGCTCTTCAAGGAATGGACCTGCATCTTTCTCGCTGATTTTCACCTTTCCGAGAAAAACGCCCTTTATCTTAGTTGTAAGCGTCACATCCGGAGTTTTCTTTTTCTCTTCTTTGGCTTCTGGCTTCTTTTCTCCAGGCTTTCTTTCCTCTTGGTTTTTCCCAGGTTCTTGTTTTTCTTCCTCTTTGGTTTGAGATGCCGGCTTGGCTTCCGTTTTTTCTTCGACTTTTTCTTCAACCTTCTCCTCAAATTTTTCTTCCTCCCCCTTTTCTTCTTTTTTGCTGAGCCCGTTGACAAAATCAGAGAATTTCTTCTTCAGCCCCTCAAACACAACAATTCCTCACATTATTTTCCAGATTTCATATACCTTTTATATTCATTCGAATATTTTTTGAAGAACCACAATGCAAAAACATACTCGTTATCCTTGACCTGCGCTCTTTCGAGTGCATTGTAGTAACCTGCCCTACCTGCATATGGAATGTTCAGCATCGGATAGTTATTTTTATGCAACACAAAGTTCATTATAAGCCTACCTATTCGCCCATTACCATCACCAAAAGGATGTATTGTCTCAAATTTGATATGTAAAAGTGCCGCCAATTCCACAGGGTTTAAAGTTTTTTTACTTGTTGCATACCATTTAATAAGATTTTTCATCTTCGCATTGACATCCGCAGGGCCTGGTGGAATGAATTTGGTTCCAGTTATGTAAATTTGATAATTTCTTAGTTTTCCGGCAATGCCTAGCTTTGTTTCTTCAAAAAGTTGTTCATGCCATTTCAATATTAGGCTTAGAGTTAGTTCCTTTTTGTAATCGAACATCTCATAAAACACTTTTTTGTGCGTCTCCGTCTCTTTTATATCGTCAAGAGGTTTGTTTTTCGGAGTAAGCCCAAGCTTAAGCAGCATTGCTGTATCTTTGAAAGATAATCTCGATCCCTCTATCCTATTTGTGTTATAAGTAAACTCGACCATGAATGCTTCTATATTCTCGCGCAGCACTTCTTTCGGGATGCCATGGAGTTCTTTAAGATATCCTTGCTTGATAGTCTTGAAAAGGCTAAACCATTTTTCATCATACAAGCCACGGAGAAAGTCATTTTTTATCTTCCCAATATTATCTGGCAGTTCAGTTCCGATATAGGTTTCTTTGTACTTAATTCTGCCTTTATCCCTATAGGTATGGCCCAGATAGTAGTAATTTTTGCCGTTCCGGGTCTTTTTCTTGATAGAAACCATAATTATTTTTACCCTTACAAATATATAAATATATCTTTTACATAGTATATGTGAGGGTAAGAAAAATAGTGAGCCTATCGCGATTGCTGCTGCATGGTGTCTATCGCCATCTGGAGCTTCATCAGCTCGCCTTCAAGCTTCTGCTTGTCTCCGGCAAGCTTCTCCATCGTTTGCCTTGATGCCTGAATGTTATTCTGAATGAATTCTTTTGCCTTGTCTATCTCCTTTTCCACCAAGTATCCGGCACCGACGTAAGTGACTACTTTTTTCATATCCTTGACGTTGGCTTCCATATACGTTCCGCCCTCCCCGCTTACAAGTATCTTGGATCCTTCTATATCGCCTTTCTTGTTCAGCAATGTTAGGTTTCTCTCCAGCGCTGTTAGCGCGACGTTGAAAGTGGTAAGCTCGTTCATGAGTGCATCGTACTGCTGGTTGTAGAGATTTTGGAAATAAAGAAGCCTTCCTATTTCCTCCTGCCTTTTTTCAGTGTCCTGCGGCATTAAAATCAATTTGAATTAGGTTCGCATCTAATATAAGCATTACTTCAAAGTCCCAGCGCGTTTGCTATCCTAGCGGTCTCAAATCCTGTCGTGGCGTTTCCAGCCACCAATCCCTTCGAGTTCGCAATCACGCTCAGCCCAATCCCCAACGATCCGAGGTTGGCGGTAGACTGTTCCGACTGCAGGCCGGTTAGCTTTTCTATCCTTTCCTTCTCGTGTTCGCTTGCCCTGTTGTTCAGAACAAGCCCTTTGTTTGTGAGGATGTTTGTAGCCCCGACTGTGGAAAAGCCCCCTATGCGCATCTTGATTGTCTCCACCCCCAGAACGTCCGCAATCATCTGTTCGTCATTCCTGTCGAACGCGGGGTTGAGTATCGCGATTTTGTCATTCGCAAGTATGTTGTTCTTGAGCGCGTTGTGCTCGGTCTGGAGGATCTCAACTCTGGCTCCCGGCAAGCTCTTTCGCAGCTCTGATAGTTCGTGCTGCTCGGTGCCGCTTGGCATCAGAATCCCGTTGGAATTCGCTGCAACAAATATTCCTATGAATCCGGCGCTTCCTGCCGTTACCCTTATCGGTTCGCATTCCAGGCTCTCTCGGATCACATTTTCCTCGCTCTTGCTGACCTCGTTGCCGAATAGGAAGAATTTGTCCGTCGCAGTTACCCATGCGCCTATGAAATCGTTGCCTAGGATTCTGAGCTTCTCAATGCCCATTGAATCATGCTTTCTTCGGTTTCTCCTGAGGGTTTTGCTTGTTTCCGAGAGCTTTCGGTGCAGCGGCCTTAGGCGCCTCCGCTCTGGCTCCTGTCTTCGCTTCCTCCTTCTTTTCCGCTTTTGCTTCAGATTTTGTCTCCGTTTTAATTTCGGTTTTTGTTCCCGGAAGCTTTATCCGAACCCCCTCGCCCAATTTCTCAACATCAACCTTCATCTTCGCCCAGAGGAATGAGGCACCGCTCGCGTTCCTCTGTATGAATGCGTTCAGGTCCTTGTGGACTGTTATCATGTTCGGGTCTGTTTTCGTAAACCTGGCGACAGCTTCCGTTATCAGGCCGACGGCCCTCTTCCTCCTCCTGGAGGTGTGCATCCTCACCAGCTTCTTCTTCAGGTTTACGGTCAACGTTGCGCTCTGCATGCCTACTCCTTTATCTTAAGCTTCCTGTGCCTCCAGTCGCGCGCGAACTTGTTCTGCGTCAGCCTCTTGTGCGTCCTCATCATCGCCAATATCGGCAGCCTCCTGTTCTGCTTGAGGCGCTTCCCTAGCCGCATCTTCTTCGCGAAACTCTTCTTTCCCATCTGATCACTTGTGTTTGAACTCGATCTTCGATTCCGGTTTGAACGTCAGTCTTGCGAGCAGGTCCTTAAGCTGCTTCTCCGTGATCACGCTTGCTATCCTGTTGCCCCTTATCATCGCGATGAGGAGGTCGAGCAGCTGCGTGTACAGTTCATAGTTTGCCACTCTCACGTTCATAAGCCTTTCATAGGCGCCGACTGTCATCGCTTTCCTCACAAGGCTCTTCTTCTCCTGTTCTGCCTGCATCTCCTTGAGGCGCTTGTAAGCCTCCTTTTTCAGTTTTGCTTGTGCCTCGGTATCGCTTCCTTCAGCAGCCAATTTCAAGCACCGCGAACTATGTCGTTTGCTATCTTGTCGAGGAATGACTTTCCGCTCGGCGTTATCTCCCTTCCGACCTTTCCCTTCTTGACGTAACCGGCCTTCTCGAGCGCGTTGAGCGCGTCGGTTATCATGCTGCCCCCGGCCCTCCTGTGGTGGTGCCTGGTGACTACGTGGCCCTTCCTGCTCCCGAATCTCGTCCTCAGCTTCGAGACGCCGACCGGCCCGTTTATGTAGACCTGCCTCAGCACCGACGAGCACCTCGTGTACCAGAAATCCCTCTGTTCGGGCACCCTTTCCTTGCTCGGCCCTGTCTTGACCCAGTCGACGTAAGCCGGCCTGGCTATGCCCTTCTCCTTGAGCTTCGCCGCCGCCTGGGCTATGAGTTTCCCTGAGTCGACCTCGAATACATTAGCCATCTTCTGACCTTAGAATAGCGATATAATAGAGACATTAAGCTATAAATATGTAGAGCTAGCAAATAGATTCGCTGTGGGCGCTGCCCGCAGGTGTTTTCTGTGCAGATCAAGCTGAACATTCTGGAAGACGAGCCGAAAAGCTTCGTAGCGGAGCTCGTGGGGGCGGACAGGAGCCTCGCAGAGCTGATAAAGGAGAAGGTATCCGAGGGCAAGGATGTCGATTTCGCAAGCGTGGAGAAGGACCACCCTGAGACCGGCGACCCGAGGATCATCGTCAAGGCATCGAGGAACGCGAAGGGCATCGTTGCAAAGGCGATAGAGGAGCTGGAGGACCAGATGAAGGACATCGCCTCCGAAATCCCGAAGAAGTAGTGCGATGAAGAGCGGCATACGCATACTCGCGCTCGACGACTCCCCCTTTGACAAAAGAGACAGGAGAGCGCTGGTCATAGGCGTCGTCTGGAGGAGCGGGTTTGCAGAGGGAATAATCTCCTTCGATGTAAGGGTTGACGGGAACGACGCCACGGAGCAAATACTGAAGCACGTCAAGGCGTCGAAGTTCTTTCCGCAAATAAAAATGGTTGTTCTGCACGGCACCACTTTGGCTGGCCTGAATTTTGTCGATGTTCCGGAGCTCCACAAAAAACTTAAGCTGCCTGTTGTCTGCGTAATCAGAAAAGAGCCGCACAGGATAAGGCTGCTCAAGGCGATAAAGGCAGGTACTCCCGATTTCTACAGTGAAAAGGCGGCACTCCTTCGCGCCGAGAGCAGGCAGATGGGGAAATCGAAATACAAAAACTCCTACTTCCAATTCTTGGGGATTGAACTTGGCGGCCTGAAGAAATTCAGCCCTGAGCTGCTGCAGGCGCTAAGGCTTGCGCACCTGATAGGGAGCGGAGTTGCAAAAGGCGAGTCGAGCGGCAGGCTATAGGGGCGGAGCCTAGAACCTGAGAAATCCGGCTATTCCCGCTTCAAGGACCCCTAGCAGCGCGTGCTTTCTAACGGAGTCCGCGTTCTTGAGATTGTCGAAAGCCGTGAAGTCGGTCTGCATCCGCGACGCAATCTCTTGCTTAACATCGGACCGCACGATCTCGGCCATCGTCCTGTCGCCAACGGCTGCGGCAAGCACTCCGAGCGTCATGTCGGTGATCCCATCCGAAGTCGCATACTTCATCCTTTCATATATCCGCATAGATTCGCTCGAATCCCGAAGCGCGTGGGCAAGGATGCCGACTGTGGCCGTGGCTGATTCGGAGGGCACCGTGGATTGGAAGCATCCGGCGGTGTAGAGCCCGTCAGAACCAACGGTCGCGTTCGCCCTTATCAATCTGTATATGTCGCCGGCGTCATTTTCGCAGCCTGCCATGAATGCGAGTATCCCCACCAGCGCGTTGTCTTCCGTGAATTCCGGCCTCTGGCTTCCGAACTCGCCGATTGCCAGCCTGAAAAGCCCTGTGTCGCCCCTTGGCACGTTCTTTTTGATCAGTTCATAAAGCGACCTGGCATCGTCTTTCTGCCCTACGCATGCCGCCAGTATGCCGATTGTCGCATTTGTGTCGGTGAAGACGGTTTTGGAAATCTCGGCCTTCGTTTCCGAAATCTCCATGTACATGCCGTTTTGCACGCTTTTCGGCGCGCGTTCTTTCAGGATCTCGTACATCGCCTTGATCTCCAAGATTATTTCTCGGTCATCCGGGCTTGAAGGGTTTTTCTCCTCGTCGATGATCCTCCTCAGCTCGCGCCAATTGTCCAGAGGCATCCTTTCCAGATTTTTCCCAATTTTCGAATCCATTCCGTCACTTTGATTCATTTCCAGAACTCAGCACCGCCCAGCACTGCGGCAAGCACTCCGGCAACCGCGGTCGCATCCGTGGATTCTGCCGTGTTTCCGATCCCGAAAGTGAACATTCCTCTTCCGTCATTCCTGACCTTTGATTTAAGCGCATCATAAAGCTCGTCGGCCTTATCGTGATCGCCGTTAATTGCCGCAAGGATTCCCATGGCGGCGCTGGCGTCGGAGAACTCAAGGCCCGATCTGGCATCATGCTTGTAGAGTCCATTAGGCCCAATGACCGATGCCTTTTCAACGGCGTCGTATATCCTGCCCGCCTCTTTTTCGTCGCCATTGAAGGCGGCCAAGATTCCCACCATCGCATTTGTGAATATGTACTCGCCTGTGTCTGTGCTTGCGTTCGCGTACAGCTTCATTTCGCCACGCCTCACCCGTTCCTTGATTTTTTTGTATAGCTCCAGCGATTCCTCCCGATTTCCGGAGATTGCCGCAAGCACCCCGACAACCGCGTTGAAGTCTGTGAATTCTATCGAGCGGAATGAGGCGAGCGCATACAGCCCGTTTTCACCCTCCGGCATTACGAATTTTATGGTCTCGTATATTTTCTTCGCCGTGGCCTGTTCTCCGTTCAACGCAGCCAGAATCCCGATCATCGCATTGTGGTCTACGCTGTGAAGGTAAGACCCATCATTGGACCTCGGAACCTCTGTTTGGATTATATTGTAAATGCTTCTCGATTCCAAGGCCATCGCCTGCTTGCGATTTTCTGGATCCCTGTTTTTTCTTTCCTGGTCAATGACTCGCTTCAACGACTCCCAATTCTCTTGCGGAATTATTTGCGGTTTTTTCTTTCTAGGATTCATGCAATCAGCCCCAAATTCTCGGGTCTGCTATGGAGCAGATAAGTATCCCGATCGCGGCGTTCGCTCCGGCGCTTTCGCTATTCGAGTCGATCCTGCCCACGTAAAGCCCGTTCGCGCCTTTCCTGATTCCTGCATCAAGAAAGTGCAGCGTGTCATCCGCCTGCTTGATGTCCCCCATCGCCGCAGCCAGGGCTCCGAATAGGGCTTCCGCGTCCGTTTTCACCAAGTCAGAAGCTGCCTTGTTCTCCTTGACTCCGTATCCGTGCAGCCCATTCCTGCCCATCGGCATCACCTTCTTCATCTTTTGGTATATCTTCCTCGCCTCCGGCGCATTCCCCATTGCAAGTTCAAAAAGCGCCATCGCCGAGTTTGCATCGGTGCTTTCTATCGTAGCGCCATCGCTTTTCTTGTACATCTTGTTGGGCCCGATGTGCCTTTTCTTTTTCGTAAACCTGTAGATCCTTTCCGCTTCCTTGTCATCCCCGGCAAAGGTCGCGAGTATTCCCATCACTGCGCTAACGTAAATGCTCCGTTCGCCCCCGCCGACTTTTTGCAAGTAAACGCCGTTGTCGATTCTCGCATTTTCATAGACGCGTGAATAGTGGCTCCTGGCCCCGTCTTCATCTCCAAGGAAGGCTGCCAACAGGCCGGCCAGCGCGCTGTGATGGGCTTCTTCGGAGACGGTTCCCTTCCTCTGCGCCAGCATGCCGTGCCGCCCCTGCGGCAGCTTCTCCATGATCGAGTCATAGAATTTCCTGGCTTCGCTGATCCTTTCCTCTTTTTCCGCGGAGCTCTTGATCCGGTCCCTGTTGATGTCAAGGACTGACCTTAGCTCTTCCCAGTTCTTCTTTGGAATTGACCTAGTTTTTCCCTTGTCCACGCTACTCCCAAATCTTCAAGCCGCCGATCACGGCATTCATTATCCCGACCACGGGTTCTGCATCAAGCGCATCATCAGAGTAGTTTGCCTTGAGGAGTTCATAGATAGCCTTCATGTCTTCGATCTCCCCCCATCCTGCAAGAAGAAGGCCGACGCGCGGATTCAGCCCGCTTTTCCTTATCCCTCCCGTCTGGCCGAAGATGCCATCAGGCCCCCTAAGGACTCTGTGCTCGATGAGGCCGTGCACCAGTTTGGCATTCATGACATCTCCAGCGGCAAGGAAGAATGTCCCGATCGTGGAAATCGAAGTCGTGTCCACCGGGTTCTTGAACCTCCAGAGGCTCTTTCCATTTGAGGCGGTTTCGATTGTCTGCTTTTCAATCAGTTCGTTTATCAGGGATACGTCTTCGTGTTTTCCGAGGGCAGCCGCCAATATTCCGACCGCTGCCGTGGCGGCAAGATTGTTCCCATAGGATTCCGGGGTGCATCTAAACGTTCCGTCATTGTTGCGTGCTTTCTGCGCCAGCAGATTGTAGAGTTCCTCAGCATCGTCGTGCTCCCCCAATACCGCTGCAAGCACGCCTATCAGCGCATTCGTGTCGGTGAATTCGATCGCCTGCGTGGCGCTCTGCACGTAAAGCGAGTTCTTTCCCCTTGCTCTTTTTTTCTTCATGCTCTCGTAAATTTCCGTTGCCTTGTCAACCGGGCCCCTGTCGATTTCCAGGCTGGGCATCTTCACTTCCGAATCCAGCTCTCGCTTCAGGTCCTTCCAGTTCCTGCCGCTGATCCTTTCATGTTTTCGTGAATTCATCGCGTTCGCCAACTTGCATCTCCTATCGTCGCAGCCAGTATTCCCACAGCCGCGCTCGAATCGATCCTTTCTCCGCTGCCCATCGCGGATTTTCTGTAGATCCCATTCTTGCTCTTAGGGATGCTGTCCTGTATTGCCGTGTAAAGCTCCATGGCGTCTTCCTTGTGGCCGGTCAGGAAAGCGAGGATTCCAACGAGCGCTGTGGCGTCCGTATTTCCGCTCATTTCCATTGGGCTGGCGCCCAGCATCCCCTTCTCCCTCGGCGCGATCTCGTCTAGCAGCCGGTAGAGCTCACCCGCCTCCTGGTCCTTGCCAAGCAATGACGCGAGTATTCCCATCGCGGCGGTGGTGTCAACCCTCTCTTCCCCGTCCCCTATTCCCTTAGTGTACATGCCCGATGCCCCCTTCGGAGTTTTCGCTTTTGTCAGCTCGAACAGCGCGCCCGCCTCTTCTTTGTCGCCCATGGCGAATTCAAGCATGCCCATCAGCGCATTCTCTCCGGCAAGCTCGCTTGTGGCCGCCCTTGGCACAGGAGTCTGGGAAGGCACAGCATTTCCCCACACCCCATAGACCTGCCTGGGCGCCAACGCGCCTGTCTGGTTCGGCTTCTTGGGGGCAGGCTGCTTGTGGGCCTGCGGAACCATCCCGGCGTAAAGGAGATTCGGCCCCTTTCCGATCCTTTCCTTGACAAGCTTCCTGATCCTTTCAGCCTCTTCCTTATCTGATGTCACCGCAGCAAGTATGGCTATCAGCGAGTTTGCGTAAGTCTGCTCCCCTTGGAGGTTTTCGGATAGTCTCGTAACGTAAAGCCCGTTCTGCCCTCGTACGCCGCTCGCCTTTATTATGGAAAGCACGCGCTTTGCCTCATCGGCCATAGCCGAATTCTTCAAATCCGG
Source organism: Microcaldota archaeon (assembly GCA_964640735.1). Taxonomy (GTDB): domain Archaea; phylum Micrarchaeota; class Micrarchaeia; order Micrarchaeales; family CABMGC01; genus JAJYVH01. The sequence continues at coordinate 3,614 of CAZXIK010000010.1, read as the reverse complement.
CTCTTCCGGTTTGCTTGATGCTATCGCCTCCCGAAGCTCGTCCCAGTTCCCCTTTGGAATTCTTTGGCTGTCGCCCTTCTTTTTCTCCATATCCGATTCACTTCCAGGCGCCAGGCCTGCCTATGGCGGCTGCCAGGATGCCTACTGCGGCGACCAGGTCGATCGAGTAGTCGGACGAAACCGGGTCGGAAGCCAGCCTATCAAGATTCTGCATGGCGCTCTTTCCGATGATTGAATAGAGCGCCTTGGCTTCTGTCATTCTTCCTGTGCAGGCGGCAAGAGTCCCGATGAGCGCTGAAACGTCAGCCGATTCGAAAAGCTGGTTCTCCCCGAACTCATGCCTCGGCTCGCCTATCTTCTGGAAATAGAGCCCGTGCTCGCCTGTTCGGACGTTTTCATCAATTATTTCGTAAATCTGTTGAGCTTTCTCCTTGTCCCCCGAAACGAAAGCAAGTACTCCGATCGCAGCGTTCACGTATGCGTATTCGGAGTAGCCGTCGGGTTCGGATGAGTAGAGGCCATGCCTTCCCTTCGGCACCATTTTTTCTATAGAGCCCATTATTTTCTTCGCTTCGCCGGGCTGCCCGAGCTTGGCGGCCAGTATTCCGATTATTGCGCTATCCAACGCATTATCAATTACTTGCGCGCTCCGTTCTCCGTACATGCCTTCAGGATCTCTTTTTACCTGCCTTTCTATCTCTGAATAAATTCTTTCGGCCTCTTTCATTTCGCCTGTGCTGATTGCGAGAATTCCTACCAACCCGCTGTAGTGCGTCGTACCGCAATAGAAGCCGTTTCCCCCCCGCCTGACGTTCTCGATAATTGACGCGCACGTCTTCTGCGCTTCGGAATATGCTTCGGTTTCCTCATCGTCCCTCTTCGCTGTTATCAGTGGCTTGATGTCCTTCCAGTTTTTCTCTCCGATTCTTTTTTCCTTCTTCGCCATAAAGACACGAAGCTAGCTCTTCGAGATCTTCAGCCCTCCTACGACCGCAGCCAGTATCCCGACTGCCGCGCTGGAATCTATCCTCTCTCTCACCGAGTAGACAGAGTTTCCGTACATGCCGTTGTCGCCCCTCGGTATGTGGGCCTGTATGAGGGCGTACTGCCTTTTCGCTTCATCCTCGTAGCCGATGAGATATGCGAGGACCCCTATGAGCGCATTCGTATCAGCGTTCTCTTCGGTCTTGCCCGACCTTTCTCCGAACAGGCCGTCGCTGCTTCTGGGGACTTTCTCGTCTATGAGCCAGTAGAGCTGGTTCGCGATTCTGGTCTCGCCCAGCAGCGCGGCAAGTATCCCCACCCCTGCTGTCGCGTCAGCGTACTCGTTTTTGGATTCGGCGCCATGCCCGAAAAGCCCCGTGTGGGTCTGTTCGCCGCTTGGAATATTGTTCATTATCCGCTTGAGCTGGAATCTGGCTTCTTTCACGTCGCCCATGCAAAATGCGAAGATGCCCATTGCCGCGTTAGCGTCTGTGAATTCATTGTGAAGGATTTTTTCAGGCTCTGCAGCAGGTTGGCCCGTGAGCGTCGTCTGGGTCGGCTGCTGCTGCTGCTGCATGGTGCCGGTTGCCTGCTGTGCCTGGGCCGGGTTTCCCGGCTCTCCGGCTTTCAGCTCGACCCTGTCCCTGTAAAGCTTGTGCGGCCCCTTCTTTATCTTTTCTCTGAGCGACTTGTAAAGCCGCTCCGCTTCGTCCCTGTCCGAAGTCATTGCCGCGAGCACCCCGACGAGCGCATTCGAGTAGGTGTGCTCGACCTCCGGAGCCTTGGAAATCCTCTGGCAGTACAAGCCGTTCGCCCCCTTCGGGGATTTTGCCTTTATTGCGGAAAGCAGGCGCTGCGCTTCCTCTATCATCTCGGCGTCTTTCTCCTTTTTGTTCTCGCCCCTCTTAGCGTCAAGGAGGTCCTTCAGTCCCTACCAGTTCTTTCCAGGCATCACAGCTTCTTTTCTCCTCTGGCGGGGCATCGCAATCACGATCTGGTCTTCCTTTTTCCGTCTCCCTCTCCTGTTCCGCGCTCCGCATCCCTCAGCAGTTCGCCAGGATCCTGCCCGCTGATCGAGTTCCTGTTGATCCTCTTGTATTTGTTCTTCGCTGCGGTAAGCACTACGCCAACAAGGTCCTCGGGCTTGTGTATCTCTACGAGCACAGCCCCCTCTTTCTTTATTTTGGCGTCGAATGAGTCCTTGTCCTTGAAACCTCTGAAAGCGCTGGTCTCTATCTGGAAGAGCACGAAGTCATTGCCCCTGTGTATCATCTCCTTGCATTTCTCGAAAGTCTGCTCTTTGTTGGCGTTGAGGTCCGCATCGCTCACCATGAGCGTGAGGAAGTTCCCGTTGGCGGTGGACATCGCCTGCTGAAGCTTGTCCGGGTCGAGCGCGGTCATCCCTGCCGCCTTGTATCCGGTAAATAGCCTCTCCTTCAGCCTGTCGATCTCGTAGTGCGGCTGCCATCCGCTCCACTCGCTCTTGCCTGCGTTCCCGAACTGTATGAGCCCGAAACGCATGAACGGCGCCTTCCCTGAGTTCTCAAGGTACTTGACCACCGCGTATACAGAGCGTATGCACATGTCATATTTGGACCCGTCAAGCGGCTTTTGGCTCCAGTCCATGCTTGCCGAAACGTCTATGACGAAAAGGAGGTCTTCCATGCTGCCTGTCTGCGAGAGCCCCTTCTCGTTTATGTCGTAAGGCGCCTGCCTCTTGTAGAGCCACGGCTCATCGTTAACGAAAATCGTCTTTCCCCAATCGATCTTCGTGCCAAGGTCCTCGCCTTCCCTCACTTTCCTTCTGGACATGTCGAAAAGCGTTGCCCTGTGCATCTCCCGCTCTTCCTTCTCGAAGTCTATGACTATCTGTGTTGCGGCCTGCTTGTAAGCCTCGTCAAAAATCTCCCTCTGGTCGACGAAATCCATCTGGTGGCCCTTCTCCAGCCCCCTCTTTATCACCTCCCTCCTGAAATTCTCGTCTTCCTTGAACTTCTTGAAGAATCCGTCAAGCTCGTCGGCTTCTGCAAACTGCATGTCCTTTTTGAGGTAGGGCGCCATTATCCTTGCGAATGCTTCCGCCGCCTCGGCCCATCTGCCTTCGTTGTTCAGCCTGAGGTTCGCGAGCTTCGAATCCTCCTTCGTCATCTTGTCCTCCATCACCTTGTCCGCGAGATCCCTGCCTATCATCGCTCCGATGATCTCCCTGCTCGTGTCCCTGAGCTTAGAATAGTCGTCGCAATATTTTTCAGCGACTTCTCTGGCTTCCTTGTCGTTGCTCGCAAGCTTCATGTGCGCGTCCACAAAAAGTGCAAAGTAATCGTGGAAGTGGGGTTCTGCCGGCTCCTGCGTCTCCGCATCCTTCTGCTTTTCGCCGGATCCCGTCCCCCCCATGTCGGCGTTCTGCTGCGCAGCCTTGGTATATGCGCGGTCGGTCTGGAAGATCGTCGCGCCTTCCCTGAACTTCGGGTCCTGGATGATCCTTGACCCGTTGACGATTATGTCGCAGAACATGTTCGATGCGTTAGGCACCATCGACTTGAGCTGGTCTTCGTTGGTTATGCCGCCCTTCTTGAGCCCGATGTTTATCCTGTTCATCACTATCTCCATCAGCTCGGTGTCTATAGGGC
>CAZXIK010000009.1:7053-17235 GCA_964640735.1 Microcaldota archaeon | reverse complement strand
GAATTATACGCTGCTGAGCTATGGCGACGGAACCACATACGCCCCGATCCTTTGGAATGAAACCCCGCAAGACATGGCCGATCACCATAGAAAAGGGACGCTGATCTTCAGGCCACTAAAAGGAAAGCCCATCTACATCAAGCTCACATTCATGAGGCTGTACGGGATCGACAGGACCTTCGAATGGAACCTCTCCGGATGACTGATATTTAAAATCTTTGAATGCGAAGCGTATGCCATGGACATGCAGACCGAGAAGACCCACGCTGACGCTCACGCCGGGCACGACATGCAGAAAATCAGCCACATGGACCACGAGGCGGCGATGACCAACCCGCAGATGGCAAAGCAGATGGAAGCAGACATGCGCCGCAGGTTCCTTATCTCCTTCGTTCTCTCGATCCCTGTCTTCATCCTTTCGCCAGTCGGCACGAACTTTTTGAGGCTCAATCTCGCCCCGCAGCAGGTATCAAACTGGCTGCTTCTCGCGCTCACAACTCCCATCGTCTTCTGGACAGGCTCAATCTTCATCACAGGCACTTACTACTCGCTGAAATCTAGGAAGCTCAACATGTCGGTGCTGATTGCAACCGGCGTACTTGCAGCCTACCTATTCAGCGTCCTGCTCGTGCTGGTCACCCCTGAATCCGAGACTTTCTTCGAGGCAGCAGCGCTGCTTGTCACGATTGTGCTTTTCGGCCACTGGATGGAGATGCGTTCGCGCAGGGGGACTTCGGACGCGCTGCGAGCGCTCTTTGACCTCGTGCCGCCGAAAGCAAGCGTGATCCGCAACGGCAGGGAAATAAGCATACCTAGCGCCGAAATCGTGCGCGGGGACATAGTGGTCCTGCGCCCGGGAGACAAGGTGCCGGTGGACGGGGAGATCGTAAAGGGCGAAACCTCAATTGACGAATCGCTGGTCACCGGAGAGTCCGTCCCTGTCGCCAAGACCGTCGGCGCCAAGGTAATTGGAGGGTCAGTGAACCAGACAGGCACGCTGCAGTTCAAAGCCATGCAGGTAGGTTCGGAGACCGTACTGGCGCAGATTATAAGGATGGTTGAGACGGCGCAGAACTCTAAGGCTCCTAGCCAGCGGATCGCCGACCGCGCGGCAGGCTTGCTTGTCATAGTAGCGATAGGCTCTGGGATCGCCGCATTCCTCGGATGGTATTTCATAGCCGCAGCGGGGATCCTAACCGCGCTCACATTTGCGATCTCAACAATCGTCATCGCGTGCCCAGATGCCCTGGGACTTGCGACGCCCACGGCCGTCGCAATGGGCACCGGCATCGGCGCAAAGAACAACATCCTCATAAAGGACGCGGCAACGCTCGAGAATACGTCCAAGCTCAACGCGATCGTGCTCGACAAGACTGGCACGCTAACGGAGGGAAAACCGAAGGTCACCGGAGTGATGGCGAGGCCTGGCTATGAACCGAATGAGGTCTTGTTCCTTGCCGCCTCGGCAGAACACGGCTCTAACCATCCGATAAGCGCCGCCATTCTCGATGAGGCAAAGAGAAAGGGGCTTGGAACCGATGAAAGGGTGGAAGGGTTTCAAAGCATAGGAGGCTACGGGGTCAAAGCCGCAGTCAATGGAAGGTCCATTATAGCGGGAACCGAGCGGCTGATGCAGCAGAACAACGTCGACCTCTCGCCGATAAGGAAGGATATCGACCTGCTAGTCGGCGCAGGAAACACGATCAGCATAGTAGCGATTGACGGGCAGGCCGCAGGAGTCATCGGCGTGGCGGACACCATCAGGGAGTCGGCCAAGAGGGCGATATCCGCCCTCAAATCCCTTGGGCTCGAGGTTGCGATGATCACCGGCGACCATGAGCAGGTTGCGAAGAGTGTGTCGCAGGAGCTTGGAATAGACCGATATTTCGCCCAGGTGCTGCCGAAGGACAAGGCGGAGTACGTCAAGAAGCTGCAGGCGGAGGGCAAGTTTGTGGCCATGGTCGGAGACGGGATCAACGACGCGCCGGCACTCGCGCAGGCGGACATCGGCATCGCCATAGGCGCGGGCACGGACGTGGCCATAGAGACCGGCAACATCGTTCTCATGAAGTCCGATCCCTACGATATCGTGGCAGCGCTCCGCCTGAGCAAGGCGACTGTGACAAAGATGAAGCAGAACCTCTTCTGGGCGGCCATCTACAACGTGCTTGCGATACCTGTTGCTGCAGGAGTCTTTTATAATTCGCTGGGCTTGTCGCTCAGGCCTGAATTCTCCGCGCTGCTTATGTCGATATCATCCATCATAGTCGCGACCAACGCCGTGCTTCTCAAAAGAGTCGAATCGAAATTGAAGGCATAATGCGGAGGAATGCCCTGCGAGTGGCGGGCCATGGACGGGCGCACGGCTGTGCGCATGTAATATAAAGGCTCATTGCCAAATATGGCAAAAGGTGCACAATGCAGAAATTTACGCGCGGGCGCCTTGTGGCCATCAGCGTGCTGGCCATAATTCTGGCGTATGCCGCATACAGCTTGACTTCTGTCACGTCAGTAAACGGCGAAAGCCTCGCGCCCCTGATAGACGGCATGCGTTGCACAGCCTCTGAGGGCAGCGTGATGCACGTGCACCCGCGCCTCAGCCTCGTGCTTGACGCGCGCAACGTCAGCGTGCCGGCGGGCATAGGCGCTGTTGAAACGCGCTGCCTGTACAATATCCACACGCACGATACCAGCGGAATCGTGCATGTAGAGTCGCCGACTGCCATGAACTTTACGCTCGGGGAGCTTTTCGACGTTTGGAATAAGACAAGGACCTATGGCTCTGAGTTTGTACCCAGCAATCTTGACAAGTATGCATCCGTGACCGCGTACGTTAACGGCGTAGAATACAAGGGCGACTACAGGAACATAGTCCTGCAGGATGGGAACCGGATCGGGATAGTGGCATCCAGTTCGGTGTGAGATATGCGCAGACACATCGGGACTGAATAGGCTGCTAGGATGGATCCGCGCCTGGCGAATGCGCCATTGCACACTCGTCAGGTCTCGTCAGGCTAGCTGCCCGCCTGCCTTCTTATTCTGCACTCTTGCGCCGAGAGCCTGCTAAGGTAATACATTATGACGAGAAAGTTCAGTACTACGAGCAATGAGAAAAGCGGCACCCCGTAACTCACCAAGAAGGATTTCAGGGCAAGAAGCCCGTCGAAACTCACGCCTAGCGTGGTGGCGATAAGGATCGGGAAGGAATATGCGCAGCCGCAGAGGGCGCTGCCAACCACGACGCTTCCCGCGCCCATTCCGCTCGCCGAGAACTTCGCTTTGTTATTTCTTGTGTTTCGGATGGCGTACACGGCTATGGTCATCATCACGGACGAAGTAAGCACCAAGGAATATATCAGGATCGGGGGTATGATGAAGAAGAGGGTCCCCTTCTGGATGATCACGAGGTACAGCATCAAATAATAGTAGATTGCCGCGAAGAGCGCGTTGAGGAGTATGTATCTCGGCCTGTACACCGTCTTTATCGTGGAGATCGCATTCCGCGGATCGAGGTAGTCATACTCCACAGGATACGCCCCCGTGCGGGTTTGGCGGCAGAAGGTTGTTGTTCTTCAGCGGCTGGTATACGTTTTTGTACCAGCCTGTTGCGCTGGAGTAGTTTATGCCTAGCACCTTGCTGGCGCTTCCCCAATAGCTGACATTATTGTACCTTAGGTTCAATGCTGTGAGCGAGTAGTATGTAGAGAACCAGAGCGTTTGCGCCTGCAGGTCCAGCGCGAAAAGCTGGCTCTCGTTCAGCCCCTGCGATGCGCCCAGCTCAGTCAGGGCAAGAAGCGCGGCACCATGGTTGCAGTCGGGAAACGAGGTGGGGTTGTTGCAGCAGGGCCTGTAGCTGTGTGTCGTCACGTCGTAGACATAATTTTGCTGCGAAGGGGTGAGGTCCACAAGATGAAGCCTGTTGAAGTAGGTCATGGCGTTGCTGTCCGTCCCGAGAGTCCAGCCGCCGGTCGAGGCGAAGTTCGCGACGCCGTAACCGCTGGAGTTTGACAGTGCGGAGAAATTGTCCAGTACGCGGTTGTTGTTTGAAATGCCGAGGGCCCAGAAGATAAGCAGGTAGAAGTTGGCGTTGCTGGAGTTCAGCGTCAGGGGCGTATAGGTTGGCTTCGTGAGAATATCGAGTTCCTGCTGCGTAAGGTTCCCGCGATAGAGCTGCTCGATCTTGCTCAGGTTCATTGCCCCGCTCTCCACCAGCCTCGGGACTACATCTCCGAGCACTATCTTTGTCTTAAATCCGCCTTGAGGGTATAAAGACGCGAGGACTGTGCTGTAGGTCTGGTTCACGGTGCCGGTTTCATTCGTGGCCAGGGTTGCCTGCGAACTCTGCAATACGTTCAGCATTCCCTGCATCCCGAATGCCGCATGGCCGCTTACGCTGCATAAGTAAGTGTAATTGCCCGATGAGGGTGCCGTGAACTCCAGCGTAGCATTCGACCCCGGCTGAATCAGCGGGGTCGAGAAGCCCGTTCCCACGATGACCAGATTGTGCGCAATGCGGCCTTTGTTATCAACTTTGAGCACAACTCTGTCTCCGGCTTTCACGCTCAGCGTGCCGGGATTTATGCTGTATTCGTTCTCGACCACACTGAAGGTGATGGCGTTCGTGCTATTCGCGGACCCGCTGGGTGTTGGGCTCGTGGACTGAAGCGCGTTGCTTCTCTGTACCAAGCCTGAAGCGTAAGCGCCAATGACTATCAGCAGCGCGGCTGCTGCAACAAGCTTAAGAGGGATTATGGGTTCCTTGCTCCTGAGCTTCTTGCTTCTGAGTTTCTTGCTCCTGATAGCTTTTTTCTTCATGGTTTCAGATCGGCCTAGGCTCGCTCTATGGTTATTAGATGGCAAAAGGTTTATATCGATTGCCCCTTCCGTCCAATAATTTACCGTGGCTGAAAAAAAGGGCACCAAGGCCATTATTGCAAATGTTGCAAAAATTGAAGGTCAAGGTGGAGCGCACGGGATGCAGCTGGATTGAGGGGCTTCGACTGTCCCATATAGGCCTAAGCCGGGAGTCGAACCCGGTCCTGAGGATCCACAGTCCTACATGCGGCCGTTACACCACAAAGGCCATCGTCTGTTTATGCCAGCCTAGCTATTTATACCTAGAGATTATTTCCCGCCAAGCTATTTAAACCGAGAAAAACAAAAATAATAGTATGGAGGTCAGGGAGGGGAAGGTAGAGCTTTACGCCGAGTGGGCGTTCCAGAAAGCAGAAATGGACGAGAGCGTAATTGGTGCATTCAAGAACGCTCCTAGGATGCAAGCGAGCACTATTGGGAATAGTCTAGGAAATCTGGAAGAAACTTTCAGAAAGATAGAAACACGGTTTTCTGAAAAAGACAAAGGAGCTTTCAGTGCCGATATCCAAGAATCGAAGACTTTTGTCAATTCTCGAGCGGAAATCGAAGGTATATTGAAGGGGCTCCAAACCGGAGATAAAAAAACATTTACAAAAGACGGAATCAGACAGCCAAAACGCTTTGAACCCTCAGAGAGTCTCGAATTTCTAAAACGTGGCGGAGTTTTGCAGGTCAGCGTTAGTTATCTTGTTGAGATCGGAGATTCGAAGCTGATAGTCAACCACAACGGATTGCTTGCCAAAGAGAACGGCACCTTTTATTTCCAGGAGGAGCGGAGGAGCCTCGAGCTGATTGCGAGCTTCGGATGGGTTGCTCCCGCTTTTGTCTACAGCTTCGGCAAAAGTGAATCTTAAATATGCTCTGCTCCAATATTCCTTGCTGGCGGGGTAGCTCAGCCTGGTTAGAGCGCTAGACTCATATGCTAAGCACTATGAGTGGAGAGCATTCGTGCGATGACCGCTAAGAAATCTAGAGGTCGAGGGTTCAAATCACTCCCCCGCCAAAAACAATTAAGGGAAGCCGGTTATGGAAAGATTTAGCACTGACACGGAAGAGTTTAGAACACTAGTTTTGCTTTCAGCCTTTTTCACCGCAGTCGCACTGCTTCTCTATTTTGTGCCGCTCGGCCAGATTTCCTGGGATATCCTTGCAACTAGCGCAATTGCATGGTTCGTGATCAAGGCGAACGACAATCAGAAAAGGCTTTGGAATGCGCTGAAGATTGGAGCCTTCCTTCTTATCTTCGATTTCGTCCTGGAGAACGCTGGATGGTTCTTGGGGCTCTGGCACCCCATAAGCACGCTTGCGGTTGGCGCGGTGCCGATACAGGTGATGTCCATCGCCCTTTTTGGAGGTGCGGGATGGGCGCTGTATCTTCCGAGAAAGTTCAACCGTTGGCATACACTTGCCGATTCATTCGTATTCGCGCTTTTCGGAGCGCTTGGGGAATGGCTGCTGATAAGGCAGGGCGTCTTCACCTACATGCTCTGGTGGACGAGCACGCTGGCATTCGTATCCTATTTCGCGACCTGGCTAATCCTGCACTTTCTGAGGTACCGGGCATTCGGGGATCGGAATTAGAACTTGTGTTTTCTCACAGCATAGACTACCGCCGCACCAATCAAGCTTATAGCAGCGACTTCTAAACTTGCCGCAGCCGCAGATAGCGCCGCATGGATTGCAGCTGGATCAGGAGGCAATGGCACAGAGTTTATCCTGCCGATTGTCACGCTTACTGAATTCGCACCCACATCGCCTATCCGAACCAGGTAGTTGCCGATCAGGTGCACTTTTTGGGCAGAATTTGCAGCAATGTTCAAAGTCTGCGTGATGACCTCGCTTGGATCAGATTCCTGCGCTTGCAGAGTTACAAGCCCATTAACAATATTCGTTGGGGTAACAGTAATCACATCCACTCCTCCGGGCAAACATACGCTCGCATAGTATGCGCAAACAGGGTAAGAACTCGCTATCGAGGTGCCGTTTGTCAATATCGCGCTTCCGAGCGGTTGGACAACATCCTGATACTTATAAGGAGCGCTGGCAATCGCCACTGCAAGCCCGCCATAACCTGCGCTCAGCGCTGCCGTTGCCTCCAGCGCTTTTTCCGCTCTACGGATTATTTTTTCCAAATCACTTTTGGCATTCGACTTCTTTATAGTTCTCCCGTTCTCAGGTTCCTCATTTATTTTCTCTTTCACTGATACCACCATCACAAAATTCCTGCGCTTGCGTCAGCTGCAGCAAGATCTCGAGCTCTCTCCCTGAAGGCGTAAGGCTCGCTGGAATCCCCTTGCTTCCTGAGGTGCCGCAGTCTATCAATGCAAGCTCTCTCAGCCTGTCGATGCTGTATCTTAGAGTCGATCGGGGTATTCCGTGCGTGACCGAAAGCTCGGCTACCAGCTCGGTTATTGTGCAATCTCCGTTCAATCTTATCCTGTGCAGAATCAGGAGCTCCTTTTCGTCGAGCGCCGAGTGAAGCAGCCTGGCTAGAGTAGGTCTGCTGACCTGAATTCCAGCGGCATCGTCCATTGGCTCGGCATCACGCTCACTTAACTAAAGTCTAGTTATGGCTCAGGATTGTATAAAAGGCTTTTGTGCAAAAAATTTGCGCATCCGCTATTTTGAAATGTCGAAGAGCAGAGTCTCGAAAGATTTTTGACCTGGAACAAGCTTTGACTTTACGCCATCCTTGTTTATCAAGACTATCCGCTTGCCTAGTGCGAAAGCCATGCCGAAGTCGAACATGCTGCCGGTGCTCTGCGAGTTCCAGTAAACGTGTATCTCGTCAGCTTCCTTTATGGCCCGCAGGTTTTCCTGGCAGATTAGCAGACCTCGCGTATCCGTCTGCTCGTGCGGGTTGTCTTCTGTCGGATAAAATACACTAACACTTTTTTGCTTGAGCACTTTCTTGTATTCCTCGAGAAATTTCTTTTCGGAATCTGTAGCATTCCTGACCGGACAAATTAAGTAAACTTTCTTGGGATTCATTTGATCTCGATACATCTCTGATCTATATCTTTAATATATTATGATAAAAGCACAGCAGAAGTTACATAAGGGTTAAATATCTGTTCTGTTCTAATATCTGATGGCTCGCCGGCGGCGGGATTTGAACCCGTATTCGCCCGTTCGCAAGGCAGGTCTCCTCTCCAAGTTGGAGGACGACGGCTTTGGGCTAATCAACACCGCTTAGAGTGCCGACCATTATCCTGATTTGATGAGAGACTGCAGCGTAAGCGCCCTCTATCTGCCACATCGAGCCTATCTCATTCAGGAAGGCAGTAATGTAGAATGAGAGAATGAGAACCGTGAGGATGAGAACCAGACCGTAGAATGACATCTTTTCACCTGCTCGAGACGCTGATGCAGACGTTTTCCGTTTTATTCGCCTGACGCAGCGGAATCGGCACGCAGGCTGCCGTCATATTGGCTGCTCCCGCTTGCTGGAACTGGCCCGTTTCTACAGTGATCGAGCCGACTCCTAGCAGGCTTGTGTAATTTTGGAGAAGTCCGCTTGAACAGGAAGAGTTTATTGAATAAACAAGGCTCAGGCAGCCGTTTGCGGCAGAGTTGTATGCGAAAACCGCGAACACATCATAAAGCGCTGCGTTCCTGATGGCGCTGTTCCTTTGGGCTTGGAGGTTGGCGTTCTGCAGGTTTATCTGGTTGGAGACGGAGATTATCGCAGGGATGACTAGCGCAAGGGAGATTGCCGCCTCTACCGTAGCGAACTGCGCCTTCATCACGTCACCCGCCGCGTATCGAAACCACCGAGCCGAGATAGTAAAGCGTCTGATTCGCCTCTCCAAGACCGCTGGAAAGCGAGACGTTTATCACATAAAAGAAGGGGAAGGCTGCGAAGCACGCGTACCTGCCCAGCGACACCTGGCAGCTTGAGCTGGAGCTCTTGGCGCTGGTTAAACCTTTCGATGCCAGTATCAACGAGTTCACTGAAGACTGGATCACCGCTTGCGTTCCCTGATCCACGCCAGTGCCGTTGAACGAACGGAGCATCGCGTACGCGTAGTTCTTGAGCTGCGAATACTGCTGGTAGAGGGTCTGGTTAAGGTTTGCGTAGTTCCCTGAGCTGTTCATCAGCTGGATCGCCTGGACAGGCTCCGCGCTTGCGACGTTCGCGACACTCGCGTAGCCGACCGTATTATTTGAGAGGAGCACGGGGAATGCGCCGCTGCCGTTTATCTCCGAGATCATTGTTCCCTGCGGAGAGCTTATCGAGAGGCGGAAGGAATACAAGTAGCTTCTCTGCGCGAGCGTGGCCTGGACACTGTAGGTCGTGTTCTTCGGTATTATGCAGTAGGCGCTTGTGGTTGCGCAGTTCGCATCTGCAAGATAGTCCCATGCGTTCGAGGTGAAACACTGGCCCGAAACTGGATACGGATGGCCGAACCAGCCGAAATATGTGCAGTGGCTGAACTCGCTGAGGTTCACAACGTATGACGGGCTGCTCAAGTTGTATGCAAGCTTTTCCGATCTGTTGCTTATCACTGCCGAGTATTGGTTCAAGGGGGAGAAAGACTGTGAGGGTGCATAATCGAGGAAGTAGGGGGGCACGTAAGAGAAGGAGGAATTCTGCGAGTAGTTCGCAACCTGCGCGAGGGCCGATGATTGGGAAAAGACGTTCTGGGAGTAGAGCGTCACTGCGCCAAGCCCCATCGCTGCGACCGCACTCAGAACCAGAAGGAACTCTATGCTAGCTTGCATTCTCATACGACAACCTTAGCGAATATACGGAACCGTTGATTGTGATCAGCCGGCACAGATCTTGGGCCGGACAGTAGGAGCCTGCCTCCGGAGGCGAAATCAGCGCTGAAACGCCTGACTTCCTGGAAAGATTTGAGGCGATGTTGTTTGCCGTCATGAAGTTCAGCAAGTTCCCGTCTATCGCGTCCGCTATTTGCTGGGAAACTGACAGCTTCGCCAGGTCTCTGCCTTGGAAATACGCCAGCCTAGCCAAATAGGTCTGGGAACCTGATATGCTGGAGAACAAGAGCATGAAAGCGATGCTTGCCATCGGAAGCGCGATGACGAGATCCAAAGAGACAGCGACTAGCTTCTTCAACCCTTCACCTCAACGAGTTTGCGACAAGAGCCAATGAATGCTGGACGCTTCGCGTGAGCGCGTACGCGCCTGTGAAATAGCGCAGCAGCAGCACCGCGAGAAGCAGCGAAACAAGCATCGCAACCATCATCTCGAGGCTTATCTGGAGCTTCATCATAGGACCAGCCTTTGAAGCGGGCGGCTTTCGCCGCCCCCACTTCTAGGTGATGCCGGTCTTTTCCGGC
>CAZXIK010000009.1:0-6953 GCA_964640735.1 Microcaldota archaeon | reverse complement strand
TGAAGCGGGCGGCTTTCGCCGCCCCCACTTCTAGGTGATGCCGGTCTTTTCCGGCGGTATTATTGTGGCGTCCCGACTTTATATACTTTAGTATAAGATTTGATATTAAAGTATAATATATAAACTTTGGGTATCATAATATACTTGAAGAGAGCGTAGGTCAAGCGCTATATAAACTGACATGGCGAAAGCCATCGGCTTAGCCGCTTCTGCTTTTGGGTGATAACACGAGTGTGAGAGCGAAGCATGGGCATGGACAGAAGAAGCTGTGTACGGAAAGGTACCGCAGGGGCTCTGGGGGGCTTGCTGATGCGGTTGCGGGTCTGCAGGAGATCTGCGACGAAAGCAGGCTAGCCGGGGGCGACGTCTGGTACGAGCTGGAGGTTTACGTCCGCGCGAGCGGCGTGGAGTTCCAGATGCAGCGGCATGGTTCTGTCGTAGGCGGGGACATCCCCGCCCCTGCCCGGCTAGCGCTCGCGCTCACTGGAATATTCACTTCGGGGATTGGCATTTGCCCTATCTGTATGCGGAGACCCTGCTCAGCCTCTTTTGGGACTCTTCAGCGGCGTATTCCTCTGCGAGCTTTATGTCGAAGCCCCTGTCCCTCATCTCCTTAACAAGCACCTTCTCCTTCTCCCTTGCAGCCTCATCCCTTGCGGCCTTGAGCATGTGTATGGGAAAGCTGACGCTCATCTCCGCATATGCGGTTTTGCTCGGCGTGTCCAGTGCCATGATGACTCCGGTGAGGCCGGCGCGGAACTGTTCGCTCTGCATGTCGCCGCAGGTGTTCTGAACCTTCTCGATTTCCTTCCGCATCTGGCTGACATACGCCTTTAGCATAGCCTCCTTCTTCTCGGCCTCCTTCATCTCAACGGCGGCTACCGGCTTGACCTTTTTCTCCTCTTCCTTAACGTCGACAGCGAACCCGCGCTTCCTTGCCTCCTCAGCATACCTGCCCTCATCGAACCCGAGAACCTTCTTCTTGAAGCTGTCCCAGTCCTCCTTGCCGCCCTTCTCAAGCTCTAGCCCATAGAGGCACAGGGACGAGAAAGTCTCTATCGCGGCGACGTACCTGCTCTGCAGCTCCAGCCTCGTCTCGGCTTTGTTAGGGTCGCTGAAGTGCATCGCTTCCTCCCTTCCGAAGTATACCTTCATCCCGAACAGCATGAGCTGCTTGAAAGCCCTGTGTAGCGCCAGATTGAAAGGCGCGCCGGCGCCCTCGCTCTCCTCCCTTGCGTAGTCGCTGAGGGAAACAAGTATGACATTCTCCCTTTCGGTTTTGCCTGTTTTCTCGTCTTTCTTCGCGATCGGGCCGACGCGTGTCACTATGAACCCGTTGGGATTCTGCTCCTGGCTCGGGGTGTAGAGCTTGATCTTGTAGCCGGTAAGGTCTATCTCGCCGTTTGTTATCTCGTCCAGGTAGTAGACAGCCTTGAAGAGGTTCATCTGCAGCTCCGCCTTCTTAATGCGCTGCTCTTCCATGTTTTTGAAGATCTGAGAGTTCTCCCTGAGCATCTTGTCCATCAGCGCGTTGGCTACCGCCTTGGAATCTATCCTCTGCTCGTTCTCCCCAGGCATCCCTATCACAGTAATATTTGTGCGGCTAGCCATATATACGCATTTCCTTTTAAAACGAAGCCCCCATCGACAGCTTGCGCTTACGGATTCGAGAACAATGGTTATAAAGCGGGCACCGCAAGCTTATTCGGGGAGCTTTGCTTATGCGGGACGATTTCAGCCTCAAGAGCCAGCGCAGGCCGGCGCAGGCCGCAAGGCGGGCTTGCAGTTGCAAAGAGAAAACCGTTGAGATAGAAACTGACAGCGGGGAGCTCGTATGCGGGACCTGCGGGCTTGTAAAACAGGAAAGGATGGAGATGCAGGAAGCGCTCCAGAAGATGGAGAACGGAGAGCTGCAGAAGCAGAGGGAGACAAGCGAGCGGTTCACGAACCTGGAACCCACAAGGATAGGAAACGGCGGCTTTGATTCGCGGGGGCTCCCGAAGATTTCAGCGGATGCGGCAGGCAAAGGGATAAGCAAAGAACTGAAGGAAGCGCTGAGATACGGGCAGAGGGACGCATATTCGCATTGGGAGGACAGGAACAAGCAGAGATTTATCGAGCAGGCGCGGCGCATAGCATCGAACCTGAAGGCTCCTGGGAGGGTCATGCTTGAAGTTGAGAAGGTTGCAAGCGATGCTTTCGAAAACAGAAGCCATGTGGGCCGGCCGAGGGACCTTGTTTGCGCGGCGGTAGTCCACCAGGCATACAGGAAGGCCGGGGTGGCCAGGCCTGCAAAGGACATTGCGGCGGCAATCGGAATAGACGTTAGCCAGTTGAACAGGAAGGCGCACGACCGCGGGACCCATAAAACCCACAAGAAGACGCACTACCGAAAGTTTCTGAGATACTGCAGGATGATAGAGAACGAGCTTGACATGAGGCCCGACATCCCAGAGCCGGTGAACTACGTGAACAGGATCGCTTCCCAGCTTGGCGTATCCGAGAAAACGCAGCGCAGCGCTTTTGGATTCATAGGCAAATTCGATGAGAACAGGCTGGGAACACACAGGAGTCCGATAGTGGTCGCTGCAACAGCCCTATACCTAGCGTGCCAGCAAAGTGAGATAAAAGAAGAAAACTCCCTTGGCCAGGAAAAGATATGCGGCGCCGCGAAGATCAGGGAGATATCGATCCGCAACATGAGAAGGGAATGGGAGATTGGTTCCGGTCTGGGAGAGGACATGGAAAAATGCCTCGGGGATGTGGCGTTCAAGCTGAACATCTCGACAGAAACCCGGATAGATGCGCTCAGGATGTCGGCGAAGCTGAGGGAAGCGGGGTTCAGGTACAAGAAATCCCCGAACGCCACCGTCGCGGCGCTGGTGGACATCGCATGCCAGAGGAGCGGCTTTATCGAAGAGGCGAAACTGGACCAGAAGAGAATAGGGGCGGCTGCAAATGTGAGCGAGAGTGCGCTGAAGGAGAGGAAGAGCGCCATCAAGAGGAGGCTTGATATCGATTCTGAGCCTTCGCGCGTTGTGAAATATCTGCGGAAGACGGGCGTGGAGCTCGGCGTTTCAGACAAACCGATTGAGGCGGCGCTGGGCATGGCTAAAAAACTGAAGGGCGCGGAGATAAACGGCAAGAGATCGAACCGCGCTGCAGCCGCAGCCCTGTTGGACATCGCGCTAGAAAGGAACGGGAACGTGAGTGACGCGAGAATCACCCAGGAGATGATAGGAAGCGCAGTCGGTCTGAGCCCGGCGTGGTTCCTGCAGAAGAAGGAAGAGATAATGACAAAGCTGGGGATAAGCTACAACCCGCATGATCCGCTAAGATACGTGGACGACATGGCTTTGAAACTCAACGTCTCTGAAGAGGCCAGGGATCATGCCAGGATGCTGGCAGGAAAGGCATCAGACGCAAAAATACGGGGCAAGACGTCGCCGTTGACAGTTGCTGCAGCAGCGATCGACATCGCTTGCCAGAGGAGCGAGAATTCTGGGGACAGGAGCATCACCCAAGCAAGGATAAGCGTAGTGGCGAACGTGAGCGATTCCGGGTTTATGCACAAGGAGCACGAGATGATTGCAAAACTTGGAATACGGCCTTTGGTGCGGAAGTACGACAGGACGGGGATCAGGAGCAAGCAGTAGGGATGAAATATGTCAGCTGAAACAAAGAAAGCCTGTAAAGACTGCTACAAGTCAGTCATATCCATAGACATCATGGCGGCGAAGCTCGACGCCGAAATTGTCAAGATGCTGGAGAAGAAAGCGGGGGGCGAAGTGACGATCGAAGGCAAGATTAGGGGCGCCTGGAGATTCACCCCGAATCATGATGAGTGCGACTGCTGCAGAGAGCAGCTGGCGGCAATGAAAAGGGAGGCCGAGAAGGCCAAGAACGAAAACCCAGGTTTTCCCGAATATCTTTTCAGGAACATGGTGAGGTGCTGCTGCGACGACCGCAGGCCCGACTAGCCAGAACCGGATTCAAGTCAGCCGATATATAGGCAGGGATCAAATGATGAACACAGGGGATAATTATCGTGCTTGATGGAACAAGCCTAAGCGACGCGCTCGCGCGCTCCAGAAGATGCGGCAAGTGCGGCGGCGGAATGATCGAAGACCACGAGAATGGCGAACTCTTCTGCGGCATCTGCGGTTTTGTCGTTAAGGAAAGGTTGGCCAAACCCGATAGGGCAATGAGGGACGACGATGGCAATCTCGAAGCTGCGAGGGAAGCCGTCTTTGGCATAAGAGGCCCGGCATCAACGCTGATAGGGAAGGCTACTAATGGAAAAGCCGAAACTGATTTCAAAAACGCGATTATGCGCGGGGAGAAATGGGCAAGGCGGGATGCATCGCCAGAGGAAAAAACGATCGTGAGATACATGGACGAGGTTAGAAAAATAAATTCGAATTTTTTCTCCGTTGTGCCGAATGGCTTTGAGGCCGAATGCGAGAAGTTGATGATTGAAGCTGAAGCGAAGGGGATAAATCGGGCTGGATCGGAGTTCATTGCACCTGCAGTAATCTATGCGGCGTGCAGAAGGATGGGCATCGCGAAAACCATCGATGAGGTGGGAGTGGCCGCAGGCATCAGGAAAAGGCAATACGGATGGAAAGAGGGCGCACTCAAAGAGATAGACACGGCCGAGATGCTCAAGGTCGCCGCTGCTTACAGGGAGATGCACAAAAGGGGCATCGATGTTGCCGCATCGGGATTCCCGGAAGGCGCTGAGACGAATGTCAATGATCCGACTTACTACGTCCAGAGGATTGCATCAGCAACCTCTGCGAACATATCCGCCTCCACGCAAAGAATGGCCATCGAAAAGATAAAAGTGATGCGGCAAAGCTGGTTTGCAGAAGGGAAAAAACCCACGGTCCTGGCCTGTGTGGCGCTATACCTGGCATGCAACGAGCATCGCGAGCCTATAACGCAGGAAGATATCTGCAATGCTGCGATGATAACCGTGGATAGCCTAAGGAAAAAGATAAATCAGATAAGAGAAAACGTGCAGCTTGCCGAAAAACTTGGAGTTTGGCCTAGAGCCAAGAGATCCGCCTGCGCCAACTGATCATAGCGGATTCAGCCTAGCGCGTGATTTCGGGATCGATCACTGCTCCCGAAGGCACTGCGAGCGATTTTCCTGTGGTGTTTACCAGTTTGACTCCGTCCTTCAGTCTTACTCCTTCGTGAAGCACGAAGAACGGACCCACGTCTGCGCCCACACCTACGAAAACTCCCTTGCCCTGGCCTCTTATAGAAACATCTTTGCCTATTTTTGCTTGCTTGCTGATACGTGCAATATCATAAAGCTCTGAACCGTCTCCGATTTCGACATCGTCTTCGATCACCATCTTGCTCTGGCTTGCCGGACCTTTTTCGTCGCTGTCGTCCCCATCTATGCGCACGCCCACGCCTATCTTTGCGTTTTTACCTATTGCGGAATTAAATACTTGGGCGTCTTCGCCTAGCCTGGAGCCCTCGTCCACCGTTGAGTTCATTATCAAGACACCAGGCCCAAGCACGCAACCCTTGAGCACGGTGGATCCGGGGCCGACAACGGCGGACTTGTGGGTTCTTACCGTCGGATCGACAAAGGCGCCTTCTCCGATAAATGCCCCGGGCGAGCCATCTTCAGGTTCGTATCTCCTTGAGTAATACACCCAACCCTGACTTTCGGAGCCTACCTTTGCAGTTTTGACTTCCATTCTAAGCTCGCCTAGAGCGTATGCGGTCCTGCATGCCGGCACCTCTCCAACAATCTCGCTCCTCACTCTCTTCTCCACGATCTTTCCGACCACGAACCGATTCCGATGCCGCCACTTAAATATTTTCCCTACCGCTTTGTTCAGGCTATAAATACGATGGTTGCGTATATCCTGATCATGCTCAGGATCGGCTACCACGTGTCGATAAGCGGCACAATTGATCAGGCATTCGACCGCGCAAGGGAGATTGGATGTTCGTCTATGCAGATCTTCCCGAGCAATCCGCGAGGATGGGCGGCAAAGGAACTGAGCGACGAAGAGATCGGAAACTTCAAAGCGAAGTCCAAGAGCTACGGGATAAGCCCGGTGTTCGTGCACATGCCTTACCTCCCGAACCTCGCCTCGCCCAAAGATGACGTTTACACGAAATCCAAAGAAGCGTTGATTGACGCGCTGGACAGATGCAACACGCTGGGTGCAAGGTACCTGATAGTCCATCTCGGCAGCCATCTCGGATCAGGAATTGAAGCGGGAAGGGAACGGGTGGCGCACGCGATAAACGCTGCCGAAAAGCGCGCCGGCAACGTTACCGTCCTGCTGGAGAACGAGGCTGGACAGAAGAACAGCGTAGGCTCGAAGCTCGATGAGCTCATCGACATACACAACAGGGTGGACGGAAGGCGCGTAGGCTTCTGCCTAGACACATGCCACGTGTTTGCTGCGGGCTACGACATCGGGAAAAGGGAGGTGGCGAAAGACGTAGTCGATACGCTGGGAATCGACAGGATACACTGCGTTCATCTGAACGATGCCAAATACCCGTGCGGTTCTGGACTGGACAGGCATTCGGACATCGGCTTCGGGCGCATAGGAAGGAGCGGCTTCGAGGAGTTCTTCAGGGGCACGGGACTGGGGGAGAAGCCGATGATAATGGAGACGCCGCTGGTGGAAACTCCGAGAGATGCGGCTGGAGAGCTCGCGCTTGTGGAAAGAATGGTAGGCCAGGCAGGCACTGGAAGGTAACAAAAAGTTCGGGATACTTTTTATGCCTGTGCTTCCAATGGCTGCCGATGGCTCTGGAATTGATAACAGGCCCCATGTTTTCAGGCAAAACAACCGCCCTTATCAGGGAGGCTGAGCGCGCAACCTACGCGAAGAAGGGAGTTGCGGTGATCAAGCCATCCATAGACGACAGATATAGCGAAGAGCAGGTTGCGACGCACAACGGCCTTA
>CAZXIK010000008.1:0-17298 GCA_964640735.1 Microcaldota archaeon | reverse complement strand
CGCTAGCTACAAAATAACAAGGTTGCATGTGAAAGTTGTAGATTTCACCAACATTTTAATAGCCTGAAATGGAAATATTATTCAGAGGAGTAAAATGGAATCGGCAACTGGATCCGGAAGGGGCACGCGGATGGGTGAAGCGCTCGAATTCGTAAAAAGAGGACCCGGGGAGGAGCTCCCTTCCAGCCTGCGCGGGAAGGACCTAGTGAAATTGCTTACTAGAAATTTTGGTTGTGGCGCAAGGCCTGGCAAAGGGGATCACCTGGTTGTCGCAAGATTCGAAGAGCGCAACCTTTTAAGGGCGCCTGTGCCTTTGCACGATGCGCTGAAAAGAGGCACTTTGAATGCGATACTGGCGGAGCTCCACATTCCTACGGAGAGATTTTTAAAAATCTATAACATGTAGGAGAAGAGCTGGAGCCCGCTTTCTTCTGTTCCTCAAAGCATTGAACTATCTCAAGTGTTAAATGCCTTAGCCGGCAATGTTAAGCATAGGACGGTGGCAGTTTGGTCAAGCTCATTGAGTACAGGCAGTTCGCCAAGATACTCGCGTTATTCCTGGTGACCCAGCTTGCGGGCATACTGCTCGCCTTCTACTTTGTCACTCCTGTGGCAATAACCCCGATAGCTAGCCAGCCTAGCGTTTCGGAGTCTGGGCTCAGCTTCATAGCCACGATAATAATCTACATCGTGATCGGCGGGGTAATAATGACGCTGCTCTTCAAAGCTCACAAGGGGCCTAAGCTTTTCAGGGGCATCGAGGCGGTCGCGATTTTTTCTGCGACGTTCTACCTCTTCTTCATAGTATTATCGGCACTCTTCCCGCAGGACTTCCTGCTACCCACAGGCTTGGCTGTGCTTCTGTCCCTAGGGCTGATAGCCGCCAAGAACAAATGGCAGTGGCTAAGGAACTTCACCGCTGTCGTGGCGAGCATAGGAGTCGGCTTCGGGCTGGGGGTGTTCATAGGGATAGCTTTCGGTTTCTTCGCGGCTTTTGCGATCCTGGCGGCTATAGCGGTCTACGATTATGTTGCCGTCTTCATCACTAAGCACATGGTTACGATGGGCAAGGAGGCGGTCGACAGGAATCTGGCGCTGCTGGTCGGTGCGTACGACATAGAGGTCGTGCCGAAGAGCTACATTGGGAAGAAGGAGGCGCGGGAGTGGACAGCAGCGCTGCGGAAGGGAGGAAACGAGCAGATAAAGAGCCTGGTGGGCAAGAACAGCGTCGCGATACCCATGCTCTCGGCGCTGGGAGCCGGAGACCTTGCATTCCCGCTAATGCTCGCGGTCAGCGCATACACCACATATTTCAGCTACTTCACCAGCCTGATGCTGGTAGCCGGAGCGTCGGTGGGGCTGGTGTTCACCCTTTACATATCGAAAACCTACAGGATGGCGCTGCCGGCGATACCTCCGCTCTTCTCGTTCTCTAGCTTCGGGCTGGCTGCGGCAGAACTTATAGCCTCGCCGGCAGACTGGCAGCTCCCAGGCGTACTGATATTTGGAGGAATAGCGATACTTGCGATACTTCTGCTCACCGCGATAAGACAGAGCAGAATGGGCGGTGGCCAGAAGATATTTGACAGCAAGAAGGCTGCGGCTCATTCGATGTCTTGAATAGATTACTTCTTCTCTATCCTTATCCTGAACTTCTCCCTGACAAGCGTCTCTCCGCGACCCTTGCAGATCTTGCATGGCTTATCGATTACGAATCCGCGTCCACCGCATCTGCCGCAGGAAGACTGGAAAAAGAAGAATGCGCCCATTCCCTGCGAACCGCCGCGCCTTACTGTGCCGGTCCCTTTGCATTCAGGGCAGGTTGAAGTTTTTGATCCTGGTTCTGCACCGTTCCCCCTGCAGTTCGGGCAATTGACATAGTGCTGGACCTCTATCTCCCTGTCAAAACCTTTCTGCATTTCTGAAAGATTTAGGTTGAGGTTCAGGTTTTCCTCGAAGTGCTGCTGCCTCTGTCCAGGCCTCGGCCCCATGCCTCCTCCGAACATATCCTCGAAGTTTCCCATGCCCGCCATGTTGAAGCCCATGTCCTTGAAGATGCTCTCGAAATCGAAGCCGCGGAAGATGTCCTCCTGACTGTTCCACTGGTTGAACTGGGCAGAGCCCATCATGTCGTACTGCTGGCGCTTCTGGGGATCTCCAAGAACCGCGTATGCCTCATTAATAGCCTTAAATCTCTCGGTTGCGTCGGGAGACTTGTTCCTGTCGGGATGAAGCTTTAGGGCCAGCTCTCGGTAGGCCCGTTTGATTTCATCCGGAGTGGCGTTTTTAGATACGCCAAGAGTGTCATAGTAGTCTCTGGCCATCATTAACCCCTGAAGTTTGCATCAGCAGCGTTCTGGTCCCCGGATCCTGAATCTCCAGGACCGGGTCCGTCTCCGTAATCAGGTCCGGCTCCGGATTCAGGACCGCTTTGGGGTCCACCCTGGCTTCCCTGTCCATAAACGCTAGAGCCAATCTCCTGAAGGACTGTTTTGAGTTCGCCGAATTTCTCCTTTACGACAGCGAAGTCTTCTTTCTTCAGCCCTTCCTTCAGCTCGTCCTTGACCTTGTTTATCCTGTCTGCGACATCCTTCGGAACCTTGTCCTTATAGTCCTTGAGCGTCTTCTCGGTGGTATAGACAAGAGACTCGGCATCATTTATCGCCTGCGTCTTCTCCAGCTCCTCTTTGTCCTGCTGGGAGTACTGTTCGGCCTCCTGGACCTTCCTGTCAATGTCGCCCCTGGCCATCTTGTTCGGGGCAACGATCTGCATGCTCTGCTCCTTGCCAGTCTTCTTGTCCTTAGCGTTCACATGAAGTATTCCGTTGGCGTCAATGTCGAACGAGACCTCAATCTGCGGCACGCCCCTAGGTGCTGGAAGCAACCCGGTCAGCTGGAAGTTGCCCAGCAGGATATTGTCTCGGGCCATTGGCCTCTCGCCCTGCAGTATGTGGATGTCCACAGCCGTCTGGCTGTCTTCGGCGGTCGAGAATATTTGCGACTTCTTGATAGGTATTGTGGTGTTTCTCGGTATCAGCACTGTGGACACGCCTCCCAGCGTTTCAATTCCAAGTGAGAGGGGAGTGACGTCTAGGAGGACTATGTCCTTTACCTCACCGGTAAGCACGCCTGCCTGAATCGCGGCCCCGAAAGCCACGGCTTCCATCGGGTCTACGCCGCGCTCAATCTTCTTGCCGTAGAGCTGCTCGACGTAGCGCTGGACTATCGGCATCCTGGTGGGGCCACCTATCAGTATGACCTTGTCTATGTGGCTCGGCTCCAGCTTTGCGTCCTTGAGCGCCTGCTGCATCGGCAGACGCGTGCGCTCTACGATCGGGAGCACAAGCTCCTCAAGCTTGGCGCGGGTCAGGCTATGGGTGAAGTTGACAGGCTTGCCATCGACGCTGCCGAGGAACGGCAGGTTTATCTCTGTGGAGAGCGTGGTGGAAAGCTCGATCTTTGCTCGCTCGGCTGCTTCCCGCACTCTCTGTAGCGCCGTGAGGTCGTGGGAAATGTCAAGCTTGACCTTTTTCTTTATTTCAGCCTTGAAGAAGTCGACAAGCGTGTTATCCATGTCTGTCCCGCCGAGCTGCGTGTCGCCGCTCGTTGACTTGACCTCAAATACTCCATTGCCGAATTCCATTATGGTAACGTCCAGGGTTCCGCCACCGAAATCATAGACTAATATGCGCTCTTCCTTCTTTCCCTTGTCCAGACCGTAGGCAAGACAGGCCGCGGTGGGCTCGTTCACAAGCCTTACTGCCTTGAGGCCGGCTATCTCTCCCGCGTCCTTTGTCGCCTGGCGCTGGTTGTCGTTGAAGTAGGCGGGGACAGTTATGACCACATCTGTGACTTCCTCTCCGAGGAAAGCTTCGGAATCCTGCTTTATTTTTTGCAGCAGTGCTGCAGAAAGTTCTTGCGGAGTGTAATCTTTGCCGTGGATCTTGTACTTGAAATTCGTTCCCATTTTTCTCTTGAAGGCGTTTACTGTGCCTTCGGGATTGGCAACGGCCTGCCTCTTCGCAGGCTCCCCTACTATTCGCTGCCCGTCTTTTGTGAATGCGACATAGCTAGG
Organism: Microcaldota archaeon; assembly: GCA_964640735.1. Lineage (GTDB taxonomy): Archaea > Micrarchaeota > Micrarchaeia > Micrarchaeales > CABMGC01 > JAJYVH01. The sequence continues at coordinate 13,223 of CAZXIK010000008.1, read as the reverse complement.
GAAGGACTTGCCATAAAGCGAAGTTCCCTCTGCGCTTGGTATGAGCACGGGTCGCCCGCCCTGAAGTACGGCTGCGGCCGAGTTTGAAGTTCCTAAATCAATTCCGATTGTCTTTGCCATTTTCATCACTTTTAGTATAATTAAAACATTGCATGAGCGTAATCCGACTCAGGAGCCATCTGGGTCACATCCCAGTACTCTGCTATCTTGTCTCCGATGAAACGGAATAGGTGCACTTGCCTCAGTCCTTTGGACCTGTCAGACTTCGACTGCAGCGTTGTATAGGCTGCAGCCATGTTTCCTTCGACAATGACGTGCATGACATCAAATTGCGAATCTGCCATCATCTCCTTCCCTTCTCCCTGCTGCACTTGTTCCATGCTTTCCAGTACCGCGTCCATATTAGGAGCCACGTAGGGGTTGTGCGCTATGCAATCTTTGGTAAATAAAACTCTGGCGTCCTTTGGCCTCATGGCAAGAACGTATCTGAAGAACTGCATCATCGCCTCTCTCTCCTGTTTTTCCATCGCCGCACTAACTTTTGCCATTTTGTTCACCTTTTGAAACAACCACAGCGCTGGGCCTGAGCATCACGCCCCCGAACATATAACCCTTCCTTACTATTTCGAGGATGGTTCCTTCGGGCTCTTTGCTCTCAATCGCCATCATCACCTCATGATAGTGGGGATCAAATTTTCCTTTTGTTTCGATCTCCTTAAGCCCTTCGTTTTTCAGGATGCTTTTGATGTTTGCGAATACCAGTTCTATTCCTTTTATGTGATCTTTATCGTTGCTTGAATTGCTGAAGGCAGAAAGTGCAAGTTCGAATTCATCCAACGCGGGCATTAACGACCTCACGAGTTCAGCTTTCCCGACCCATTTGGCCATTTCTGTATCCTTTGCAACCTTCTTCTTGTAATTATCGAACTCCGCAGCCAGCCTCAGGAGCCTATCCTTGACCTCTGCAAGCTCGGTTACAGGTTTCTTATCGTCCTTCTTTTGGTAGTTCTTCTCAACGCCTTCGTGTTGCTTGTCGAAGTCGGGCCCTTCGAGATGGTCGTAGCCGCCGGAAGCCATGGTCTTGTTTGCCTTCACGGCTGAGGCGTACTTGTCGCTAGCCTCCTGTGACTTCTTGAACTTATCAAGCTTCTTCGCCTCTTCATTCTCTTCTGGGGCGTTGCTGCTTTTGTTTTCTTCCTGATCGTTTTGGTTGTTCTTGCCGTTTGCCATAAACATCAATTTCCTCTATTCCCCTTTCCATCATCTGATCGAACTTGCTTGCAAACTCCATCATCCTGCTGAACTCGGCCATCATCTCGGACTGAAGTTCCTGAATAGTAGTCTCCAGATCATTGGCCCTGAGATAGTATTTTCTGCCTTTGCGGACGATAAGACCCGAATCTATGAACTTGTTCAGGTCGTAAATTGCTGTGCTTCTTGGCAGCTTGAGCACATCACTTATCTCCTTGCTTGTGATTCCTACTCCAGTGAAAGTGTTTCCAATAATAGCCCTAAACATCTGTCTTTCTTGATCATCGCCTTTTCCCGTAAGGTCAAAAGTGTCAAAGAACCAATCTGCCAGATCGACAGCGTCATCCTTCGGAGGCCGATTAACTGTTTTAACAACTATCTTTTCGGACTTAGGCATATTCTAATATATAATCTAACTAATATAAAAATGTTTGTTTTCTTACAAGAAAAAGTTGAAAGAAAAACATAATTGAGTTTGTAATCTGAACTGCCATCATATTTTTCTCCGCGGAAATCGATGCCGTCAGGCTCATCCTGCCAGCTTGCCAACGATTCTCAACGCCATCTGCCTGTTCTTTTCTGTCTCCTTGATTGAGACCACCGTATGCGGTATAGAAGTTGGGCCCGCACTGAATGCGCCTGTCCATATCACATGGCTATCCCTCTCAAGCTCATCATATTCCCTTGAGAAGTCAATCCCATGGGCTTGCGCTATATCTTTTGCTGAGAATGTCTTGACGAACCACAACGCCCGATATCCATCCTTGTCTTCTACCATCTTTCTCAGGATCGGCTTAAGCTCCCGCTCCAGATCTGCATCTGTACGCTTGACTGTATAGAAGAACTTGTGCAGCTTGCTGTTGTTGCCCCTCAGCTCGGCCTCCAGCCTAACTATCCTCTGCTCCACGGCAGGCTCCTTATTTGCCTCCATAGTCTACACTCAATATCTGGTGAATATAATTGTTTGCCCTTTCAGCCGCTCCCGAGCCGCTTCTCCAGTTTGGTCGGAACTGATCCTTTCCCTGTCCTCCTTGCCGCGGACCTTGTCCTGCCTTGCCCACTTCTGCCTGCAGGAAATAGGCATGTTTTTATTTCTGGTCTCGGAAACCTTAAGCATGGAGGATAGCGAGCTTATCAGCATGGTTCTCAGCAGCATAGCGGAGAACCCGCAGATCTGGGGAGCCACAATTAAGAACCTGTTAAACGAGCTGTACAAGCTAAGCGACTCGAACAGGGAGAAGATAATTGACCAGCTGGCAAGGGCCGCGATCGCCGAGCTCCCGACGCAGAAATACGCTTACTTCCTGGGGAAGGTAGTCGACGGCCTCTCCGAGCTGGACGAGAAGGTAAGGGCTAGCATACTTTCAAGCAGCCTGATAACGCCCACGGGCTTCACCGACGAGGAGAAGGAGAAGGTGGCTGATGCCATATCTGTCGTGCTGCGCACTGTGGTGCTCGAAGACGGGAAGAAGAACGAAGCCACGATTAAGGCGGTTATCACTGCGCTTCTGAACATGGAAGAGAAGGATGCGACCATTTTCTTCAAGAGCGTCTCGGCAAGGTCGCTCGAGCTCGAGACCCTCGACTATATAAAGTACAGCTCGAACTGGCTAAACATCCTCGGAGAGCTTGACCAGGAGGAAGTAAACAAGATACTGAAAGAAAGGAAAAATGCGATCGCGACTTTTTCTGCAGCTCAGCGGCAGAAGGGAGACATGCTTATTGTCGTTGCCTTGCTTTTCGTCAGCCAGAAGGCCAGGCAGAAGATAGAGAAGGCAATGGCCGCCTGAAGAGGCGCACATTTTGAGGAAGGTCTTGCCATCATGATGCTCAGCCTCGACAGCCGCTCGAGACACCAAAACCTGGCCTTTCCTTTCAGGGCACAATGCTGCTGCTTTGACGCAGGCTAAAGAACCAGTCCGAGTGGACTCCGCGGGATTCGAACCCGCAACCTTCTGCATGCCATGCAGACGCGCTACCGTTGCGCCAGGAGCCCGACTAGGGAATATGAAACAAGGAAATTAAAAAGTGTGACTGCGCGGGAGTTAGACTGGGCTGACAAAAAGAATGTTTCCGCCTCTTAGGAGGATCGTCCCGAGCTTCGCCTTCGAGCTTCCGTCGTCTCCCAGCTCCTCCGAGTCCTCGAGCACCATGTTCATGTGCGCGTCGAACGAGGAGACCTTGCCCCTTATCCCGTCTCCGTTCTTCATCCTTATGAGAACCTGCTTCCCGATAGACTTGTTAAGCAAATCAAAGGGCCTTTCCTGTTGCATAAAAACCACAAATAGATACAAACGCAGCCTTTTATGTCTATTTTTTCTTCTTTACTTCTTCCGCTTTCTTTATCGCAAGCTTCACAGAACCGGTTCCCAGCGGAATCTGCTTGCCGACCAGGATGTTCTCGGTGACTCCGCGCATGTAGTCGACCTGACCGAACGCCGCTGCATTTATCAGGTGTTTGATCGTCTCTTCGAATGCCGCCTTGGCGAATACCGATTCCTTCTTCCCCACCAGCCCGTGCCTTCCTATGCTCTGGATCGTGCCGTCCGCTGTCATCGCGTCCGCGATCAGCGAGATGTGCCTGTCGTTGACCGAGATGTCCTGCTCGTCCATGGTCTTTTTCAGCTCGAGCGCAAGAGTGTTCCTTGCCGCCTCTATTCCGAGAACCCTGTAAGTCTCGAAGAGGTCGTTCGTGTATATCCTCGATGGATCCACGCCTTCGACCTGCATTATCGGCTCGATGTTGCTGCCGCTCGATATTATGTAGAACTCCTGCGTCTTGGGATCCTGCGTCACAGTAGCCCTTCCCGCGCCCTCTATTCCGTTGACTATCGACCTTGTGAGCTTTACCGTGACGCTCCTGACTTCCTTGAGGTTCTTCGTGTGCGCGCCGACGATTATGTTGCCCCTCTCGCCCACCTTCGCATCAAGCCCAAGTTCCTTTGAAAGCCTTGCAGCAACTGATCGCGCTGTAAGGTCATAAGCCTGCATCGTCTGCTGGTTGAGAATAACGAGTATCTTTCCCTTTGAGAAGTTTTCAACTACTCTGCGCAGGATGTTGCCCATCTTTATCTCGCTTATCTTCTTCGCGACCTCCTCTGCCTTTGCGAAGCTCTTAGCGTAGCTCTCCTTGAGATAGGTCCTGGTTATCGGGGATGACGGCTTCTTCTTTGCGTCGAGCAGCTCGATTATTCTCGGAAGACCGGAGGTGGCGATAGTGGCCGTGACTCCTGCCATGTGGAAGGTTCTCAGCACCATCTGCGTGCCGGGCTCTCCGAGAGATTGCGCAGCTATTACTCCGACCGGCTCTCCAGCCTGAACGGACACTCCATCATGAGCTTCCTTTGCCATCGTTTCACTTCTTTTCCTTCTTCCCTTCCTCGAACTCGACCTTTGTCGGGTCGACGCCGTCCCCTCCGTAAATGGTCTCGATGATGTTGTTGTTAACATCCCTCACGCTGCTGTCGTGGACGACGTAGTAGTCCTGGAGCGCGTTTGCCAGCCTCCTTTGGAGGTAACCTGACCTTTGCGTGAGAAGCCCTTTTTGGATGACGCTCCCCCTTCCACCGACTGCATGCATGACCATCTCCAGCGGGGTGAGCCCGTCAACGTAGCTGCTCCTTACGAAGCCTCTGGCGTCAGGGCCGATATCGTTACTTGCGATGTGAGGCAGCACCCTGCTAGAGTAGTAGCCCCTCTTCATCCTGATTCCTTCCCTTGTTGTTTGCTGGCCGAGGAACATGCTCATCTGCTCTAGGTTGAGCGTGCTTGCCCTGGCTCCGGATGATGCCATGAGCATCGCGAAGTTAGACTGGTCGACGTGCTTCTTGAGGACCTGTATCGCCTTTCCCCTTGCGAGGTCCAGCTCGACCATCATCATCTGCTCCAGCGACTGCCTGAGCGTAAGCCCCAGCAGCGGTTCGAGTTTTTTCGACTTATACTGTTCAATGAGTCCCTGGACCTTCTCCATTGTCTCATTTATTATCTTCTCCTTCTCTTGCTTGGCTTGCTCGCTCATTACGTAGTCCTTGACTCCTATCGTCATTCCGAAGAGCGTCGAAAAAGCGTACGCCATCTTCGAGGATCTGGTGATGAAGTTTTTCAGTTCCTCCTCCCCGTACTGCATGGCGATTGCAGCGAACATCTTGTTCTGCCCGCCGATTCCGTAGGCTTTCTTGTTGATCACTCCATTTACAAGCTCTCCGCCTTTTATCTTGAGCCTGTCGCTGCCGTACTGTATCTCGAAATCGAAATCGTCAGGAAGCAGCATTGAGAATACGCTCTTTCCACTATACTTTCCGCCCTTGGCTTCCTTTGGCATCTTCCTTACTCCGGAAACTCCGAGGATGTACTCCGCCTCTCCCTTGCTCAGCATCGTGTCATCCTGGGTAAGGAGGAAGAGCCCGATTATGCCGTCCTCTTCGTTAGCGATTATTACGTTGCCGTCCCTGGGCGAGAAGATCTGGTTCTCCACAGCCATGAGGTACTTTGCCTCAGCCTGCGCCTCGAGCGTCTGCGGAATGTGGAGGTTCATCTCGTCTCCGTCGAAGTCTGCGTTGTAGGGAATTGTCGCAGGGCACGTTATCCTGAAAGTCTTCCCCGGAAGAACCTTTACCCTGTGGGCCATTATGCTGACCCTGTGCAGCGAAGGCTGCCTGTTGAACAGCGCGATGTCGCCGTCCTCAAGCTGCCTTTCGAGTATGTATCCCGCCTTGAGCTCCTTTAGCACGTCTTCCCTGTTTGCCTCGAGCATCCTCTTTCTCTTGCCGTCAGGAGCGACAACATTGATCACCATCGGGTACTCGTTCTTCATTAGCAGCAGCTTTGCAGCCTCGATGTTCCATTCGGTGACGTAGAACGGAACCGTGAGCTTCTCCGCAATCGCCTTGGGCACTCCGACCTGGTCTACGTCTATGCTAGGGTCGATGCTTATGACAGTTCTTGCTGAATAGTTGACCCTCTTTCCGCTGAGGTTGTATCTGAAACGCCCTTCCTTGCCTTTCAGCCGCTGCGCTATGGTCTTGAGAGCCCTCCCGCTCCTGTGCCTTGCGGGCGGGATCCCGCTCGTCTCATTGTTGAAGTAGGTCGTGACGTGATACTGCAGGAGTTCCCAGAGATCGTCGATTATGATCTGCGGGGCACCGGCATTGATGTTCTGCTCCAGCCTCTGGTTAATCCTCATTATGTCAACGAGCTTGTGCGTCAGGTCGTCCTCACTCCTTTCTCCTGTCTCCAGAGTGATGCTCGGCCTCACGTCAACAGGCGGGACCAGCAGCGCGCTGAGTATAAGCGCTTCTGGCCTGCTTGTCTTTGAGTCCACGCCCAGGATCTCGAGGTCCTCGTCGCTTATCTTCGCAAGCATGTCCTTAATCTCGTCGGGCTTGAGCCTTCTCTCCCCAAGGTAGAAGTAGGTAGGCATTGAGAACTTCAGCTTCTCCTGGACAGTTTGGCAGTGGGGGCACTTCCTGATGTTCTTCACTTTCTTCAGAACATCCGATTCTGCATGAGCGATCGCTTGCCCTTTTTCAGGGCTCGCGGCAGTTTCGCCTTCCAGTTCCTTCTCCATCTCCTGTTTGAAGATGCCGATCTGTTCATTGTTCAGCAGTATCCTGTTGCACTTCTGGCAGGTTCCCTGAAGAAGCATGTTGATTATCTTTGAGAACTCCGAATGAACGACCGGCCTCACGAGCTCGATGTGGCCGAAGTGGCCTGGGCACGTCTTCGCCCTTCCCCCGCAGGTCTTGCAAACGAGTCCCGGGTCTATTACTCCCAGTCTCTGATCCAGCAGACCGCCGTCTATCGGATAGCCGTCCTCGTTGTAAGTGTCGGGTATCGTGAGCTTCGCGACGCTGAGCTTGCGGATCTGCTCCTGTGAGAAGACGCCGAACTTTATGTACTTGATTACTTCCGCTTGCATGAGCTCAATCCTCTATGGCCACCTGCGGCCTGATGTGCAGACTCTTGATCTCGTCCAGCAGCAGCTTGAACGCATAGCTTATCTCGACCTCTACCATCTTGTTGCTGTTGCAGAGCGGGCAGACGTTGACCCTCTTCGCATAGTCCCTGTATCCGATCGAGCCGCACTCCTTGCAGATTAGCACGGTTGCCTTGTCCGACTGGTCAAGCATTCTCTCCTTGAGCAGAAGGCTCGCCCCGTATGCGACAAGCACGTCTCTTTCCATTTCCCCGAATCGCAGGCCTCCGAGCCTCGCCTTTCCTTCAGTGGGCTGGTGGGTGAGTATCTGCACAGTCCCCCTCGACCTGACCTGCATCTTGTTGCTCACCATGTGGTGCAGCCTGTTGTAGTAGACAACCCCAGTGAAGACCCTGGATTTGAACTGCCTTCCCGTCACTCCGTCGTAAAGCGTCTCCTCCCCGTGCTTGTCGAATCCATGAGCTTCGAGTATCTTCGCGTACTCGGACATTCGGTCGCTTCCCTTCTCCGAGAAGGCAGTGCCGTCCATCCTTGTTCCCTTGAGAGACGCTGCCTTCGCTCCGAGCGTCTCGAGAAGGTGACCGAAGATCATCCTGCTCGGGATTCCGTGGGGGTTGAGCAGCAGGTCGGGGACCACTCCATTCTCCGTGAACGGCATGTCCTCATGAGGGACTATGAGCGCCGCGACTCCCTTGGATCCGTGCCTGCTCCCGAACTTGTCTCCGGCTTCAGGGATTCTTATTCCCCTTACCCTCACCTTGACTATCCTCGTCGCACCTGGAGATTCGGTGAATACGACATCGTCGACCACTCCGTTCTCTCCGGGCTTTAGCGTAATCGAGTCATCCCTCGTCTTCTCCTCCAGCCCTCCGGCCCCTATGCTCTCTTCAAGGAATCTCGGGGGCGCGACCTTCCCGATAAGGACGTCGCCTTCCTCGACTGCCATCTCCGGCTCTATGACCCCGTCCTCGCTGAGCTTGGAGTAAGCGTGCTCGCCGAGGTAGCCCTCGGTCGTCGCAGGAGGGATCTTGAAAACGTCCTTCTGCCCTCCGGGATACCTTCGCTCCTCGTCAGAGTAGGTTTTGTAGAACATGCTCCTCCCAAGGCCTCGATCCACTGCCGCCTTGTTCAGCACTACAGCGTCTCTCACGTTGTAACCGTAATAAGTTGAAAGCGCAACAACGAAGTTCTGGCCGGATGCGTGCTTGCTTAGCTTCAACGCCTCGTAAGCTGCCGTAGATATTATCGGCGCCTGGGGATAGAACAGGATGTAGGCTCTCGATTCAAACCTTAGGTTGAAGTTCGTCGCGTAGAGCCCCTGGGCCTGCTTGATGTAGCTTGAAAACATCAGGTGTCGCGGAGCGCTGTTCATCTCTGGGAACGGCGCAGTGTTTGCCGTGAATCCGAAGATGGAGACGGGGTCAACTTCTAGGTGCGTTGTCTTCTCGTTTATGTCGGCTTCGGTCATCGCGACCGCGGCGTTCTCTTCCTCCTCTGCGTCAAGAAACTCTAGTATGCCGCTTCTGAGCAGGTAGCCGAAATCGGCTTCCTTTCTCTCGAGCTTCTCCAGGATCTCCTTCGTAAGCTTTGACTTCCCGTCCTCGACTATTACGTAAGGCTTCCTGACCCTGCCCCTGTCGGTGTTGATGTGCACCTCGTTAAGCTTGTCAAGGTATGCGACGTTTACCTCTCCTGATATTACCCCTTTCCTCCTCGCGTTCCTGACTTCCTTGATGTAAGCCTGCGGATCAGAAATGAACCCGATTGCCCTCCCGTTGAGGTGGACATAGCATTTTTCGCTTACTTTTTTAGCCATGATCAATCCTCCTGCAGCTTCGCGATGTCTCTAAGCTTCGCCTCGACCTGTTTCTCCTCCGCGCCCACGCTGATCTTCGCCATGATTGCAAGATACTTCGTGAGCCCTACGTCAAGCCCTTCCGGAGTCTCGGAAAGGCAGATCTTGCCCCACTGGGTTCCATGGACCTCCCTCGCGTTGAAGTGGGGATGCTTCTTGGCAAGCGGTGACTTCACTCTCCTAAGGTTTGTGTAAGTGCTGATCAGGTTGACCCTGTCGAGCACCTGCGACACTCCGGTCTGTCCGGCAACCCATGTGCCGGTTCCCATCGCGTATGAAATCTTCTCCGTTATCGTCTCAGGACTAATGATTGTAGGTATGCTCAGCTTCCTTCCCCTTGCGCTCGCCCTCTCTATCTGGTACTTCACGTCCTTGACGAAGAACCTGAACGCGTATGCGAAGAGCTCCTCCATCAGCTGCCCCGCGTACTTGACCCTTTTGTTCGAGTAGTGGTCCTTGTCGTCCTGCGGCGCGAGCTTGTTCGCGACTATGCTCGCCCTCCTCGCCATCTGCAGCAGGTACTTGCCCTTCCCCTTCCTGTTCTCGGGCTTTGTGCCTATGTGGGGCAAGAGGTAGGTGTCGAGCTGCGTCTCCGCTCTCTTCATCTGGTACTCCTTTGCCTGGCCTGGCGCGGAGAGTTTCCCGAGCTCCAGCAGCGAGTCGCTAGGGCCGAGGTCCTTTGCCTCGCTGAGCTCTATGTTGAGAAGCATGTCGTTCTTGAAAGGAAGCACGTCGTTGGCTGCGCCGTTCATCTCTCCCGCCTGTATGCCGAGCGCCCTGAGCGTGAGGACCATTCCGACAGGCTTGTGCAGCGTAGGAAATTCAACACTGAAGACTCCGTTCTGGTTCCTTGATACGACCGTCCTTGCCCTGAATCCAGGGGCTGTGGAGAACACCTTGCTTGTAGTCTCGATTCCGCCCTTCTCTTTGCTCGTGATTATCCTGTTAGGGGCGAGGTCCTCAAGCCCTATGAGAACTCTCTCCGTTCCCTTGATTATGAAGTAGCCGCCGGGATCCTCAGGATCCTCCCCGCTCTCCACGAGCTGGTTCTTCGTGAGCGTCCTGAAGTGGCAGAGGTTGCTTCTGACGACTATCGGAAGCTCGCCGATGAATACCTCTCCGTACGATGCCTCCTTCTCTATCCCCCTGACGACGGGGACGAACTCGAGGAACATCGGGGACGAGTATGTGAGGTTCCTCAGCCTTGCCTCGTTTGGAAGTATGCTCCTCCTCGAGCTGTCGGCCTCTATCACTGAGGGCTTGTCCAGCCTGATCTTCCCGAGCTTGAGGGAGAATCCCTCGACGCTGGGCTCGATCACGGCCTGCTGGTCGATTATCTTCTGAAGGTCGTGCTCGACGAACCTGTTGAAGCTCTCTATCTGGTGCTGCACCAGGGAGTTGGAAGCGAGATAGGATTCCAATATCAAGTTCTTCTTCATGCCAACACCGATCAAGCCACTACGTGCCTGTAGTACTTGTAGCTCTTACCAAAATCCTGCCTGTCAAGCTCGAGGACATCACCGACATTGGCGCCTATCTTCTTGGCTTGGGGATCATCAATCAGTATTTTCGGGAGGTTGCCTATCCCGATTCCCATGCTGGCCAGCAGCTGGCTCACTTCCTTGCCGCTGAGAATTCTATGAACAGGTACGAGTTCGTGATCTCGCTTAACCAACAATCCACCTAAACCTAAAAGAAGGTTGACACTAGCCTTGTCAGAAATTCCAGTAATGTATTTATAAAGTAACATTTATCAACCTTTCCACTATTCACAGATATCAAAATACAGGCGACTGCGGCTTCTTGAAAAGCGGAATAGCGGCTCCGCGGGTTTTTCAAGTGAATTTTTATAAACAGGGCATGCGAGTCTTGGACGATGGGGACAATTTCCTACGATATAAAAGAGTTTAATCTGGAATTCGTGAAAGCGAATAGCGAAAAGTTAGCGGTCGAGCTGCTCGTTTGCATCAGGGACAATAATCCGGATTGCTCGGCGATAGACACGACTAAGATACAGTTCGGGCAGATATGCCTCGAAAGGGTGAGAAAGAGGAGCACATACATAGCTTTCCCGTACACTAACGAGACCTACACTCCGGAAGAGCTGAAGGTTTTGAGCGAGCCGATGGGGATAGGCGCTTATACGGGAATCTGCGGCGGGGGCAATCAGAATCTGCTGCTCCTGAGCCAGCTCGGAAAAAAGAACAGGATGGAGAGCATGACAGTCGTGGACAGGAACATAATGCAGCTTCTGAACTTCGGCGTGCATGTTGAGCTGTACAACAAGTTCAATCCCACCTCTAAGATGAAAGCGCGCATTGTAGATCAGCAGGCAAAGAGGGAGCTTGCAAGATTCAACTGCTCGTGGGCCGAGATGATGAACCGTCATGCGGGAGTACGATGCGACTTCAAAACGGAATCCAAGAGGCTGCTTGGGCCGCACATACGGTGGAACATGAAGATCAGCGGAGTCCTTTCTGACATATCGGAGTACATCAATGCAATAAGCAGGCAGGATGTGCACTTCTTCTACTTCTCGAACGCGATGTACAACGACGCGTTCATAGAACCGAAAGATTCGGAGGCGCTGCTGAATTCGATGCTGAGGAAGAAGGAGATACAGGATGGCAGCGTGGTGGCGTTCAATCAGCTTTGCCCTTCCGGAACGTACATCTTCATGAAGACGAGGGATCCCGAGTTCATGACGCTGCATGCTAGCTCTTCGTACAGAGGAGAGAAGGTCTCGGCGGAGGAGATCGGCAAAATCATTCATCAGAGAAACCGGACATAGCTACTTATTTTTTGACGCTGAGAGATAGAGCGTATGCTAACACTCGGGATAGAGAGCAGCGCCCACACGTTCGGAGCGGGGATAGTGGACAACGGCAAGATCCTCGCCAACGAGAAGCTGATGTACGACGTCGGAAGCCACGGAATGATACCGGGAAAGGTGGCTGAGACCCACGTCAAGAATGCAAGCGCGGTGATAAGGTCTGCGTTGGAAAAGGCCGGAGTAAAAGCGGCTGAGATCGAGGGGGTCGGATACACGAAAGGGCCTGGAATAGGACCTTGCCTCCAGATAGGCCAGCTATCCGCGAAGACAGTTGCAAATCGGCTGAAAGTGAAAATCGTCCCGGTCAACCACGCTGTAGCTCATGCTGAAATAACAAAACACGAAGGGAAAATGAAAGATCCGATAATCCTCTACGTGAGCGGAGGCAACTCGCAGCTACTGAAGATCACTGATGATCCATTCAGGCATTATCAGATACTTGGCGAGACCTTCGATATTGGAGTGGGCAACATGATTGACGCTTTCGCCCGCGAACTTAAACTCAAGCCGGCTTGGGGTTCTACGGTCGCAAAGCTTGCACTTGATGGAAGATACGTACCGATGCCGTACACTGTGAAGGGAATGGACTTTGCTTTCACAGGCCTGCTAACCAATGCCTCGAGCCTTGCTAAAAGCCACAGCAAAGAGGATCTCTGCTACTCGATACAGGAAACTGCTTTCTCGATGCTGTGCGAGGCGACGGAAAGGGCTCTGCTACTCACCAACAGCAGCGAGCTCGGGGTTTGCGGCGGGGTCGCGCAGAGCGACAGGCTGAAGGAGATGCTCGCTCTTGTGTGCAAGGAGCATGGGATGAAGTTCGGCTATGCGAGGAACGAGTACAACGCTGACAACGGAGCGATGATAGCGTTCGTGGCGGAGAGAATGCTGAAGGCCGGTCACAGCGTGCCGCTTGATAAGTGCGGCGTGCTGCAAAGGTACAGGATAGATGGGGCTGCTGTATATTAGTGATTGCATGAAGATGCTTAGCGAGGGTGCGGAATCGAGGGTCTTTGAGACATGCATCTTTGGGAAGATTGCTGTTGTCAAGCAGAGGCATGCAAAAGCCTACAGGATAAAGGAAATTGATGACGACCTTAGGCGAAGCAGAACCAGGAAAGAGGCGAGGGCCATGCAAAAAGCCGCTGATGCGGGAGTCAGGGTTCCTGCACTGCTGGGCTTGGGAAAATTCGACATCTACATGGAGAAGGTTCCGGGCAGACTGCTGAAGGACGTCAGAAAGGAGACTATGGATTATAGGAAGTTGGGGATTATGCTTGCAAAAATGCACGGTGCGGATGTTACCCATGGAGATTTCACTCCGGCAAACGCAATTCTGAACAAATTAGAAC
>CAZXIK010000007.1:0-19176 GCA_964640735.1 Microcaldota archaeon | reverse complement strand
GATACGGAAAGTTTTAGAGGATTAGAGTCCAATTACTTTTGCGGTCTGCTATAAGTCTTTTATGCCAAAGCAGCTATGTAGGCCAGGCGGGGGCCTAGAGCTTTCTATGCCGGAATTCAAGCTGTTGGAGAGGGGCAAGGCGGTGCGGGCAGTCGAACTTCTGGAGAAAGAGTACAAGGGCTCGGAGTACTATCTCAACTTCAGCACGCCCATCGACCTTCTTGTGGCAGCCATGCTCTCTGCACAGACGAGAGACCAGGTCACGGATTCAGTCACGCCCGCGCTCTTCAGGAAATACAAGACCGCAAAGGACTACGCATCGGCCAAGCCAGAGGAGCTGGCGAAGCTGATAAGCAAGGTTGCCTTCTCCCGCAGCAAGTCAAAGAGCATAATCAACGCGTGCAAGATAATCGTAGAGAAGTACGACGGGCAGGTTCCTAAGAAGATGGAAGAGCTCATAGAGCTTCCCGGAATAGGAAGGAAGACCGCAAACACTATACTGATCAATGCCTACGGGATTGTTGAAGGAATGCCTGTCGATACATGGGTAATAAAGCTCTCGGGCAGGATCGGCCTGAGCAAGAATGCGGATCCTGATAAGATAGAGCAGGATCTCATGTCATTTGTAGACAAAAAATATTGGAAAAACATCGCCTACGTGATGAAGAACCACGGGAAGAAGATCTGCCAGTCGCAGACACCAATATGCAGCCAGTGCCTCATAGGGCCCAACAGCAGGAACAGGCTCTGCCCGCAGAACGGCGTAAAGAATAGCAGGTGATGATTTGGAGTACATTAGCGAGTTGCACGTCCACTCAAGATACGCAGGAGCATGCAGCGAACAGCTCACGCTCGAGAACATAGACGCAGCAGCGAAAACGAAAGGAATCAACATAATAGGCACTGGCGACTTCACGCATCCAGAATGGTTCAAACAGATGAAATCTCTCCTTGTACCGAAAGGCAATGGCCTGTTCAGCATCAAGGATTCAAAAACCGGGGTCAGCTTCATTATCAGCGGAGAGGTCTGCACGATATTCCCCAAAAATGGAAAAGGGAATTCAGGGATGTTCGATAGGACTGGAAACGTTGCAAAGATACATCACGGGCTCCTGCTGCCTGACATTGAGGCTGCCGGGCAGATAAACGATATCCTTTCGAAGAAGGGAAATCTAAGCATCGACGGCAGGCCGCAATTCAACATGCGGGCAAGCGAGTTTGTCGAAACGGTGATGGGAGTCAGCAAAGAAATATTCGTTTTCGCTGCCCATTGTTGGACTCCCTGGTTTGGCGCACTCGGTTCCATGGGCGGCTTCAATTCCCTGGAAGAGGCTTACGAGGATCAGGCAAAACATGTAAGAGCATTGGAGACTGGCCTAAGCAGCGACCCTGCAATGAATTGGCGGGTATCCAAGCTCGACAGGTTTGCGTTGATTTCGGGAGGCGACGCCCATTCATTGCCGAAACTTGGGAGGGAGGCTACGGTGCTTGATTTCGAGAAGCCTCCTTCTTACTTGGAAATAACCGACCAGATAAAGCAGAAGAAGTTCAAGTGCACTATTGAATTTTATCCCGAAGAGGGAAAGTACCATTTCGACGGGCACAGGAAATGCAACGTGTCCTTCAGCCCCGAGGAATCCGCGAAGTACAACAATATCTGCCCGGTCTGCAGGGGGAAACTCACTCTAGGGGTAGTGAACAGGGTCAACCAGCTTGCCGATCGCGAACCGGGATATGCGCTAAAAGGGTCGCCGCCGTTTGTCCACGCCATACCTCTTGATGAGGTAATATCCCACGTGTCGGGAAAAGGGGTCCAGTCGGGTTACGTGAGAAGTATCTACGATAAGCTTGTGGAAAAGTTTGGTTCAGAATTTGATGTGCTTCTTAAAGCTAAAACAGAAGACATCGCGGCGATAGACAGGGGCATAGCGGCTGCCATAGAAAATGTAAGGGCGGATAGAGTGAAAATCAAGCCTGGATACGATGGCGTTTTCGGAGTCATAGACATTGCCGATTCTTCAGATCCCGCATCGCGGCAGAAGCATTCCTTCGGCCAGAAGACAATAGGCGGCTTCTGACCTGTTCCAAAGCCTTCCTTTGGCAAAATCAATTTAAAGGCTAGCTGGTATATTATAACCGCATGTTGGGAATGAAAATAGCCCTGGGGCTTATTCTGCTAAGCGTATTCTTCGCAGCCTCCAGCGCCTACACTACTAGAATGTACGCGCCCGCCGTTTTCGGAGGTGTCAACGGCATCCTGCCGAGCGGCAACCTGACCCTTGTCCAGCTGAACGTGACGCCAGGGAAGGGGTCCGTGAGCATAAACGGCCCGTCAAACGTGGCTTCCACTACCATCGCCTCTGCCCAGACGGCAGCGGTTTTTGCAGCATCTTTCCTGGGCCTTAAGGAGACGAGCTATAATTTCAATTTCACCATATTCGACAGGAATGACAGCGTTTCGGGCCCAAGCGGAGGGCTCGCGTTCACCCTCCTGTCGATTGCCGCGCTTCAGCGCAAACAGCTCCCGCCAAACTTCACCTCGACAGGCACGATATCAAAGGACGGTTCCGTGGGCGCGATAGGCGGAGTCTTCGACAAGGTCTCGGCCGCGAAAGCGGGCGGGATGAAGTATATTCTGGTTCCATATGCGCCTAGCGGGTCATTCGAGTATCTCCTCTACTATATATCGCAGCAGGTGTGGGGCCTGCCCATCATTCCTGTTTCCAATGCCTCGCAGGCTGTTCAGTATGTCTTCGGTCAAAAGGCGCTCAATCCGGTGCAGCCCAACTTCTCGACCATTTACGACGCAGGTTCGATCGGGCTGCCCAACGTGACCTGCGGCGGCTGCAACACCAGCGCTTTCTCTTACCTTGCCAACTTCACGCTCAATGTAACGTCCGCCACTGAGCTCAACATAAGCAGCGACTTCGGCGCGGCAAGGCAGCAGTTTATCAACAACCTAAACACCTACAGAGGGATGGCTGCAAAGGGCTACCTGTACACGGCAGCGGACTTCTCCTTCCTGGACTTCCTGTCAGCGTTCACTCTCACGAGATCGCAGTACTATAACGCAAGCCAGACGCCGCTCCTAATCTCTAACGTGTCCTCGTACTGTTCCTCACTGGTTGCGCCGCAGATGACGGACAAGAACTACGAGTTCGTTCTTGGCGGCCAGCTCAGGCAGTACTGGGCAAACGTCACAATAGCCAACGCATGGCAGCAGCTCAACTCCAGCGAAACCACGGACGAGGCTATACAGAGCGTCTATACCACGGCTTCGGCCCTGGGATGGTGCGGCGCTGCTGACGAGCAGTACTCGATCGCGGATTACATCGGCGGCAACCCCGTCCAGACTTCCCCAAGCCTCAGGGCGATGGCGTCGGACGCCATCAGCAAGGTGAGAAGCCAGGGCGGCTCAGGGCTGTACGTGCAGGCCGCATCCCAGGCGTTCAACTCCGGCGACTACGCGGCCGCGCTGCTCTCAGCAACCTACGCTAACGTTTTCGGGCCCGGCGGGAGCACGACATCGATGAACGATTCGCAGATTTATTCCGCTTCGCTGCGAAACATAAACAAAGCAACGACAGGAGTATGGCCGTACGAGTTAGCGCTCCAGTCAGAATTTTACCTTGGGCAAATGCCCCAGGCTTCCGGAAACAGTACCGCGAAGAGCGACCTGGTCCAGGCCTATTCCACCGCGCTCCTCGCCTCATCGCTGCAGTCGGCAGAAAACAGCATAGCGAAGACGTTCCAGCCGTACGCCGGTGGGACTGTGCCGTCATCAATATCCGAGCAGATAAGCAGCATGCAGCAGAGCATCTCGCAGCTCTACCAGCTTCTTCTGATAAACGTGGCGCTGCTGTTCATTGTTCTCGTGGTGCTCCTGGTGAAGATACTTCCCCAGGGCAAGGGCAGGAAGCCCATAAACAGGAATAGCGCGAACAGCGGCTGAGCGGTTGATTAGTGGTTTATTGCGCGGAGACGTTTTCTGCACGCCAAAGATAAGCGAAACTACTTTCTTTGAAACAAAACAGTTCCGTGCGGTGTATAACATACGTCCTCTAATACGAGGGCATTCGCTCATAATCCCGAAAAGACACGTAATCGATATAACTGAATTGACGCAGCAGGAGCTCGCCGATTTCAAGAGAATTCTTCAGCTTGTTCTGCCCAGGCTGCTAAAGGCATTCGATGCGACATCCTACAACCTTTCAATAAACGCAGGGGTACATGCGGGGATGGTGGTCGAGCACCTTCATTTCCACATAGTGCCCAGAAGCCCCAACGATATACTCCAGAAGAAGCTGATCGCCTTTTACAGAGCGCTCGAACACGAGAGGGAAACCCACATGAGGGACGTCTCCAAGGAGGTGGCCAGGCTAAGGAAGATCTTCAAGTATGCACCAAAACAGAAAACGCTATCGCGATGAGCGCAAGCCCCATCGCGATGAGGGAGACGTTCCTCGTCTTGTCGTAGAACTGCCGGGTCTTCCTGCGCTCAAAAAGATAGCCGGAGGCAACATAGAGCAGCATCAGGTCGCTTGCCAGGATCGGGGCTCCGAATGCGAGGTTCAGCATGAACGGCGCCACTGACAGGAAAAGATAGGCGCTTATTGCAATCGCTATAAGATAGAGGGCAAACGCAACTGCGGCGGCTGCCCTGACGCCGATGGCTCTCGGCAGGGTCTTCGCCTTCCTCGCCTTGACGTCGCCCCTGTAGTCCCTTATCGTCCCGTGGACCTCCCTCGCCAGCCCGCTGAGGAAAACCATCGCGGACAGAACCAGCACCGTGCCGCTGAGCGTTGCGCTTACAACATAGTTTCCGAATATGAAAGGTATCGCCATTGTGAACGCGATGTAGATGTTCCCGGCAAGCAATGTTTCCTTTAGCCTGTAGCTGTAGAGGAAGGAGAAAACGGCGAACAAGAGCGCGATGCCGAAAGCGTAGGCATTTATGAGCGCGCTTGCCGCAACTCCTAAAACAAAGCAGGCGGCAGCTATATGAATCGCTTCTGCGGGCTTAAGTTCGCCCGTGACCAGCGGTCTATTCTTTCTGTTGAGCTTGTCTACCTTGATGTCGAAATAGTCGTTTATCGCGAACGATGCCATGCTTATCAGGATGGGCGAGGCAAGGCTGAGCGCAAAGACCGGGATGGAAGGCAGCCCCGAAACCAGCAGCTCTGCGGCTGTCACAGCCACGGCCAGCATCGCGCTGTGCTCCGCCCTGGTGAGCCTGAGCACCGCCTCTAGTTTTCCCATCGCAACAGCAACAATATCTCCGGCAAAAGTATTAAAACCTCCCCGGAATCGGCGAAAGTGATGTAATAAATAGCTAATCCGCGCAATAGGAAGCGCCGATTCTTCCAGCCAAAGCGTGCCAGCATGCGAGACAAGATGCCACTGCATTCACTGCCCGAGTACAATCTTTTCGGCCTTGAGGGCCAGACTTACGAGAGCTCGAAGGTGGTGGTGCTCCCGGTGCCATACGACTCGACGGTCAGCTACAGGTCCGGCACGCGCGAGGGGCCGCAAGCGATAATAAACGCAAGCAGGAACATCGAGCTCTACAGCCACGAGCTAGGAGGGGACCCGAGCAAGATAGGCATATACACGCTCAACAGCATGGAGCCTGATGTCAGCTCTCCGGAAAACATGATTGCAAGGATAAGGAAGGAGGTAGGTATGGTGCTCGAGGACGGCAAGGTCCCGCTGCTTCTCGGCGGAGAGCACACGATAACTCTCGGCGCGCTCCAGGCCCTGAAGGAGAGGGATGAGGAGATGAGCATCGTGCACTTCGATGCCCACACCGATACAAGGGACGAGCTCTTCGGCAGCAGGTACATGCACGCGACGGTGATGGCGAGGGCGATGGAGATGTTTCCAGACGTCTTCCAGGTAGGGATACGGAGCATAGACTCTGCATACGCCGCAAAAGCCGACAAGAAAAAAATAATCTTCGCTGAGCAGGTTTCGGAGCTCGGCGCAGAAGAGGTCGTTTCGAGGATCGCGAAATCCACAAAGCGCAAGATCTACCTCACTTTCGATTACGACGCGCTCGATTCGGGCGAGATGCCCAGCGTGGGTACACCAGAGCCCGGGGGGATGCGCTTCTCGGAGGTTACCGCAATACTGAAAGGGATCGCTGACAAGAAGCAGCTCGTGGGCCTGGACTTCGTGGAGCTGTGCCCCACTCCGTACATGCACGCGCCCGACTACCTTGCAGCTAAGCTTATCTATATTGCCCTTGGATACTTCTTCAAGAGCCTGATTAAATGAACAGATTCTTTTTAGGCTTGCTGGCTATGGCTCTTCTGGCCGGGTTCGCGTCAGCCGGCACCGTCACTCTCACGGGCACATGCGGTGCATACAACAGCAGCGCCAACGCCATACCTTTCAGGCTTTCGAACAGCGGGAACGACTCGGCGTACAATCTTGTCATATATCCTCGCATACAGAACGTCCAGCTCAGCAGTGCCGCTTACTCGATACCAAATCTGGGGCCTGCGTCCAACGCCCTGCTTAACATAAGCGTGGCGAAGGTGACCGAGAGAGGCATGGCCGGCGCCTACTTCAGCGCGGCATACCAGCAGGGCAGCACGGTCTTCACTGCAGTTTTCCCCTGCCTTATCCCGCTGCTCAACATCACAGCCTCGCAGGTCTTCCTGTCCGCCGTCCCGAGCGTCTCTGCAAACGGCAACGCGACGGTCAACGTGAAAGCATCCAATTACGGTCTCGCCCCAGTGACCGCCAACATAACTCTTCTTCTCCCTCCGACATTCGCTTTCAAATCGAGCAGCTTCTTCATCGCCTCGCTGGAACCATCCAGCTCTGCCAACTTCACCTTCCGCCTTTCTTTCCCCGCGGGGGAGCAGGCGGCATATGCGGCGGGAGCCCTTTCAAGCTACTCTTCAGGGAACCTCTCGTACGCGTCCCTGTCAACGTTCGTCCTGTCGTCGCCCAAGGAGATAACAGCAAGCTTCTCACCCTTTATCGTGTGGATTGCCGCCGCGGTGCTTGCTCTTGTCGTGGTCCTCATAATACTCTCATTTTCCAGGAAAAGGAAGCCGCAGAATGATCCAGTCCAGCAGCATAATCCAGTCCTGCAGCACGATTCAGGGCAGCAGCACGAGCATGCCGGTCAGGTGTAGTTGAGCACCTGGTAGAAGCCGGTGCTGTATCCGCTTGCCTGCTTTTCGGGGGCTTTCAGGTTGCTTATTTTGTAGCGTGTCGTCAGGTACTGGCAGAGCGAATCGCGGTACGGCGGCACGACGCACCAGTAACCGTAGTCTATGACCAGGCAGCTGTACTGGCTTATGAGGTTCCTGTTGGTAGAGTTGGCCCCGTTGAGGTAGCCTATCTGCGCCGAGCTCCTGTTGACCTCCACCCAGATGTCCGGGGTAAAGCTGAAGACGAGGCAGCTTGTCGGAACGGAACTGTAGCGAGCGTAGAAGTAGTTTATCGATCCGAGTATCACCGACTGCTGCGGCATCTGCGCAGGCGGCAGCGTCACAACGGGGAGCAGCAGCGCGAACGGGTAGACGAGCAGGGCAACCGAAGCGATGGCGATCGAGGCGATATAGGCGGCGCTCATGATTTTCTGCGAGCGATTGCCTCTTGCAAATCTTCCGGCTATGTTCCGTGCGGCGTCGCCTATCCCCGTCATCGCGTATCCGGCAAGCAGGCTGACCGACGGCAGCAGCTGCAGCATGAACCTTGAGTCCACCCCGTAAGTCGCGGCGCCGGCGTAGAAGGCCGTGTAGAACAGGAAATACGCAGAGAACCATCCGACAAGGAGAATCAGGATCCCGAACCTGTTCCTCACGCTCCTGTCTATCGCCAGGAACATCATTCCGAGTATCGCCAGCGGGGTTATGGCATAGTGCCATGCGATGGGATAGTAGTTGACGCCGTTCATCTGCCCGAATACAAAGGGCACGTTTATTCCCAGGTTGTTCTGGAAGTTTTTCAGCGAGATCACGGATTCGCCTGCTCCCTGCCCGTATGAAGGGCTCTGCGCCTCGCCTGCGACGTAGTAGATCTCAGGGAAAAGGACCAGTATGAAGACCAGCAGCATGATCAGGACTCTCGTATTGGCGAGGATGACCCTTCCCGCGCTGGCCACCCTCTCGCGCAGCGTGCCCATCACGCCGTCTTGGCCGAATACCAGCATCAGCAGCGAAAAGAGGCCGACAAGGAGCAGCGCCTCGATCCTCATGTAGGCCACGATCGCCAGGCTGAAGGCGAACGCGCCTAGCGAGTTCAAGCTTCTCCTCCTTGTGAAAACCACGAAGAGGAAAAAGGCTAGGGTGGAGAACATCATGAATGCCAGGTCCACGTCTCCCTGCGTCCTCGACCAGATGAAGAGCTGGGGCATCAGCGCGAAGGCGAGCGTGGAAACGACAGCGTAGCTCTTCCGTCTCGTAAGGACGCTTGCCAGCAGGAAGAAGAAGAGGATCGATGCGGCGCCAGCAGCAAGCTCTAGGTTGTAGGTCGTACTGGTGCCTATCCCGAATATCGCGAAGGCGATTGCGATGAACGCCGACCAGCCCACGGGGTCGTGGTACAGGGAGTTGACGTAGCAGTTCTGCAGGTAGCCTGTCCCGAACTGGCACCACAGCGCGCTTCCGTGCTTCAGTATGTTTATCGCTATGCCCTGATAGATGTTCTCGTCGAAGTAGAGCTGCTCAGTGGGGCTTATGGAAAATATCGAGAGGGCCAGGAAGAAAACGAGTATGAGCGCGAATGCGGCTAGCGAGTACCTGTCTATGTGCTCGGCGAGCAGTCTCTTCATCTCCTGGCGCTCCAGCACGATGAACGCGACAGTGAGCGCTAGCGAAAGGTATATCGCTGCGGTTATGGCGTATCCGATCAGGATCAAGCTCAGGCACCCCTGTTCTGCACGTAGAAGCCGCCCAGGAACATGTGCCTGGTCCTGGTCTTCTTCATCGTAAGGAGCGCGTCCTCCGGGCTCATCACTATCGGCATGCCGTGTATGTTGAAGCTTGTGTTGAGTACCACGCCGTAGCCCGAATTCTTCTTCACCCTTTCCAGAAGCCTGCGGTAGTTTCTGTTCTCGCCCCTGACCATCTGCGGCCTCGCGGTATTGTCGACGTGCATCACGGACCGCATCACCGATTCCCTGCCTTCCTTGACCTTGTAGGCCATGGTCATGAACCTGTCCTCTCCCTTGACATCATCGAACAGCCTTCTGGCGTCCTCGGCCAGCATTGACGGGCAGAATGGCTGGAACCACTCCCTCTGCTTCACGTAGAGGTTGAGCTTCTCCTTCACCTTCTCCGAATCCGCCTTGGCAAGTATGCTCCTGTTGCCCAGGGCCCTCGGCCCGTATTCCATCCTTCCCTGGTGCCAAAAAACGTAATTGTCGTCTGCGATGAGCTCCGCGGCGTGCGCGCTCTTGTCGCTGTCCTCCTCGAACCTTATCCCTTTCTCATGCCTAAGGGCTTCCTTGACATAATCGTCTCCGAACTCGTCCCCGAGGTATGAGTTGTTGAAATCGTAGTTCGAAACGCCGTTGAGCATGTAGTTGACGTGCATCGCGGCGCCCATCGGCGTCCCGCCGTCTCCCATGTGCGGGAAAACGAACCATCTCCTGAGCTTCGGTATGTTCCTCACCTGGAGGTTCGCCTTGACGTTAGAGAAGATGCCTCCTGCCATCGTGACGTCCCCAATCCCATGCTCATCTATGGCGTTCGTGAAGAACTCAACAAGGACACGCTCAAGGAGCTGCTGCGCCATGTACGCAAACTGCTCTCGTGGTATCGACCATGCGAGCCTGTGAAGCATGTCGTACTGTCTGATCGGCGGGTACTTCGCTATTATTTCCGTGCCTTCCACCCTGTAGAAGTCCTTAAGCCTGTTCTCCTCGAAAGGGAAAGGATAGGAGTAGCAGGCCATCGCCATTATCTTTCCCTCGTCCTCCAGTTCCCTCATCCCGGCTATGTTCGTTACCTGCTCGTAGAATATCCCGATGGAGTTCCTCACGCTTGTCGCGCTCCTCCTCTCGAGCCTGCCTTTCTTCAGCGTGCTTATCGATCCGCACAGCCCGTCGCCGACGCCGTCCAGCGTCACGACCAGCGCCTTGTCGAACCCGGAGGTGAACGCCGCTGTTGCGGCGTGGGAGGTGTGGTGGTCCACGGTGTGCAGCTCAAAATCCGTGAACCCCAGATGGCGGAGGTGGCTTGAGACAACGGTCTTGCTTATCGTGGCGAACGACGGGAGCACTCCTATTCCTGTCATCGCATACTTGAGGTAGTGCATCAGCTTCTCTGTTCTTGGCTTCAGCATCTTCCTTCTCCTGAACTTGTAGTAGACCTCCTGCTGGTAGGGGAAAACCCTTGAGAGCGTCTTGGTGAACTCGACTGTCGGGAACGCAATAACGTCTATGTCCGAGGGCTTCAGGCCAGCATGGGAGAGCGCCGCATTTATCGAGTTATACGGGAAATTGAGCTCAAGCTTCCTCTTCGTGTACCGCTCCTCGTTCGAGGCGAAGAGTATCTTGTTGTCCTCGAGCAGTGCTGCTCCTGAGTCGTGCCCGTCCCATACTCCAAGGATGCGCATCCACTTCCCCAGTTTCAGAGATTAAGTTGGAAGAATTTGTATATAATGCTATCTTCTGCGAGGGAAATGAGAAGCTGCGATGCTGCAGGAGGCTAGTCCCTCTTGGTTTCAAGGAACGTGTCCTCCTTCTCGCTGTCCCTTTTGGCCTGCCTTATTTTCAATCCCAGAATCAAGCAGCCCACAGCCGCCGCGCCTATGGCTATCAAAAGCAGATCCTGGGCGCCGCTGTTCTGCACCTGAGCAACCTGGTTGAATACGTTGACCGTGGAGTTGGTGAGCTTGATTGTTGCCGTTCCGTTCTGCACCCCCATCTGCTGGTGAAGGTAGCCAAGATAGTTGTACCAAGCGCCGAGGGAAGGCGAGCACCCAGCGGCATTTTTTGCGCACGCCGCAGTGGCAGAATTTATTGTGCTGTTCGCTATGTTGCGCGCCTGGTCGAGGGTCTCAGGCACAACCTGATGGGAGCCTAGCACATTGCCGATAAGCCCTGCAACAGGCTGCAATCCGGAAAAAAACTGGTTCGAGACGTAATCCAGGACCTGCTTGTCTGTAGCAGGTACTATGATGGGCGTTGTGGTGGTATATGTTTTAGTGATGGTGGTGGTCACTATCTGCGTGGTCGTCTCTTTTGTGAAAGCGGGGACGGCTTCCTCGGCTATTCCTGCTGCGCTTATCGCCGCGACAAACGCCGAAGCGGCGATGCCTCTGGCGTGCATCTTCAAGCTCTTGAAAAGCCCCCTGGGCTCCTTAGCTTCCTTCTTGTCCTTCTCCTGCGTCTCCCCCATTTCATTCCGCAGAATTGTCGGTTCCGGCCTATTTAAAAATATCTTTTAAAAGCGGCAGCCCGCTCATCGCTGTCCGCCTCGGCTGTCCCTCAGGCTCTCTTTAATGCCGCTTTTCGCAAGCGCCCTGAGCATGTTTATCGCCTCCTTCTCGCCCGGATGGGACTCGGCAGCGATCTCTGGGATCTGCCAGAAGCGGGTGACGGGAACGAGTTTTATCCCGTGGCTCTCGATGTACTTTATGTCCTTCTTGTCAAGCTCGTCGTAGTTGATCTTGTGGATTATCATGGTGTCGACGCCGTAGGTCTCAAGCGCAGCGACTATCTTGCCCATTCCTTCGGAGTCCAGCCCTCCCACAGGCCCAAGCTCTCCCTGAGGCGACATCGTGCAGGTTATCACCACGTTCGGCAGGAGCTTCTGCTTTGTGGCCGCGCTCCATTCGGTAAGCGTTATGACCCCTCCAGCGCTAGGCCCCTGGACTATCTTCTGATCGGCGCCCTTCGTAACTCCGACAAAGTCAAGGTAGAACTTGTAGTTCTCCATTGTCCATTCGCACTGGTCATTGAGGAACACTCTTCCATGCTCGGCGCTCGCCTTTATCGAATCGGCGTACTCGCCGCCGTAGAACGTCGCGCTTCCTTCGCCCTTGCCGTTGGGGTTCGGGTTGACGACGCACTGTATCCCATTGACCCCGCCCTCCACATGCGCCCCGCCGTCGGTTTTGCTTTCGAACGCGGCGATGCCCCATCCGAGACCGACAGTCGGTTTCCTGTCATAGCCCCTTAGCTCGGCTTCTATTTTCTTGACCCTCTCGATGTCCTTGTCCTTTGACCTCTCCATCGCTAGCCTGAAGTGCGACATGTTCAGCTTGTATTCGTTGAAATTCCTTCCCGCCATTACTTCCTGAAGTATAGGGAGCAGCTCTGCGGAAGACATCTTCTGGAGCTTCAGTGAAAAGTCAAGATTCGAGTAAAGCCTTTCAAGCTCATTCCCATATCTCTCCCTGACCTTTTCGAATTTCGCAACGTCGCCTTCCCTTATGTTTGCAATGTTCTGCGCGGCTGCAAGCTCCCGTGTCCTTAGCATGCCAGCATCATTGACTATTCTGCTTATCTTCGCAGGTATGAACGTGCGCTTTTTGAACAGATCGAGTATTGCCTGCTCTGTGACCGCCTCGTCAACTAATCCGAGGCTCCTCGGTTTTTTGAGATGGACCCCGATTATCTCCTTCCTTTCCTCGTCGTTTTTAGGCGGCGGGATCTCTATCTGTATGTCAAACCTGCCTGACCTCAGGAAAGCAGGATCAAGCATGTCCCTTTTGTTTGTGGTCGCAACCACAACAACCCCTTCCATGGGTTTCACCCCTCCCATCTCGGAAAGCAGCGATGTTATGACGTCTCGCGGCGCGTTCAGATCCTCCCTCTTCGTCGCGATGGCGTCCACCTCGTCAAAAAATATTATCGAGGGGCTAGTCTTCCTTGCCTCGCTGAACAGGCTTTTTATTATCTGCTCCGATTCCCCGCGCCATTTTCTCAGGATTTCCGCTCCCTGGACAATGTACACTGTTGCATCCAGTTCCCCAGCTATGGCCTTGGCGATCAGTGTCTTTCCGTTGCCAGGAGGACCGTAGAGCAGCACTCCCCTCGGAGGAGTAGCGCCGGATTTTTCAGCCAGTTCCCTGTTGAGCGCTATCTCGATGTCATTAGCAAGCTCGTACTTGACATCGTTCAGGCCCCCGACATCGGCCAGCCTCTCTTCGGGTCTCACCACCTGGACCATCCCCTTGATCTCGGGGCTAACGCTGCCGTCTGCGTAGTCCTTGAGCCTGCTTGTGCCTTCCTTGAAATCGTCCAGAGTTATCTCGACCTGCGCTTCCTGCTCGCGGGCAATGCCCCCCAGCTTCCTCCTGAAATACGATTTGCGCAGGTGTTTCGTCTTCTCCGTCATTACCTTCTCGAACGTTTTCGATATGTCGTCAGGGGTGACTTTGGCATGGCCGATGGATTTGACCTTCTTCTCTATTATCGCGAAGACATCCTCCGCCTTCAGGTCGCCGACCGAATGCTCCTCAAGCTTCCTCCTGGTGATCTCAACAAGCATCGGCCTTGTCATCTCGCTGTCGAGGTCGAACGTTCCCAGGTTTGCCCTCCTTTTCACGTCGCCAGGCAGCATGTTGAAATCGTAGGTTGCCAGTACGACCACGCACGGAGTTTCCTCGTTGTTTATCTTGTTGATCTTCTCTACGATTATCTTGTGCACGTTGTTGTCTCCCGCGCGCACCCCATCGAGAAGCTCGTCATCCGCGTCCTTTTTCAGAATTGTCTCGGCCTCGTCGATGAAAAGTATCGAAGGCTGCTTCATTGCCTTGTCGAAGATCTTGTTTGTGTTGTCCTCCGCCCACCCTCCATATCTTCCCTTGAAGTCGTTCACCTCAGGAGTGAAGGTCGCTATGGCTGTGTCTTTCTCCCTCCCCCTGATCACCGCTTCATACATGGCGGCTCTGGCGAGATGCGTTTTTCCCGTGCCGCTCGAACCGGTCAGTATGAAAAGATGCGGCGGCTTGATCTTGCACGAAGTCCTGTAGTCATCGTCCTTGATTATCCAGTACTCGACAGCCGATGCAATCGCTTCCTTCACATCCTCGTAGCCGACAAGCTCCTTCGCAGCCCTCTCGTACGAATCTGCAGTCTTAACCGCGTCTTTCACGCTGCTGATTGACACCTTCTTGTCGTCCTCCTTTCGCATGTGGTACCAGCGGTGCAGACCGTCCTCGTCAGCATGCTTTATTCTCCTCTCAAGCTCCTGGTCCCACCTCCTGCCAAGCTTCTTCGACTCCGCGGCGTCCTCAGGGCTGAGCTTGGCCACGTCGTGCCCCTTCATCGCCGCAATCACATCGGCCAGCCTCTCCTTAAGCTCCCGGTTGTTCCCGCCCTCGTCAGGAAGGCTCCTGATCTCCTTGATCAGCTGGAAATCGCTGTTGTTCGGCCGCTGCTCGCGCTCGACCCTGCGCTCAAGCTTGGCTAGCCTCTCCCCCCGATCCTTCTCCGGGTAGCTCAGCCCGGGATCGGCGCCCTTGTCTTTGTCCGGCATGGCGTCGAATAAGCTTCAAAATCATAATTTATATGTTTTATCTACGAATTCGTCGGAAGTGCAATCGGTTGCTTCCAGGCATTTGCCCCGATCTTCCAATTTCAAAATTTAAGGAGAGCGCCGAGTATCGACTGGTAGCTTTCACAAGCAGTGAAATATTGCTCCTTGTCCTTGCTAAGATCGGTCTTCGCGAGCATTTTCGGCAGCGAATGTCCGTCCTCCCTTATGTTTCCGAGCTTCCTGCTCGTCATTATGGATGGAAATACTGCGCCATAGCTGTCCATAAATATGCTAAGCTCCCCGTCCCTGTTTGCGACAGAACTCTTCTTCGTCTTCAGGAACTCGACCAATCCCTCCAGATATCTTGTTTCAAGGTAGGTCTTCGCCCACTTTGAGAATCCGTTTTCTCTGACCTTCTTTATGTTGGCAAGCAGAAACTCAACGTCCTTCATGGCGAGATCTGCCGGAGCTATTATAGGATTGTTTATGTTTCCGTAGTAGTTGTCGCTTACCTGCCCGATGTTGATGTGAAATTCCGAGTAGCTTATTCCAGGAACATCCTTCATGACCTCCTGCACGGTCTTTTCGAACTGGCCTGCATTTGCATTAATGACTGTGAAACCGAAAACACAGAGCAGATTGTTGTATTTCTTTCCAAGCTCTTTTATGCCCTTGAACATTCGTATTGCCTTATCGTAGTTTCCAGGCACGCCTCTTATCTTGTCCTCAAGCTCCCTGTATCCATCTAGTGAAACAGTAATTACCACGTTGGGTATTCCAAGCTGCGCAATCTCCTCTATTTTCCTTATCTCCATGTCGTAGTTGCAGAGGGAGTTGGTCGGCATGGTGAGGAGATAAAGGTCCTTGCATGCGTCCCTAAAAGTCCTGGCAATCTCGACTATGTCGCTCCTAAGGAAAGGTTCCCCGCCTGTTAGCTCTATCCATTTGAAGTAAGAATTCTGCTTCGCGAATTCCTTTATCTCGTCAAGTGTCAGTTCGCCTTTGGGTCTGATCTGCCAAATAGAACAATTATGAGTGAGCGCATTGGAGACAAGATACGTGTTGTCTGTGGTTTCAATATTATGCACTACGCCTTCGTACGGAACCAACTCAACTTTTCTTACTGGGCGCAACTGGTTTCCATCAACTATCCGAGTTTTCATATATTTGTTCTGCTCGGAACCAAATGAAACAACATATGCGTCATTGACGTTCACTTTTCTACCTTCAATTGTTTGTTTTCTTTTTTCTTTAGGAATCATCTGTACATTTGCAATAATGCCTAGTGAGGCATAGCACAGTTGGAGCTGCGTTGCAAGGGTCCTGGAAACAGTAGTAATGTGATGCCAACCTTTTGTTTGCCTCGGACCCGCATAATCTTGAAGCCAACCATCTCCGGTGTCTACTCCATCAAGGAATGCGCGAATTATATTGTCATTCCTGTTTAATACAATAAAATCAGGAATTTTTTTATTTGGCGCATGCTTCGCACCACTCATCAACAGCTCTAGAAAGGATCCTGGAGCCAATTGTACAAAGTGTTTCTGTAGGTGTTTTGACTATGCTAGTTTTGTATCCGAGTTTCTGTGCAATATTGCGAACTTTTTCTTGCAAATCAACTTCTTTCTGGTTGAGCGAAAATCTAACTCCTGCTGCCACCGTAGAGCCTTCAGCCACAAATAGTCCGAGCAGCCACGCGGTTTCTTCATCTAAAAGCAGCTCTAATGGATTATGTTTGGATTTGGCTACTCTGGCACCATTTTCGTTAGTAAATTGCCTGAGTGACAGCGAGACAATATTGGCTTCTCTTGGTATTTTAGGTACTATTAAATAGTCGCCGTTTTTTCTCTCCAGTTTTGGAAGGATAAATCTTGCTTCCTTCCATTCTGGCTTATCGTAATTTATATGTCCTGGCCGTTCTGGCACCTGTGAGGTTCTAACAAGAACAGGATGTTCCGGCGTGACTTCTATTGGCAATAATCCGCTTGCCTTTATCCTAATCAGAGGACCAGAATAAGTCCTATCAAACTTTTTCTTTATTTCATTCAACCCGCTCTGCCCAATAGTATGCGACCCGACTTGCAGTTGTTGAATCTGCTTGTTATCCCCTAGAATAATTTCGTCCGGTTTTACACAGTGCGTACAACGGCTCTGGCACCAGTACGTGATCGAGAAGTTGAGCTTGTAGGGCTTGTCCAGCCTGGTGAAGTTGCTCTTCAGTATGGTGCCGCCGATGCTCGCGAGTTTAAGGCTTTTCATCGTATCGAATTTCCTCTGTGGTTGCTAAATCAGTATTGCCTCTTAGCTGATATAAAGCTGCCGTTCAGATTGGTATAATTCCGCGTTCGGGTTTAAATACGTAGGCGTTAAAAGGCTATTTGTATCCATGCCGAAAAACAACGAGCTAGTCTCTGTAGTGATACCCACCTTCAGGGAGGAGAAGAACATAGCCAAGCTCCTGAAGGGCGTGAAGGGGCAGCTGAGCGGCTACAGGCATGAGATAATAATCGTGGACGACGTGAGGAGCAAGGACAAGGCGGCGCGGATAGCAAAGTCGATGGGCGCCAGGGTGCTCTACGACAACGTCGGCAAGGGCTCGGCGCTCATCAAGGGCCTGGAGAGCGCCAAAGGGGACGTGCTGATCTCCATGGACGCGGATCTCTCCAATGAGCCGAAGGAACTCAGGCTGCTGATAGACGCGATAGACATAGGGTACGACATTTGCACAGGTTCGCGTTTCATAATCGGAGGGGGCTCTGAGGACATCCCGCCTATCAGGATCTTCGGCAACAAGTTCTTCGTCTTCCTGGTCAACCTGGTATTCCACGCCAACTACACCGACATGTGCTATGGATACAGGAGCTTCAGGAAGGGCGTGCTGGAAAAGCTCGGGCTTGAGGAGAAGGGCTTCGGAATAGAGACCGAGATAAACATCAAGGCGATCAAGAAGGGCTTGAAGGTCGTAGAGGTTCCAAGCACAGAGAAACGTCGTGCCGCAGGTGAGGGCAAGCTTAGGACTTTCAGGGATGGATGGGTCATCCTTAAGACGATTCTGAAAAATATTTTCTAGATGCAAAGGTAGGCGAACACTTTTGCATCTTCTGCCATGTATTTTATCACAGCGTACTCGTCAGGCTCGTGGGCCATGTCGTGCTGCGTGCTCCAGACCGCAACCTGAATTCCTCTCTTCCTGAATGGCTTTGCCACAGTTCCGCCCCCGGTTCCGACGCATTTGGCCCTTATTCTCCTGAGGTCAAATACGGCCTTCTTCAGCATCTTCACAACCTCGCTCTTTTCGCTGGTTGCCGGCGCCTCTTCCCTTCCGAAAACCCCGACCTCTATCTTTGCTTTTGCGAATTCCTTCCTCCTTGCAATCTTCCTTATGTCTTCGACCACTTTGTCGGCGCTGTAAACGGGAAGCAACCTGCAATCCATGTACGAGACTTCAGTTCCGGGGATTATGTTTACGCTGTCAACATTCTTCTCGTGCTTTGTCATCTCGAAAGTCGATCTGGGCTCGGCAAAGAGCGTATCGCTTTTGCCGTATCTCCTGTGAAGATGGCCATCCAGGTAGTCAAGGAACCTTATCGCATACCTGTAGCTGTTCACTCCCTGCCCAGGCCTGCTTCCGTGCACCTGCCTCCCGTGAAACGTGAACTTCAGCCAGAGCACGCTCTTCTCGGCTATCTCGATCTTATCGCCCTTCATGTCTCCGTAGTCTGGCACAATCATGATGTCCTTCCGTTTGAACAAGCCCTCCCTTATCAGGCTCCTCACCCCATAGCGGCTTGTCGTTTCTTCGTCAGCCGCGAGCACAACGCCAAGATTGTATTTCAATCCGATGCCTGACTGCTTCAAGGCCTTGAAAGCGAATATGCTAGCAATAACCTCCTGCCCGTTGTCGTTGCTGCCCCTCCCATAAACCCTGCCTCCTGATATTGCGCCCTTGAACGGATCCCTGTGCCAGAGGGAGATGTCGCCTTCAGATACGGTGTCGATATGCGCTATTATCCAGAGCGTCCTCTTTGCATTTCCGAGTTTTGCGACAAGGTTGGGTCTGTCTGTTCCGGTCTCGTCCTTGTAACTGTATCTCTTTACTTTCGCCCCAAAGCCCTTCAGCATCCTTTCAAGGTAATCGGCGCGCCTCCCCTCTCCGGCGCCGCCGCTGCTTGGCGCTATCGCCTTTATGCTTATCATTCTGGCCAGCGCCCTTGCCATCTCGCCCTCTTCAGAATCTAGCATCGCGCTTATCTTCCCGAAGCCCTTTTTCATAAGGTGTATGATGCTTCTGCTTACGTATTTAAGTTTTTCCTGTTTTATCTATCTGCCAAGATGCTTTAATGGGGAAGACCATATCGGACAGGCTGGAATACTTCGATGAGGAGCAGGACCGCCGTCCCGCAAGCGCAAGCACTAACGTCGCCGGCCCGCTCTTCGCCTGGATCATGCTTCTGTTCGTGGCGCTCGTGATGAAGCTCGTCCTTTCCGAGGCTCCGTTTTCTGCAGGGGCGTCTTCTGGCGTCGGGGCATGGCTGTTGAACGTCGCGAACTTCATACTGATTGGTCCGGGCAACATCATACTCCCGCTGATAGTCGGCGCCGGGATAGGGGCCGAAGTGGGCGTGAAGGCCCCCGACCTGAGGAAGGCTGAGACTGTCGCTTATACACATCGCCGAGCCCACGAGACGGACTCCTATCTCGTATGCCGTCTTCTGCTTGAAAAAAA
>CAZXIK010000006.1:0-20988 GCA_964640735.1 Microcaldota archaeon | reverse complement strand
TGCTGGGTTCGCCTAGTGGTAGGGCGGCAGCCTGCTAAGCTGTTTGGCTAGTAATGGCCTTCGCGAGTTCGATTCTCGCACCCAGCGTTCACATTTTACGACGACAGAATTGGGTTCGTTTACAGGAAAGAAAAACAAAATCGGGTTCAATCTAGACAAATTTCTCAACGAAGTTGAGCACGCCTCAAACACTCTGTCGCAACACAAACTAGACAAAATAAAGAAAACCATAAACCGAGCCTATCTGCGAAGGTTCAAGTCGCACAGACGAGAACCGAAGTACGGCTCGGTCAACAAAGGTTTCACTGAACTTGAGTTGCAGCATTTCCTAAGAAATGCACCGAACGAAAAGTTCAGGCTTCTTTTCAAATACCAGGCTTATTTGGGCCTTCGAGTTGGCGAAGTCTGCAAGTTGCACGTAAGCAACATCGACTTCGCCAAACGAGAACTTACGATTGCTAGCGAAAAATCCGGAACCAGTGACACGCTAAAAATTCCGTTCGATTTGTTCAAAGAAACATACGATTTCTTGACCAAAAACCAAGAAGAAGTTAAAGCAGCGAACGGCTATGTATTCTTCAAAGCGCCTTCTGCAAACAAGGCCTATAATGGTTTGCAACATCTCGAAGTCAATTATGTTAGAAATATGTTCCGAAAGATGGTAAAACAATCAAGTTTAGACTCAATCTACGCATATTCAGATGAGTCTTATGAAAATCATAGATATCGCAGACTTTACCGTCTAACTACACATAGTCTACGCCACTACGCCATAACACACTTTGCTAAGGCAACCAATGGCAATGTTGTTCAGGCCTGTAGGTTCGCCAGGCATTCAAAACCAGAGACTACTATGCGTTATATAGACAGAGACAACGAAGAGCTGTTCACCAATATTGATCTAGTTTTTTCCAATCTCTCAAAAGGTATAAAAGCATGAAACACGATAAATATCTACAAACCGCGTTATGGCAACGCTATAGAAGATGCCAACTACTTCTGGGTGATTACGCGTTGTTAGCGAGCGGTTTAAATAGTTTAGATGGTGTATAACAATGATGAACTCAAATAAAGCGTCAATACCGCTTGATTATGTGTACTACGGCGACTGCCTGACCTATATGAGTGGATTACCAGACGCATGCGTAGATCTGGTTATTACAGACCCGCCATTTAACATAGGAAAGCAATACGATTCGTATAAGGACAATCTCAAGTTTGAAGAATATCTTAATTGGTGCCACCATTGGCTGGACGAGTTGATAAGAATCCTGAAGCCTAACGGAAGTCTCTACTTATTCAACTATCCCGAAAATAATGCTTATTTGAAAGTCTTTTTGGATAAAAAATTGAACTTCAAAAGGTGGCTGACTTGGCACTATAACACGAATACAGGCCACTCCAAATCAAATTATACGCGAACTCAACATTCCATACTGTTTTACACGAAGGGCAATAAGCATACATTCAACAAAGCGGCTGTCGCGCAGCCTTACAAGAACCTTACTGATAAGCGTATTAAAAAACTCCTTGCAAATGGCAAAAATGGCACAGGTCCATATGATGTCTTTCTGCTTAACATAGTGAAAAACGTCAGCAAGCAAAAAACAGAACACGTTGCTCAGTTGCCTGTTGAGTTGGTTGAAATTTTTGTTAAAGCAAGTAGCAATCCAGGTGAATTGGTATTTGATCCATTTTTAGGCTCCGGCACAACGGCTGTAGCCGCACTTAGAAACAATAGGCATTACCTCGGCTGTGAACTCAGTAAAAAATATTACGACATAATAACAACCCGCCTTAGCCACGTCGACACCAAAACGAAAGTGGCGATTCAGATAAAAAACAAGCAGAAACTAATTACTGTCTCAGTCCCGCAAAGCCCAGCAATAACTTCGATTTCGGACTAGTCTTCCTAACCTGTCACAATCTGATACTCTTTGGCTCTGACAAACCGTATAGAATTCATATCATCATGGTCTGAGAACTTATACTCATAGAGCTTGTAAAGATTTTTCTTAGCACCGACCAAAAACAAAATATGCAGCTTAATGTTTTGAGTAATTCCCCGTGCTTCTAGCATGTCAAAATATTTCTGTACCATGAATAGCTGCCTTATTTCAAAATCTTTATTCTCCTTGTTTTTGGCTTCAACTGTAGCAATCGTTCCGTCTTCTGTGTCAAATATGGCGTCTATTTCTATCTGTTGCCCCGCAATATGCAGCGTTTCGCTATTAATTCTGAAATCAAATGTAACTCGCGCTCTCCTTGCAATATTCATGTTAATGTTCTGTCCTTTGGCACCAAGAAAATCGTGTATTATGCCTTTATTGAAGATGAAAGACAGTGTTCCTGCTTCGCTTTGGCCTATGCTATCCACGATTCTAGATTTTATGTGAAAAGATATCACATCTTTTCCACTAATACTTTCAAATTCATGATAGCCATTGTGTTCTTGAGTTCCTCTGATGAAAGCATGATTCCCACGCCCTAGATGGAACATGAAGTAGTTCTTTTCACGCATCCGCTTTGTTAGGTCATAAAAGGAGTCAACTTTTGTCACATCAAACGGGTTTCCAAATCCCGTTCGTATACAAGCAGCCTTAACATCGTTATTCGTAAACGTGTAATACGGTGCGTCTGGTTTATTGTCGTATCTTTCATTAAAAAGTATTTCTAATGTTTTGTGCTTCTTGCCACGTTTATCTCTATCTTCAGCCTCGCCGCTGTCCACGTTAGCTAATGGATGCAGATCTTTTTAAAGTTCGTTTGTTGTTGTGTATTTCCGTTCTTTCAATGAAACCACATAAAGTGGCATTGTGGTACTATCATTATATTTTGCCGCTCTTGCTAAGTTGGATTTCAAGTAGCCGCTTCCGGTTATAGCAATTGCAGTTTCTGGATGAATCTGAGTTATTTTCTGAAAACTTTTGTATTTGACATTTAAGCGGTGATCATATTCCACCGCCACACGAAATTTTCCTTTCCTCGCAACTAAATCTATTCTGCCACTTCGCTTTGTTCCGTCTTTCATTCTGTATATCGGATACTCTCTTGTGGTAAAAAATCCATGTTTCTTAAATATTCTTTCAATTTGCCCAACCGTCTCGTCGTGTTTCAAGCTAGGGTTAACCGTTGCTAGTATGTCCGACAAAATAGCGTCAATAACCTCCAATTTACTCACACTTTAAGCATCAAGTATTCATCTTTCCCGTTTGTTAATTTCTTAATTTCCTCGAGCGTGTCACCATCGTAGCTAACCCACGTTATAGGTATGTTGTATTTAGTTCGCTTTTTGGAATTACCTGAAACAGAATCTTTTCTGCCGGTAGTCTGTATTTCATAGCCCCGTCTTCGGGCGTCATTCCACAGATACTTTTTACGCGTATCTACAGGATATGCCACTAAATCGAATCCGCCATCTCCAGCAAGTACAAGCATATTGCTGCTGTGGAGATGGTTGATGGTTTTGACTAGTAGCTGCCTATGTAAATCAGATCCTAAATTCCTCTCTTTCTCCAAAATTAAGCTAGGTTCTACCCATCTGCGTCCAGAGTCTGTTAGCTCATAGTTCTTCCCTGCCTTCTTGGCAAGGCCTAAACTTACGGCGTTCTCAAACACACCTTTCCTGCCTTTGTAACCATAAATTGTTGGATCACCTGTAACAAATCCGCTTTTCTTGAGCCATTTAGCCAATTCGACCAGGCTTGCCCCTTTTTCTGCGTTTAATGCGAGCAATGCCGCGTGCACTGTTGGCGTAGGCCTATCTTCAGGTGGCCTCAGAATCTCAAGCTTAGAAGTTTGTGTAATCGCCTTTCCTAGTCTGGCCACTTCCTTCGTTTCCGCAGTCTCTTCGCCCTTTGGATTGTAGCAGTATAGCGGTATGAACTCATGCAGGCTCGGATACTGTGCGTCTATGAAATAATGATTTGGCAGTGAACTAGCGGTCCAGGCCAGAAAGTTGTCTATTGCGCGCAGAGCGGTCTGGTCTTTCTGGCTGGTTGTCTTGAAGATAAACTGTGTAGCAAACTGGTTTCTTATAGAGTCTGGTATGTCAGAATAGTTCTGCGTTACTGCCCAGAGCATGCCCTTGTCCCTTATCTCCCTGCTCATCTCCACGAGTATGGTGTGATAGTTGCCGTACTCGCCGCCTGTCAGCCTGTGCGCCTCATCTACGCAGATTAGCATGTCTTTGCGTTTTTGGGTTTCCATGTCAGCGTAGAGCTGCCTTAGCACAAGCTCGGCGTAGAAGCTCCTAGCGTTCTCGTTCAGAGAACTGAAGTCCAGCACAACGTCATCTTTGGCAATAGCAAACTCACCTGTATTGTGCATCAGCCTTGGCAGGTTTGCCTGCACGAAAGCCAGAGCGGAGCGCAGGTTATTGTCCTTCGTGCCAGCGTAGGTCTTAGCCACAATCTTGTCGAAATCCTTCCAATTCTTGCACTGTCTCGCCAGCTTTTCCAGCGTGGCCGGAACCAGGCTGGCCTGTATGCCAGCGGTGGTCAGCGGAAATGCCACAAGGAAGGCGCTGATAAAAGCCTCTGTGTTGGTGAACGGATTCGGCAGCATGCTGGTCATGTCTGCCGTCGGATAGCCCATCTTCAGGTACTCGTCGTTCGGTTTGAAAGAGAAAACGACCTTCTGGTAAGCGAACAGGCCAAGCAGGTGCCTGCTGAGCTTGCTCTTTCCCTGGCCGCTTGAGCCTGTAATGAGCACATTGCGGTTCGGCTTGCCGTGGACGTAGGCAAGCAAATCGAGCTTGAGTGGGACAATCTTTGATATGTAGGGCTTGCGCTCCTCGCCAAGCCCGCGCTCGCCAGCCCAGACCGAGGCCTTCTTCTGAGGCCTGGCCACAAGCTCCTCTCTGACCTGCTTGGGAAATTTAGGTCTGTAAAGATAGCTCCTCGTAAAGTAGATCATACAGACTAAGAATTCGGCTATAAGGAAGAAGCCGTAAAGCGGCGGAGCAAAAGCAAAGAAAGGAAAAGAAACTATGGCAATAAGTAACGGAAGAATGAACACTCCGAATATCGTGACAAGAATAGTTGGCCTCTCCCAGAGATGCCTTCTGCCCTGCGTCATCTGCTTGTAGTCCACAGTCCCCTAGCTGTTCTCTCAGGCTAGCTATTTAAGGTTTTTAGCTTGTGCAACTTGACTGAGTTAATCACATTCTTGCCAGTCTAGGAAGCGCGCTGATAAACCATATGACAAACGCAAGTATCATGAAAATGAACCAGTTGCTATTTCCCATGATTGCTAGTAGCACCGCTCCTGCGGCAAATATCGCACCTATTCCGTAGCCAAAAGCTCCTATCTTGACTCCCATTTTCTCACTTTCCACTTTTAATATACCCTGTGAATGTCGTTCACGAGGGGCCACAAGGCCCCCTCGCAACTCAAGCAGCCTGATCTTCTGCCATGTCGGACCAAATGTCCTCCGTTATGTCCTTGAATGCTTTTCGGCTAGTCCCGTGAGCCGCCGCCCCTTCTACTCCGTCCTCGCTGCTCCAGTACCCTTCTGGTCCATCTACGAAGTACTTCTCTACTGCCTTCTTGTCCAGGACCGCTTCAAAGGTTTCCGGCGCGCTCGGCGCTTGTGATACACCGGGCAGAATCAACGATTTGGCCAGTATGGCGTTTAGTACATAAACACCGCTCGTCGTGGCCAAAACTGCCTTGAAATGCCTTCTATCTTCCGGTTGACACGAATCGCTCGCCCAATGGTTAAACGCTTCAGGGCACTTAGACCTGACGGCGTTCCAGAACGCATTAACTACAGTGCACGTTTTCCCTATCGTCCAGTGTGCTTCTGAGGCTTTAGTCAGCAACGGCCTGATTGAATCTACGAAAGAACTCTGACTGATCGACGCCGTTCTGCTTTTTACATTAGGGTATACTATTCTGTTCTTAAATGGCCCATCTTTGTTCAGTATATCAACGATTTTCACTGCATACGGTGCTAGTTCTTTGAAAGTTCCCTCCGGTATGGTTATGTCGTCAGTTATGCGACCAGTACCCTTTTCGCGTTTCTTAAGAATGTACCTCTGCGCGAGATCTGTCTTCGTACGTTTCGAGTTGTTGTTTATCAAGTAAAAGTTTTGTGCTTCTTCGTATCTAGGGTCATCGCCATCCGCGATCATCAGAATTACAGGTATCTCAAAATCTTCTATCTCTCCCGGATACTCCTTGAATGCCCAGTCTATCCCATATGTCCTATGCTGCCCGTCAGGGATATAGAGGTTTTCCCCTTTATCGAGCACCTTCAGGCTGTAAACTGAGTTGCTGCCATCCACTGCCTTTACCTGCAGTGCATCCCTGTCTCTTAGCGATACAAGTATTGATAGCGGAGATACCCCTTTCTGCTTGGCAATGAACTTTCCAAAATTCTTGTACCTGCTGTCTATTGGATCCCTCTGATAGCCATCGGGGTTGTCTGGTTTCCATTTATCGACTTCCAACCTTCCCGTCGAAACAAGTTCATGAATTGTACTCGCATTGAGCGAAAAAAAGTACAATGCATTTCCTTGCTGATTTATGCGTAGGGCTGTCGCCTCTACAAGCGGCCTCTTTTCTTCTTGTTTTGTTCCCATGTTATTCATCTTTGTTATCTGTTAGAGTTATTGTAGCAGGATAACTATTTAAAGGTTGGTGATCTTCGTGTTTACTGGAAGTCCTTTAGCCCAGCTCTATCGCTTCGCTCACGAGGGGCTTTAAGCTCGCAACCTCGCAACGTAAGGTTCCTTTGGGTTCTTTGATGAAACTTTCTTCCAAGAAAGTTTCGAAAGCCGAGCCCGCCAGCCGACACCGAAGGTGTCTTTGGGGCGGGCGAGGCTTTCTCAGGGCAAAAATGGCGCCGACACAGGGAGGCGCCTAATGGTAAGTGACTATGACGACAAGATGCGTGCTGAAAAACTTGTCGACGAAGCCGTTCTTAAGACGAATTGGAAAAATTCATCTTAAGTTTATTGTCTTCATCTTAAGTTTTTCCGAGTTCGAATTTTACCCAAAATCGAACACGGTCCATATTTAAGGATGTCTAGCGTAATAGTTGCAGAGAGACGGGTGTTCGTTTGCAGGGAAATCCGGAAAGAAAAACAGATCAGTCAGAAACAAAATCGGGTTCTTATTTTACGACGGGCGGCAGCCTGCTAAGCTGTTTGGCTAGTAATGGCCTTCGCGAGTTCGATTCTCGCACCCAGCGTTCCGCTTTTAAAATCCGTGGTTAATGGCTTGGAAACCCACCTCCCCTATCTTCCATTGTCTAGTGGTTCTTCCTGCGCCGCATCCTGCCCGGACCTGCAAACGCGTTGCACCCGCAGGCCTGAAGAAACGTTTATAATGTTTCCATGTAAGTTAAAACCATGGGGGCAACCAACGCTGTCGGTTTGTATATTTTTTCAGCGATTGCGCTGATGGTCATAGTATTGGTGTTCTCGCAGATTGGAGTGACTGTAGTATCTGGCGCCGCACAGAATAAGTGCTTCATATCCGTGCCCAAGAACAACCAAGTGCTCAATTATACTATAACGAGCAGCTGCGCAGTCTCATTGACCGGCAACGGAGACAGGATCAACCTCCTTATAAGCAACAGGAGCAGCACCGTCACCATGTCGATCACGGGCAACAACGACGTCGCGAGGACATGCTACGGCAGTCTGGCTCTGACAGTAACGGGCAACGGCGATGTGATTTATGTATACGGCACAGCTGTGATCTCAAACACAATGTCCGGAGGAAACAATCATCTGCTGCAATCATCATCGTGCTTCCAGGGCTCCAGCACGACCACGGTCGCTACGACTTCCACCTCAACAACAGCGACAACCTCAACGCTCATACCTGCCTGCACCAGCAACTGGGCAGGCGGACCCTGCCTTGGCAGCATAGCCTACACTCAAAACACAACCCTTTCAGGCAACGTCAATGCATCCCAGAACGCCACCATAAATTCCGGCGTGACCCTGGTGACCGGCGGATTCGGCATCTGGATCGGCGGAACGCTAACAAACAAGGGGGCAATATCAACTGGCCGAGGAGCGCTCGGTCAAGGTGGTGTGGCTCCTGCCATCCCACTGTCTGGCGGTGTCAACGGGACTGACGGTGGCGCCGTTCCTGCCTCGTATGGCGGAAGCGGAGGCGGGGGCTCAGGAGCCCTAGGCTGCTGCTACGGCCACGGAGGCAATGGCGGGAGCACGCTTGCCGCAGGAGGACTCGGCGCGTACAACGGCGCATACTGGTGGACTCCAGGACCTGGAGGTGCGAACGGGACAACCCCGGCGCCGCCGACTCTGTCAGGCGCGCTGATCCAATCATGGTATTCGGGCGGCTGGCTAAAGTACCTTTCAGGGGCCGGAGGCGGAAGCGGCTCATCTGCCCAAAGCCAATACTCGACTGGCCAAGGGGATAACGGAGGAAACGGGGGCAACGGCGTATACATACAGGCCGCGAATCTCCAGCTTTCAGGGGGAGTGATTGACGCCAGCGGAGACAATTCGTACTGCAACATCAACACTGACATAACCGGAGGCGGAGGAGGAGGCGGAGTCATAGCTCTTGCATATAGCGGGGCATACAGCCCCGGAACGTATCTGCTGAACGGAGGCGCTGCGACGAATGCGCCTGGCATCAGCTGCAACCCGCCTTCAGGTCAGCAGGGAGGAGCGGGCCAGGTCCTTACCTACCAGTACACAACACCTCCGATTGCCGTGTCCTAGCCCAAAACCCGGACTGCGATGCGTGCGCACGGTTGCGCCCTGCCGCTGCAGCAATAGTTATTAACTTTCTTTTCGTTTATTTCCTGTTAATATGGACAACAAGCTGGTTTACGTAGTTGTGTCTGTGCTCTTCATCCTTGTAGTGATCAGAGTGGCGTTGACCTTTCTCGCACCTTC
Organism: Microcaldota archaeon; assembly: GCA_964640735.1. GTDB lineage: Archaea > Micrarchaeota > Micrarchaeia > Micrarchaeales > CABMGC01 > JAJYVH01. The sequence continues at coordinate 12,100 of CAZXIK010000006.1, read as the reverse complement.
GGGAAATTCCGTAGCGATCCAGCTTACAGACCCGCCGCAAGTTCCTTCCGGGACGCAGTCTCTGGTCATAGGCTATTCCTCGCTCGCGGTGCACCTCAGCAACGCGGGCAATGATTCAGGGTGGCTTTCATCATCTGGCACCGGAAGCGTAGATCTTCTAAGCGTAGTAAATCTCACCCAGACAATGGGCACCGTATCTGTTCCGAAGGACGCGAGAATAGACCAGGCGCGGTTCAACGTAGACAGCGCAACGATAAAGATAAATGGAACTGCGTACAACGTTACAGTCCCGAGCGGCAAAGTAACTGCCCACATAATGAGCAAGAATGCGTTAAATGGCTCATCCAGCGTTCTGCTGGAGCTAAGCCCTACGGTCGCCAGCATAGTGACAAACACTTCGACAGTGTATGTGCTCGTTCCTTCCCTCAGGGCGGTGATAGTCGGCGGCGGATCCAATGCGACCACTCTTCGCGTAGGCGCGAAGGTGCGTCTGACAAGCAATCATACTGAAGCGCTCAAGCGCGCCCGCGCAAACGTCTCCATAACAGCAGCATCTCTGTCAGTTTCGGCAGGCAACGTCACGCGCTTCTCGATAACGCTCAAGGACAACTCGAACAGCAGCGTTGTGGTGAAGCACGTGGGCTTCGTAGGAAACGTTAGCGCACGATACAACGCGAGCATGATCCAATCTAAGATAACGGCAAACATCGCAAACCTGACCTCAAAGATAAAGAGCAGCCCGTTCTGCAACGGCAACGCAACAGCTATAGGCGGTTATCGCGTGACGGCAAACGTGACCGCTGAGCAGAACGCGGCGTACGCAAAGTACATTCAGGAGCGCGCCACAGCAGGCTCGAACTTCAACGTCTCGTTCGGTGGCGCCACGCTGCGCATCAACAACAGCATCTGCACTTCTGCCGGAGCTGCAGCTCTCACGTCGCGTATGCAGGGCATCGCGCTGAACTACAGCTCAAGGCTCAAGGTTGCGCCGAGCAGGCGGCAGCCGATGATATTCTCGGTAAGCAGCAGCGGGCAGCTCTCCGTGCCTCTGGGGACTGCTGACTTCACCAACTCGAGCTCGAGCTATACCCTGCAGGCCGGTCAGTCGGCAACCTTCAGCTTCACCGGAATCATCTCCTTTGACCATGGAGCCTACAGGCTCGCTCCGATTCCAGGGTCGAACTATATGGTTGGAGCGGATGTCGAGGGCAGCGGCCTACTCTACAAGAACGTGACAGCTACATCGGGCTGAATCCGACACGGTTTGAGCGGAATCCAGGTCCGCACCCAGGGAAGCATCCGCCATTTATCCAACATGGAGCAAACATCGGAATGCGCGCTCAAGCGCGCCGCCCTTCCCTGACTGAAAAGAAAGAAATCCAGGGAAAGCTATCCACCCGTCAATACGGCTTCGGCGATATGGCTAAAGCTAACCCTGAATACTTTTCTCAGAATCAAGAAAAGTTGGATCTAAGCTGTCGCAGCCGAAGGTTCCCCTATTGCGAACCTTGTCCTGACGTCAGTTACCTTGACAGTCAGCTTATCTCCAGGCTTTGCCCCCTTCACAAAGATGACAAAACCATCCTTCTTCGCTATTCCGTCTCCTCTTGAGGCTGTGCCTTCGATTGTTACCTCAAGCACGTCTCCGACTTTCACCGGCTTTGGCAGGAAATAGTTAGGGTTCATCCCCCTTCTTTCTCCTCTGTCTCCGCCCCTGCCTCCTCTTCCGCCTCTGTCCATTCCGCTGTCCATTCCGCTGTCTTCATTCATTTTATCTATTCTCTGCAGAAAATTAGTCTGCAGATGTTTATTGGCATCGACGCTATATAAACCTTTGTTTTAGATTCAGCGCGCATTCAAAATCTAGGCGCATCCCACAATTCCAGGAGACGCTTCCCGTCCGGTAAACAAATCCACAGCCCAGCCGTTATTTTTTCAGAGCTTGCAGAAACGATCCGAGGTCGCTGAATACGTAGTCAGGCTTGGCCGCTTTGAGTTTCTCGTAGGAATCAAGCCCGTCCGATATGGCGCAGGAGCCTATGCCTGCAAACCTTGCGGTCAAGATGTCAGTCCTCAGATCTCCGATGTACACACACTTCACAGTTTTCGCTTTAACTTTTCTTTCGGCGAGCAATATCCCAGTGGGATCCGGCTTCTTGTGGCCGGTGGATGCGACGCTTATTATCGCGTCAAAATACTTGTCAACCCCAAGCGCCTTCAACTCCTTCATTATCCTGTAGTGCTTTCCGTCGCTGAAAAGGATGACCTTCTTGCGGTTCCTTTTCAGTAGCTCCAGCAGCCTCGCAGCTCCGGGCTTGAGTTTCGGATGGAAGAAAATGGAGTATGCGTCATAGATAAGTGGATATAGCCCGCCTCCCCTGTCCTCAATTCCGTTTAGGTTTTTGTCGGGTTTGAACATCTCTTGGCATCCGACCGCGGCATCGTAGGCAATGTCCCTGAATATCATCTTCGCAGGGCTGGGAAACGGCTTCGGATCCGCGAGAGTGTCGTCCCAGTCGAAAATGAAGACATCATACTTGGAAAGAATCCGCATAGGTTAATAATCCTGTTTAACGCATAAAAGCATTGTGATGACAAAGGTGATCGCTGAGCTTTGCGATGACGAGAGATAGGCGGTCTGATTGTTTGATCATCTAAGTGCTATGCATGCAACTCGGGGGAAGCGGAGTATTGGCCAAGCTCAAGAAGAGCTCTATACTGGTCACGGACATAGCGAACCAGTACTGGTGCGAGAGACAGATGGAGTACAACTACCTCTATGGCAAGAAGTACACCAAGTTCATGGCGCAGGGCAAGCAGTTGCATGAAGCACTACAGGAGGAGGTCTATGTTCCCCTTACCGTGGAGCCGGTGACATGGGGCGATTCGCTCTACAAGACGGCATACGAGAACTACATGTCGCTGCTCTCCCTAAAGAAGAATGGCATTTGCAGGGAGATCAGAGTCTATGGATCGATAAACGGCTACAGAATATCCGGTCAGATAGACGAGATGAGGATTGTGGAAGGAAAGGCGCGGATTGTGGAAAGGAAGACGACAGATGCGAAGAGGCAGTTCACAGAAGCGTATTCGCGCCCACACATAGCGCAAGTCATGTTCTACAGGAAAATACTCGGAGACATAAAGGAGAGCAAGTATACCCATCAGAACTTTTCCGCAATCTATGGGCTCGACAAGAATAGCCTGTCTGATGTTTTCAAACGTGAACTTAAAGCCATGGGCCTCGGCACCGAACTCATAGACCTCTCAGCGATGTACAAGAAAATGTTTGAGGAGATCTACTCGATGCCGCACCTTAGCGACACGCTAGAGGTCGTGTATGTCGACAGGTTCAGCGGAAAGCAGATAAGTAGCATAGAGGTAGACTATAAAGAAGAGGAGATGAATGGCAAGATCGCACACATAATGAAGTACTGGAACGGCGAGCGAGAAGCTGCTCCTGTCGCAGAGGCTGAGAAATGGAAGTGCAATTTCTGCAAGTTCTTCGGCAATGAGTGCAAGGTCTGGTGGGGCCAGAGAGCGATTTGATGCTGTCAGTAAGTCCCAAGAACCTGAGCAAAAAACTTCTGCTCGAAGAGTTCTCCAAGCGCTCAAAAGAGTACTACTCAACGAAGATATTTGAAGAGAAGGGGTTCAAAAGGCAGAAGTGCGGCATATGCGGCAAGAACTTCTGGAGCATAGCCGAAACTAACAACTGCGGGGATTCAAGCCACACCCCATACGGATTCTTCAAGGAAAAGCCGACAAGGATAAGCTATTCCGATTTCTGGGACAGGTTCGCAAGCTTCTTCAAGAAAAACAAGCACGCGATAATAAAGAGGTACCCTGTGGTTAGCAGGTGGCGGCAGGACCTCTATTTCACTATCGCAGGCATACAGGATTTCCAGCGAATAGAGAACGGCTTGATGAGCTTCGAGTACAGCGCCAACCCTCTCATGGTGCCGCAGATTTGCCTGAGGTTCAAGGACATCGAGAACGCGGGCGTAACAGGAGACCACTTCACATCATTCATGATGGCCAACCAGACATCATTCAATTATCCAAAGGAAGGCTACTGGCGCGACAGGACGATAGAGCTGAACTTCAATTTCCTCACCGGAGTTATGGGCATTCCTCCGGAGGAGATAAATTACCACGAGGATGTGTGGGCAATGCCCGACTTCTCGGAGTTCGGCCCAAGCCTCGAGTTCTTTTCAAGAGGTGCCGAGCTTGGCAACAACGTTTTCACCCAGTTCGAGCTTGCTGGCGGAAAGATAAGAGAGCTGGGAAGCAAGGTTGTCGACACCGGCTGGGGCTTCGAGAGGAATCTTTGGTATTACACGGGACTGAGCAATGCGTACGAGGCGGCGTTCAGCCATACGCTGGGAAAAATCAGGGGTGAGATGGGCTTCGATATCGACAGCGGCATCTACTCCAAGTTCGCAAAATACGCAGGGGAGCTGAACAGGGATGAGACGAGCAACGTAGCGGATGTGGAGAAAAAGATACTGTCGATGGCAAAAATAACTCCCCGCGATTACGAGAAGAAAATCAAGCCTGTGCAAGCGCTTTTTGCCACGCTGGACCACACAAGGACACTGCTTTTCGCAGTAACCGACGGATCCCTGCCATCCAATACGGGCGGAGGGTACAATCTCAGGGTCCTGTTGCGGCGCTCGTTCGACTTCATTGAGCAGTACGGATTCAAGATATCCCTAAGCGCTCTCGCAGAGCTGATTGCCGAGGAGCTTAAGCCGCTCTATCCCGAGCTGTCGGCCAGACAAGACATATTCTCGAAAGTGGTTGATGTCGAGCACACAAGGTACGGCCGCGCAAAAGAGGGCGCGAGGCGCTCTGTAGAACTGCTGCTGGAGAAAGGCAATGGAATAAGCCTGGAGCAGATGAAGACCCTGTATGAAAGCCAGGGCGCTACGCCAGAGCTCATAGCGAAGGTAGCCCAGAGCAAGAACCTTAAGCTGGAACTGCCAGAGGGCGCATACACCGACATAGTAAAGGGAGACCTAGCCAAGAAGGAGAAACAGAAGGGCATAGAGGTAGATCTGCCTGAGGATCTGCCTCCTACGAAAAAGCTCTACTATGATTTCGCGATCCAGGCAAAAGCAAAGGTTCTTTTCGAGAAAGGGAAGCTCTTCGTTCTTGACAGGACGCCCTTCTATCCTGAAGGTGGAGGCCAGGTTGCCGATACAGGAACCGTTGATGGGATAAAGGTGGTTGATGTCCAGAAGATAGGCGACGCGATAGTCCACGTTGCCGAGAAAGATGCGAGGCTAAAGAAGGGCGAGATAGTCGACGCTGTTGTCGATGAACGGCGCAGGAACGCAATAGTGGCGCACCACACAGCTACCCATCTCATAAGCGCAGCTGCAAGGAGGGTGCTGGGAGAACATGCATGGCAGGAGGGCGCAAAGAAAGAGCCCCACAAAGCCCACATAGACATAGCGCATTACGACAAGCTGAGCGAGGAGGATGTCAGGGCGTTAGAGACCACCGTCAACGCGTGGCTGTTCAACGGAATAAAAGTGGGCGCAGAGGAGATGAGCAGGGGGGATGCGGAAAAGAGGTTCGGATTTTCAATCTATCAAGGTCACGGGATGCCGGCAAAGAAGATGAGGATTGTAACGATAAAGAGCAAGGAAGGAAAGCTGATAGATGCTGAGGCCTGTGGAGGAATCCACGCAGTTGGCAGGGAGAATCTGCTGGGGATGGTGAGCATAATCGGAACTTATAGGATACACGACGGAATAGACAGAATAGAATTCGTGGCGGGACCGGCAGCGCTGCAAAGGTTTGAGACGATGCACGAGCAGCTTAGCAAGCTTGGAATGATTTTCAATGTTGACGCGCTCGAGGTGGCAAAGAAAGTTGAAGGGCAGCAGCAGGAGCTCAGGGCGATGCACAAGCAGATAGAGAAAGACAATGAAACCCTTGCAACTAGCATAGCCGAAGCGATAGAGGACAAGGAGCATATTGAAAGGGAGGTAGACGTCGACAGGAAGACGATGATAAGGATAGCAGACCTGGTAGTTAAGAGGAATAACGAAGCCGTTGTGATTCTGAAAAACAACGAAGGCCAGTTAATATGCATGGCAGGAAGCGCCTCAAAAGAAAGCGCCCTCGATGTGCTTAATTCCAAGCTGGAGGGCCAGAAGTTCAGCGGCGGAGGGTCCAAAAGATTTGCAGAGGCTAAGGTAGAGAAGAAATAGGCGAGCCCATGTCAGACGTCTCTTTTTATGGCCTGATCGCATACCCTATTTTGTTCATATTGCCCGCGTGGCTTGCCAACGCCGCTCCGGTAATTTTCAGTGGAGGAGGCCCGCTGGACTTCAAAAAGAAGCTGGGAGGGAAGCCCATACTTGGCGGGCACAAGACCGTTTCCGGTACCGCTTCAGGCATACTTGCAGGGATTATCGTAGCTGCAATAGAGTCGGTCTTCCTTGGCTTCTCGCTTGCTGCTGGAATTGCAATCACCCTGGGTGCGATCTTCGGAGACCTTCTGGGCAGTTTCATTAAAAGAAGGTTGTCGCTCAAGGAAGGTTCGAGCGTCTTGTTTATGGATCAGTATCTTTTCTTCGTGTTCGCGCTTGTTTTCTCGCTCCCATTCAGTAACCTGCCCGGCTATCCAGGGATAATATTCATACTGCTTCTAACAGGAATACTCCACAGGCTCATGAACATTCTTGCGCACAAGGCTGGCATGAAGAGTGTACCTTGGTAGACTCTGCTGCAAAAATCCAATCCCGTCAAGGAAGATTGGTGATGCCGGAAGGTCCAGCCCGCTAGCGCATAGATGCAATCCAATTCGTCTCCTGACGTAGTAAACTATTTAAACCTTACTTACGTATCTCTCCTTCACGTGTTAAGGTGCTTCTTATATTATCCCCACCCACCACACCTTAACACCCTACGATTAAGCGTTTGGCGCCGGTCTCCTTTTTGAAGCGCCTCTTCTTTCCGAAGCTTTTTCCAGAAGAGTGGCGATGTCCTTTTCTATCAGGTTCCTGCTCTCCTTGTTTTCCGCAATCTTCCTGTTGTATAGGTAGTTTGCAAGCTCCTCCTTTTCCACAGGCCTGAGCTGACCCACCAGCTCTTGGGCTTCTTTTATCTGCGCGGAGTGCTCCTCGTCTGTCTCAGCACGCAGCCCTGCCTTTTTCAGGTCCGCAAGGAACTCCTCGTGCTCTCTAGCGTCCAAGAATCTTGCAACAAGCGAAGATGGCATCCAGTTACCCCAGCGATTTGTCTGGCTTAACTAATGGAAGCCGCATTTATAGGCTTATTGTCCAGAATCATTTTCGGTCCTGCTTCCAATCTTCTTCTCTCTCATTGAGAACAACGGCCTTCGCCTTCTCTACTTCTTTTGGGAACTCTTTTCCACGTGATAGCAGATTAGTTTCCATCTTTTTGGCTTTCAGCTTCGAAAAGACGTAGTTCTGAGCGCGTCCTGTATCAAACTCCTTGCATGAAAATATGTCTACAGATGCGTATCTCTGATGCACGAAAGTGTGTATGCTTATGTGCGAGGTTGCAATGAGCACAAAAGCAGAGAAACCTCCCCTGTCGAAAGATCCCGGACTGCCCGCATAAGGAACTATCTGCGGTTTGCTTATTTTTTTTCATCTTCAGCAGTCCTGGCATCTCATCCAGCATCTCATATAAGCGGTCTTCAGACGAAAGGATTTTCGGGTCGCATCCGTAAAGATCAATCGTCAAGTGTGGTCCGAACATGAAAATCTATTTCGCATTATACATTTAAAATAATAAAGGCGTAAAAAGTGTTCTATTCGGTTTATCGCACGACCTTTAGCGTTTATGGGCTTAATACAACCATACTTGAAGCATCAAAAAAGAGTTAGACAGACGGCCAAAGCCGAAAATAATATAATTTCAAAAGAAAATACATAAGTGAGATAATGGGCAGATACTTAATAACGGCGGCGCTCCCTTATGTCTACTCTGTGCCACACCTTGGAAATTTTGTTGGATCGGTGCTGCCTGCTGACGTATATTACAAATATCTCAAGATGAAAAGCGAGGATGTGATATTTATCTGCGGTTCTGATCAGCACGGCACTCCCACAGAACTTGAGGCAATCAAGAAAAAGATGGCGCCTGACGTGCTTGCAGATGAGATGCACCATAAAGTCAAAACCATTTTCGAAAAATTCGAATGCACTTTCACTCACTATGGAAAAACACATACGTCTCAAAATAAAGAAGTTGTTTATAGCATTTTCAACGAGCTCTACAACAACGGTTTCATACTGGAACGGGAGGACATGCAGGCATATTGTAATGTGGACAAGCGATTCCTAACAGACAGATTCATACAGGGTACCTGTCCATACTGCAAGAAAAGGAACGCGCGAGGAGACCAGTGCGATAACTGTGGGAAATTGCTTGAACCGGCACAAATAATCAAACCTTATTGCGCAATCTGCGGTAAAAGCGAAATTGTTTTTACGAAAACAAAGAATCTTGCATTAGAACTAGATAAACTCCAAGATCAAATTAAAAACTTCATAAAAAAGAGTTCTAAACATAACTGGAGCAAGGATTCGATAAACAAATCGTTAAGCATGATAAAAGAAGGGCTTAAACCAAGAGACATAAGCAGAAACATGAAGTGGGGGTTTCCGGTTCCCCTTCCTGGATACGGAGATTCTGTGATATATGTTTGGATAACAGGGCTTATAGGTTACATAGGCATAACGAAGGAATGGGATGAAAGAAAATGGAGAGATTATTGGCAGAATGAGCACACCAAATTAATTCAGTTTTTAGGGAAAGACAATACGATTTTCCACACGATAATCTGGCCCGGCATGGCCATAGGCTCAAAACTTGACTTCATTCTCCCATATACGATAAAGGAATCCCAGTTTCTTGTCTCAAAAACGCTGAAGTTTTCCAAGAGCCAGGGCGTAGGCCTGAACATGAAGAGCGCGCTTGAAGTTCTCGATCCCGAGTACTGGAGGTTTGCATTGATGTACATGTATCCCGAGAGCGCAGATAGCGAATTCACAGAGAAGGGTCTTGTAGACGCAGTTAACACGATAATGAATGACAAGATAGGTAACCTTGCCCAGCGCGTGCTCAAGCTATCGCAGAGCAACAAGTTCGTTGTGGAAGGCGGTATATCTCTCGCAGACAACGAGAGGGCGATGATGATTGTAGACAAGTACAATAAATCATTCGACAAGCTGGAATTAAGGAAAGCTGTTGGCGCCGTGGTGGAACTCGCGGATCTGGGAAACGAGATCATGAGCAAGAAGGAGCCCTGGATGATGGTCAAGAAGGCGAAAGAGGACGCCAAGGTCGAAAAGGAGACAAAGAAGACGTTCTCGGAGCTTATCTCAATAGTCTACGCGCTTGGAATACTGCTGTACCCTTTCACTCCAAAAGCCAGCTCAAAGCTGCTTGGGCACTTCGGAATCAGCTCAGAACCAAAACTTGAACTACTTGGAAATAAAATAAACATCGATCTAGAAAAGGAGCCCCGACCCATATTCCAGAAGATGACCAGCAAGGAGATAAATAAGCTGAGAAGTTTCAGCTAGTCCCGCTTTCTTTTCTTCAGTGCTAGCGCGGCTATCTTCCGGCTTGACTCGCCGCTGTAGTCGTAATGGAACACGCGGGTGAGCTTCCCGTCTTCAAGGTAAACAGAAAAGACAGTCCTGTTGCCGTCATCAACGCTTAGGTGGCTCCTGTTCTTCGTGTCAACCCTAGGTGCTCGTGGATCAGCAGCGAGCCTGTTTGGGATTCCGAAGCTCCGTCATAAAGTACTCCCGGAATCTCTTCAAGCTCATGGTCGCACCTTATATCCTTTCCGTTCATGACCAACGCCTCCTGAGCGTTCCTTACGTCCTCCACAAGGAGAGCAAGGGTCATCTGCCCGTCCTTGCTTTCTTCTAGCCCCTCATTTTTCCCTTTATTTGATGACATTTCCCGCGCCTCGGTAAAACAATCAAATCTTTTATGAAAATGGTTGGATTTAAAACTTCTGTTCAGTTTTGTTTATTTCCTTGGTCCAGCGAATCCGAAATCAGGTGTACTTCAGGCTAACTGAGGCTATTTGCTGCACTATGTTGCCGTAGTAAGGTATTGAATAATTGAGCCACACGTATCCCGTGTAGCTGTTGCCCAGCCTGCCCGTAGCGACCCCACTGCCGGTATAGCAATAGATGAAAATGGTGTTGCTCGAATCGCTGTACACATTGACTCCCAGCCCTGGCGTGTTCGCAGAAGTGAAGTAATACGGCACCAGCGGCTGTGCAATGGAGTTTACAGTATTTGTCACTTTCACGTTCCCATAAGCAGGCTTGTTTCCCGTGTTGTTTACCTGCGAGGAGCAAGCTGCACCAAGAAGCTTTATCGTCCCTCCTGTGGTTTGGGAAAATGTGAATGTTAGTATGCCACTCCTGTTTAGTGCGTAATATTCGCATCCGAATCCAGGGATTGCAGCGCAGTTTGGAGTCGATATCACCGGAGTGGTCACGCTAACCTTGTAGATAACCGCCATGGCTATGAAAATGATTATCAGGGCCATGCCGTAGGAAAGCATAAAGTCCACCGCGGCCTGCATCCTGAAAGAACCGAGCATGCTTTAAGTATAAAAATTCGGATTTATTTAACTTGCGAAAGCCGTTTCCCTTCCATCTTCATGATTTTGCAAAAATGTTTACCCAGTTCTGGTTCCTGGCGCCTTCTGAGACATATCCTCTCACCAGCCGGAATCCCGCAGCTTTCATCATAGTGCCCAACTCCTTTAAGGTATAGCGGCAGAAGAGGCGTTCTCCGCCAAGGTAGTCCTTCTCCATGGTTTGCCCCTCTCCTTCCTTGACTGACACATATATTATTCCCCCGCGCCTAAGAAAGAGGTTCAACTCAAGCAGAATAAATTTGGCATCAGGGTTGTCAACGTGGTGCAGGCTTCCAACGCACCATATCCCATCGAACGAATCCCTATCAAAGCCAAGATTTCTCATGTCTTTTTTCAGAAAATCAGCTTTCGGCGCCTCCTTCCTTGCAATCTTCAACATGTTTGCCGAATAATCGACGCCTGTGACATCATAACCATTTTCAGAAAACCACCTCGCGTCTCTACCAGTTCCGCATCCGACGTCAAGAATCCGGCCTTTAGGAAGAAGCTCTTTGAACTCGTTCCTTTGCTTTGCCATTATGTGAGAATCGGAGTTCTTGTCAGCGTAGTCACTAGCGGCGTTTTCATATGTTTTCTTTGTCGTAGAGAATTGCTTTTTGTCGGTTGCCATGATTTTCCCTTCTGCGAATCCTTTCCAAAGCGCGTTTACGAACCTCCTTGTCCGTGCTCGATAGTTCTAATGCTTCCGAATAGGATTCCGCTTTGGACGCGCCAAAAGTTTCAACCAAACCAACAGATACCACGAGAACTTTGTGTCCATCCATATCGACAACAAGATCCTTGCTTTCATCAGGCTTCGATTTCTCATCTTTTGCTTTTTCCATCTGAAACACAGAGAACAATGAACTTCAGTTATTTAAATAAATTGGCTTTACTCTTTACTTTATTTAGTATCAAGGTCTCCTCTTCACTCTTGCAAAAACGTTTACGGTTTGCTGGTTGTTCCTTCTCACTTCGTAAGCCTTGACTGTCTCGAATCCAGCTTCTCTCAGCATGGCCTTGAGCTCCTTCATCTCGTATTTGTAAAGAGTCTGCTCGTTCCCATACTCGTCTTCATAGACGTGTTGCTTCTTTCCCTTTCCGACAGTTATGAATAGCACCCCGCCATCATCAAGCAGCGAGTTGAATCTGCCCAAGACCGCCTTAGCTTCTTTCCTATCCACGTGATGCAGCATCGATGAGCACCATATCCCGTCGAACGATCTGTCCTTCAACCCAATTTCATTCATGTCCATCTCGAAAAAGACCGCTCCAGGGGCAACGTGCGCAGCAATCTCGAGCATCTTCATGGAGTAGTCGATTCCCACTACTTTGTAGCCTTCATCCGATAGCTTCCGTGAGTCCCTTCCCGTGGCGCAGCCCACGTCCAAAACCCTTTCCTTCCTGCAATAACTCTTGAATTCATCGTACTGCCTCTGCAGC
>CAZXIK010000005.1:0-21432 GCA_964640735.1 Microcaldota archaeon | reverse complement strand
GGTAAGCGTGGTCTTGCCGTGGTCGACGTGACCAAGCGTCCCAACATTAAGCTGGCTCTGCTTTGGCATCTTTTCCATAAACGTCACTGTTAAAACCGAAGGGCTTCTAGGCTCCTTCCTCCTTCTTGGCTTCAGCTTTCTTTGGAAACAGCTCTTCAGCGCTTTTCGTGCCGTACCCAGTTATTACTGTGTTTATCTGCCCAGTGTCCGTGCTGACTGAATTGCCCCTGACAAGCTTCCTTACCCTTCTCCCCTTCTTCGCGCCAATTATTCCCGGACCGCTGCCAAGAAGAACCCTCGCTTTCCTGCTGCCTTCAATCTCCTTTCTCGAAGGCGATCCCATTGTGTCGCTTAGCCCAGTTATCTGGAATTTGTAGCCTTCAAGGCCGAATGACCCGCCCTCGATAACTTCGCCGATCCTTTTCCCTATCAGCGATCCCTCCGCCTCTTTAGGAATGTCCCGCTGCGCAGTTTTTCCGCTCTTTTTGTCAGAGTAAACTAGTTTCATCAGAATCATCTGTACATGCTTTCAGGTTCTTCCTTGAACCTCTTTATCCTTTCGGTGACCTCCTTGGGTATCGCAGGCTTTATCTCCTGCAGAGCCTTCATGAAATCCTCCTTCCTCACGAGGTTCCTCTTGTTCCTTATCGCATTCATTCCGGCTTCCCTCACTATATTCTCGATTTCCGCGCCGGTGTACTCCTCGGTTATGTTTGCGATTTCTGCAAGATCCACGTCCCTGTCTATGGGCATGCGCTTCGTGTGGACTTTGAGTATCTCGAACCTCGCTCCAGCGTCAGGCATCAGTATCTCTATGACTTTGTCGAATCTTCCAGGCCTCAAAAGCGCCGGATCCAGATCCTCAGGCCTGTTTGTAGCAGCAATCACCACTACGTTCTTGAGGTCGCTAAGCCCGTCCATCTCTGTCAGCAGTGTGTCAACCACCCTCTCTGAAACTCCGGAGTCCGTGTACCCGCTCCCCCTTGAGCGCGCAAGAGAATCTATCTCGTCTATGAAAACTATGCACGGCGAAGCCATGCGAGCCTTTCGGAAGAGCTCCCTGACCGTCTTTTCGCTCTCCCCCACGAATTTGCTGAGGACCTCAGGGCCCTTTATCGATATGAAGTTCGCTTCTCTCTCCGCGGCCACAGCTTTCGCAAGCAGTGTTTTCCCTGTTCCAGGAGGGCCTACGAGCAAGATTCCCTTTATGGGCCGTATCCCTACTTTTTCGAAGGCTTGCGGATCCTTTAGCGGCAGCTCTACAGCCTCCTTGATCTCCTCCTTCACCTTCTCCAAGTCTCCCACGTCGCTCCAATGGACATTCGGCCTCTCGACGAAGACTTCACGCAGCGCGCTCGGCCTTATGTTCTTCAGAGCTTCCATGAAATTGTCGCGCGTGACATTCAGCCCCATCATGATTTCTTCAGGTATCTTCTTCTTGTCTATTATCCTAGGCCAGATCTCCCTGAGCGACGCCATTGCCGCTTCTTTCGCCAACGCGCTAAGGTCGGCTCCCGTATATCCGTGGGTTATTGCCGCAAGCTCATCGATGTCGACATTTTTCGCAGTAGGCATGTTTCTCGTATGAATCAAAAGTATCTCTTTCCTGGCGTTCCTGTCCGGGATTCCGATCTCTATTTCCCTGTCGAATCTTCCTGGCCTTCTAAGAGCAGGGTCTATCGCATCGGGCCTGTTGGTCGCGGCCACTACTATGACCTGGCCTCTCGACGGCATTCCGTCAAGAAGCGTCAGGAGCTGCGAAACCATTCTCCTTTCGACTTCGTTCGTCGCCTCTTCCCTCTTCGGCGCAATGGCATCTATTTCATCCATGAAGATTATCGAAGGGGCCTTTTCATTAGCCTCCTTGAATATTTCCCTGAGCTTTTCCTCGCTCTCTCCGACAAACTTGCTCACGAGTTCTGGTCCTGAAATCGAGATGAAATGAGCGTCGCACTCGTTGGCGACAGCCTTCGCGAGAAGCGTCTTTCCTGTTCCAGGCGACCCGTAAAGCAGCACTCCCTTCGGCGGCTCTATTCCCAGCCTTTCAAAGAGCTGTGGGTATCTTATCGGATACTCTACCATCTCCCTTATCTTCTGTATCTCGTTCCTCAGCCCCCCGATGTCCTCGTAGTGGACGTCGGCGACCTTGACCTCTGATTCGGAAACAGGCTCCTCTTTTACTGTCAGCACCGTGTCCTTGGTGACCTTCACCGTGCCGTGAGGGGACACCTGGACGACTATGAAACTGAAAACAAGACCGAACATTGGTATCTGAACCGAGTCGCCTTTCACCAGCGGCCTGTTCTGCTGCTCGAGCCTGCGCTTAGCATACTCCGCAAAGTCAGGAGACAATGGCGGCCTCTGGTTTATGGGAGGCGCAATCGTTACCTTCTCGGCTTCCTTGACCTCCGCCTTCGAAACGAAAACCTTGTCGCCGATCCCTACGCCGATGTTCTGCCTCAGGTATCCGTCTATTCTTATGAATCCCAGGCCCTCGTCGCTCGGATGCGCCTGCCAGACGATCGCAGCTGTGGACTTTGCCTTTCCCTTTATCTCCACGGCCTCTCCCGAGGCTACTCCCAGAAGCTTCTGTGACTTTGCGTCGAGCCTGGCGATTCCCCTGCCCGAGTCGGTGATTAGGGCGTCGCTTACAGTGAGCTCTATTCCTGCTGCCATATGATTAGTCCCAGACTGTTTTTATGCCGCTAAAAATTAATAAAGGCTTTGTGGTTCGACGGAGCTCAGAAAAGTAGCGCGCGGTAGAAGGAGGATATCAGGAGGGCGACAATCAGTATGAAGACCAGCCCTGGCACAAGCTCAAAGCCCGTTATCAGCACAAGAAGCAGCAGGATCACTGCCACGACTGTGAAATAAACCACCTTGTTCCATCTGTAAACCTTGCTTCCGTCAAGCGGAAACATGGGCAGCATGTTGAAGAAAGCCAGATAGATGCTTATGAAGACCACGAAGTCGAACGCGCTTTGAAGGTAGGAGCTTCTCAACGAAGAAACGGTCAGGCTGAAGATGTTGGTTACGTTCTGCGCGAAGGAAGGGAAAAGCGCGTTCCCAATCACAAAGAATACCGCGAATACAGCAAAATTTGTAAGCGGCCCTGCGAGCGAGACGTAGCCCTCTTCCCTCCTGGTGAAATGCGAAGCGTAGATCATCGTAGCTCCCGGCAGGCCGACAAGAAAACCAAGGAAGCCAGTCACGAGCGTCAGCACTATCCCCGTGTCAGATCTCCTAAAGGCCGCCGCAGCCCCAAAACTCTGGGCAACGTACTTGTGCATGAGCTCGTGGAGAACAAAAGATAGCGTAACCCCGGCAAAAGATATCGGAAGAAGGTAGAAAAAGGCAGAGAATGCTGAAGTTGCGCCCCCAAGGCCTCTTGCCATTATGAAAGCGAAGCTTATGGTGAGCGCGGCATCGGCTATTATTATGTCCTCAGCTTCTCTTGAAATGGAAGAGCCCACTCTTGCGTACATACAACAGATAAGATGGCGCGAAAAACATTATTAATACGCATGTGAAATAGAAGATGGGCCGTAGCTCCATCGTCTAGCGGTCAAGGATAGCAGGCTCTGGACCTGCAGACCCCAGTTCGAATCTGGGTGGAGCTATGCACAAAACGGGGTATGCGATGGAAGCCCAAAATGCTGCTTTTTTTTCTAAGACGGTTTTATAAAAGCTTGTTTCAATTATAGTTAAGGTGAAGATGATGAAAGTAAAGCGCTATCCGCTATCTAGAACTGCAAAATCCTTGATTCTGGTCGCCTTCACGATAAATGTGATTGCATCGGTTGTTGCGGTGTACAACTATGTCCCCAGATTGTCCATCGCGCCAGCAATCTTCTGGTCAGTATTTTTCTTGTTGCTGCTGATGTTGCGTTTCAGGTACGCTCTACTGGAGAAGTATCCGTACCTGCTGAGCCTTCCGTCATTCGTCTACAGGCTCGGAATGGAAAAAAGCCCCGCGCTGCAGGGCGCAATCATAAGCAGAGTGTTCACTGTCTTTTCGCTTTCATTGCTGTTCATCTCGCTGCTCAATCTGGCAGTCGCGATCACCGCGGTGCAGAAAAGCTTTTGGATTTTTATCCCCGTCATAGTCTTCGTTTTCGTGGTTACTGTATTTGCGCTTTACAGAAGCATCTACTCCAGCTTCGCTTCAAAGCGCTAAATCTTGTGCAAACACTACTTGGGAATGCGTAGGGAAACTGAATTAGCCTCTTAATGCTATTGAAGGAAGGAAAATATCCTCCGTCCAAATATCCGCCAGCCAAACTTGAAAAACAAGTGCGGCGCTTTCAAGGAAGTGGGCGCATTTCGGCATTGCACATTCGTTCTCAGCCGACGCTGACTTGCAAAGCAACTCTTTTGCTAGCTATGGAATCGCTAGAAAATGCAAGGATGAAAATTCTAGTGCTGTTGTCCACGCTGGGCAGCATCATCGGCACCGTAAAATTGCGATACGCGTGCGGCTCTATGCTGCTGTTTAAGATCGATCCTGAGGCTGTGGCAAAAATATCGGGATTCCTCACGAATATCCTGAAGAAGATGGTTTCGGTTGAGTTTCCATTGTTAAACACCTGAACATTAAGGCCGCACATTCCAAAAGTGCCATTTTGGACGCAGGGGACAGGACTAACGTTGCTTATCCCCAGGGTATTTGTTCGCAGGTAACGGCTATGCGAGTATATCAAGGCAATCAATATGACGGCAAACAAAATCACTGCTCCATAGCCAAGCATTTTCTTGCTTATGCCGATATTTTTGACTTTGTTTTTGTTTCTATTCAGCTCGTAATACGAAGTTGCAATTATGTAGGGCACGAAAGGAATGAAGTAGTTTGCATTGTTGTCCCATGAGAGAAAGAAGAGCAGCACTGGAGCGATCCCGATCAACGGTTTCAATGAGTCGGCGTAGAAATACAAAAGCAACAGAAAGAGTGCAAAGGCCAGGACTGAAATAAATAAAGAATAAGAAAGCGCCACCGGGTACGGGTGAATGAGTAGCTGCATGATGTTCGCCCCCATCAAAGATACCGTTCTGAAGGTGCCTATCATTCCGTTGATTGTTTGCTCCGGAGAAACTGCAAGATAGTAGCCGTTTATTATAAGAAATGTCAAAGCCGATGCGGCCAAAAACTTAGAAAATGCATCTTTCCCCTGCTCCCGGAGAACAAATACCGAAAGAAAAGGGATTGCAAACCAAGAAAGCTGAGTGGTGCTCGCCGCCAAGCCTGCCAGCCCTCCCGAAGCCGCCGGCCTTTTCCTATAAAGATACGCGCCTGTCAGCAACAGCGATATCGCCAGATACTCTATCACGTTCGCTATCATGGTGTAGAACGCCATGAAGAACCAAAGGCCTATCAGAATCATAACTTCCCTGTTTTTTCCTGAAGCTAGATATACGATCATGGCAGATGCTACGAGAAGGAATATGGCAACGGCGTACAAAAAGTTTATTGAATCCGTTCCGCTCAAAAGAGAGATCGCAGAAATGGACAAAAAGCTGAATGCAGGATAGTCGTAGACATTCACCGTTGTGCCATTCAGCCAAAAAGAACGCGCCGCGGCATAGTAAAGATTAAGGGCAGGCAGCATGCTTGCAGCGTATGGATTCTGTCCTTTCAGCGCAATCTGCGAAGCATAATAGTTGAATGCCAGTTCGTCTGAGTGGCCCCTGCTTACCCCGCTTCCCTGCACTACTGTGAAATAGATTAAAGCGGTAATCACCAGCATTCCCACAAAAAGCAGCAGGTAGGTTTCCCATACGTTTCCGCTCTCAGCCATTTCTGCAGTGAAAGATACGCCAAGCGCTGCGAGAATCGCGATGCTAATCTCTATGACCACAATAATTGTCAGGCTTGTAGCCGCTGCTCCAAGATTTGCGGTGCCCAGATAGCTGAATATTGCCTCGTACGCTATGAGCAAAACGGAAAGGTATGCCAGAATTTTTGCGGCAAACCTTTCACGTCTGGAGATTTTACGCGATGTTTCCGAATACCTGCGCGCTAAAACGAATAAGATCGCAGAAGTTGCTGCAAGAATCAGTATCCCGAGCGATGCGATAAATGAGAAGTACTGTTGCCCGTTGAATAGGACATAGGAGAAAAACATGTCGAGCAGCGCCAACATTATCAGAAATAGCGATGTACGCATGCCTATACTCTAGAGCAAAACAATAAATCCCTTTATCCTCCCCGGGCATTTGTTCCTTGACGCGGTTCTCCTCCCCGCCGCTGTTCCGGATAGCATACTTTTTTATTCTTGCATTTGCAGAATTCTTCGGTAGTGATGCCCAAGGAGCTCGGCGACCACATAATCGTGTGCGGCTACGGACTGGTAGGAGAAAAGATCGTAGACATACTGCAGCAGCACAACGTCGACCTTGTCGTGATAGACGTGGACAAGGCGAAGATAGACGCTCTGCGCGAAAAGGGCATAAGGTCGATAGTCGGCGACGCAACCTCCTCAAAGATACTGAAATCAGCAGGCATAGAGAGGGCGAGGGCCATCGCTGTAGCGATGGACGACGACGCCAAGAACCTTTTCACGGTGATAACCGCGAAGAGCCTGAACGACAAGATAATAATCGCCACAAGGGCGAACGACGAATTCCTGAGGGAGAAGCTAAAGGAAGCCGGCGCCAAATTCGTGGCCACCCCTAACAAGTCCGCCAGCGACGAGCTCTTCAAGGAGCTCTCGAAAGGCTCCTAGGCCGTGCTATGGAGGCAGACAAGGAAGACGCTTTCAACGTGATGATTCTTGCCAGCGTGATCTCGCTCCTGGTGATCGTCGGTTCGATAATCGCGCTAGACAACCTGACCGGCGACCTCTACCTCAACTCATATTTCACCCTTGAGACCTTCTTCGACGGGCAGAACACGGCCGCGTCAACGCAGCTTGCAACGCTTGCGTTCTCAAACCCCAGCATCTTCCTGCCCATAGTTACCATAGTGGTGATAGACGGGCTCAGCAGGATACTGATCGTCAGCTTCATAATCGCAGCAGTCATCGACTTCCTCAACTACGCGAACGTGGAGCGGATAATAAACGGGGTGAAGTCCGGAGCGTTGAGGAACCACGTGATACTCTGCGGCTACAACGAGATAACGGACAGGCTCGTGGCCAGGCTGAAGGAGCAGCGCACCCCCTACATCGTCGTCGAGCACAGAAAGGCCAAGGAAACCGAGCTCAACGAGAAGCACATATTCAATATCGCCGGGGAATTCACCAGCGAGGAGACGCTGATCGACGCCAAAATATCCCGGGCCTACGCCATAGTCTTCGATTCTGATAAAGACGTTGACAACGTTGTCGGCTCGATAATCGCGCGCAGGCTCAACCCGAAGATAAAAGTGCTGATAAGAGTGAGCGATGACAGCGTGAGAAAGAAGGCTTACGGGATAGGCACCGACATGGCCGTGATACCTGAACATCTGGCTGGCATAGAGATTGGCGACTACATCTCAAGGATTTATGGGGTGCAAGCATGGTGAAGCTAAGAGCGGTGCATCTCGTTTCCGCATCGTTTGTAGTCATAATATTCCTTGTTTCCGTAATGTTTGTGCTTCTGGCTAATTTCAACCTGCCGACATCGGTGCTGTTCACGCTCATGAACATCCTTGGCACGACTTTTCCCCCGAACGCCGACCTCGTCGATGCCCAAAGCCCGTTCATTCTTGCTTCGGTTGCCCTGGGAGGCATAGCTAACATAGCATTTACAATAACTTTCACTACGATCTTCTACCAGATCCTGGTGAGCATAGACATACGCTATGCGTTCGTCAGGCAGAGGATCAAGGGCGTGTCAAACCACATCGTGATAACCCCTATAAATGGCATGTCCCTCGAGCTGTCCAGGAAGCTCAGGGAGAACGGACTCCAGTACGTGTTCATTGACGAGAACAAGTCCCTGGTGAAGAAAATGGTCCACTCGGGCACAATGGCGGTCCACGGCGACCCGACAAAGCCCGATGTTCTCGAGCAGGCCCGCACTGACAAGGCTCTTGCCGTCTGCACCCTGTATGACGACGACATAAAGAACACGTTCGTCGCCATAGAAGCCAGGAGGGGCGGAAAGAGGATTCGTGTCATGTCCAGGATAAAGAGGCTGGAGGACATCCCGAAGATGGAGCGCTCAGGCGCGCGGCGGGTAATACTTCCGGAGGCTGCGGTAGGCATCGAGATGAGCGATTTCCTGGTCGCAAACGCCTGATCATTTCTCGATATCCTGCAACCCGCCCCCAAAAGTTAAATCTTTTAATTGCGACAGTCTATATCTCTATATGGCCGACGACCAGCCCATAACCACAGGTATAGACGACCTTGTAAGGTACCTGAATGAGCATGGCGAAACTGATTCTGCGACTCTTGCAGCCGCCCTGAAGATAGGCGAAAACACCGTTTCGGTGTGGGCCGACGCCCTCGAAAAGGGGCAGATAATAAAGGTCAACTACAGGCTCGGCAAGATGTTCCTCTCGGCCATGGTCAAGACCAAGGAGGGCGTAGAGGTGGCGAAAAAGACGCTTGAGGTGAAGAGGTCTATCGCTGAGGCAGACCTGCTTACGCAGGTCAGCATGATAAAGCAGATCAACTCAAAGCTGGACGAGTTCAGCAGATACGTTTCCGGTGCCGAGAGCGCCTTCAGGACAAGGGCCGGAGCGATAAAGGAGTCTATAGACCAGATCGACAAGATGGAAAGGCAGATTGATGCGGTGTACTCGAAGCTTAAGGAGAAGAAGGACTATATAGAAAACATATCGGCAACCCTCGACAAGGAGGCGATGAAGATAGACGAGAAGGTCAAGACCGTAAAGGATGTGAACGCAGGCGACGAGAACGCCAAGAGGGTGCTCTCGGACATAAACGCGAAGCTTGACGATGCCGAGAGCAGGGTAAAGTCGCTGAACACCAACCTGAACTCCGCGCTGGAGAGCTCGAGGAAAAACATGCTCGAATTGCTGGATGGCGTGCAGAAGGAGGCGAAGCAGCTAAGGTCGCTCGTCGCCCAGGAGGAAAAAGAGGTGCAGACTTATAACTCTTCCCTCAGCTACTATAGGCAGGAGTCAGACTCGATAAAGAGGCGTGTCGAGAGGGAGAGGTCGAAGATGCTGGACGACATAGCGAAATCAAGGGACGATGCAAGGAAGATATACGTCGCTGTCGAGAAGCAGATAATCAGCGTGAAGAACACTCTCGACAGCACGAAGAACCAGTTCGGCGGCTTCGCGGACATGAGCGACAAGATATCGCGCATCAAAAGCGACCTCGATTCCATGTCCAGGCAGAAGGACGATATAGAGAAGGAGCTGGACCAGCTTTCCATCCAGGTAAAGGCGCTCACCACTATTCAGGAATCCAGGGTCGCCGAGCAGAGCGTGGTGATGCGGGATGCCGAGGAAAAGCTCTCAAAGGAAAGCAAGAAGATATCAGAATTGGACAGCAAGACTGCCGAAGTGAAAAAGAACATCGATGAATTGGCCAAGTGAAGCTTATGCAGGAAGAGCAATCAAAGGTTTCGGATGACCTTTATTCCGAGTACGAGCTCGATGCCAACGGGCTGAAGGTGAGAATAAGGATATTCAAGAGAGTCGGCTTCACCCCAGAATACGAGGTGACCGTCCCCGGAGTGGGCGGAGCCACAAAGGTGCTCCTGCTTTCCCTGAGGCAGGAACTGCTCTCGATGGTGCCGGTCGACCCCATGAGGATCGAGGACAAGGAGTACGTCGACGAGCTAAGGCAAAAATACATAGAAGCGTCAGACATCATGATCGACCGGTACCTCCCCGGCTCGTCTATGGACACAAAGAAGATACTCATAGCCTACATAGTCAACTTCATGCTTGGCCTCGGAGACCTGGAGCCGCCGCTTGCCGATGACGACCTTGAGGAAATAGCGGTCAACGGCTCCAGGGATCCTGTCTGGGTGTTCCACAAGAATTACGGATGGTGCAAGACGAATGTAATGATTGGCGAGGAGACAATAATATATGACGACGCGCAGCAGATAGGAAGGAGAATAGGCAGGCAGATATCCAACCTTTCTCCGCTGATGGACGCCGAACTTCCAGACGGTTCAAGAGTCAACGCAACGCTCTATCCCATCTCCCAGAGGGGAAACACGATCACTATCAGGAAATTCGCCAAGAACCCCTGGACGATGCCCGCGCTGGTTGCGAACGGCTCCCTGTCGCTCGACATAGCCGCCCTCACGTGGATATCGCTGGAGAACGAGCTAAGCATACTGATTTCAGGAGGGACAGCAAGCGGAAAGACGAGCTTCCTTAACGCGATGAGCATATTCCTGCCGGCGAACAAGAGGATAATATCCGTAGAGAACGACCGGGAACTTACCCTGCCCACTTTCTTGCACTGGCTGCCGATGATAACAAGGCAGCCGAATCCTGAGGGCAAAGGAGAGGTGTCCCTTTACGACCTGATGATAAACGCACTGAGGCAGAGGCCTGACGTCATGCTGGTCGGGGAGGTCAGAACAAAGAAGGACGCTGAAACGCTCTTCGAGGCGATCCACACTGGTCACGCGGTATACGGCACTGTCCACGCAGACAATGCGCAGGATACGATAGTCAGGATGACCAATCCGCCTATAGACGTGCCGAAGACCATGCTCAACGCTTTCGGCGGCGTCATCTCGCTCTTCAGGCACAGGAGACTTGGGATAAGGAGAGTGCTCGAGTTCGCCGAGATGCTCGGGACAGGCGACGTCAATGTGCTCTACAGGTGGGACTCTAGGAACGACACTTTCACGAAACTTTCCGAGATGGGCAGGATGGTGGAGACGATATCGCTTTTCGGCGGCTACTCAAAGGCAGAGTTCATCAAGAGCCTGGAAGAGAAGAAGAAGATAGTCACATGGATGGTAAAGAACAAGGTGCTGGACGTAGACAACGCCGGCTGGGTTGTCGCGAACTACAACATTAACAAGGACAGAGTGCTCAGGATGGTCGATGGGAACCTTCCTTATTCAAAAGAGGCCGTAGAGAAGGGTGCCTAGCATGGCTGATGCGCAAGAATACCGGAAGATAGCGGAGATGGTCGACGCGATAGACGCGGCATACAGCGGAGGCGCAGAAACGATAGACGTAAACAGCGTTTTTTCAAACAGAATAGAGACAAAAATCCTCGGATATGCACAGATAAGCGCGCTCCTGGAACGCGGAGGCGCAGCTCCTGAAGTTCCCGAATATCAGCCCCAGGCTCCCGCGCCGCAGACTCAGGTCCAGCAGACCCAGACGCCAAAGCACGATCTCGGGAAGGAGAAGAGCAACGCGGCCGTGAAGCTGAAGAGCATGGTCGGGAACATCGAGAAGGAATTCGAAGGTGCGGTGTCAAAGAAAGTCGAGGAGTTCGAGGAAAGGAACCTGGTGATGCCGACCCTCTCTCTGCAGGACCAGCTCACCGACATCGAAAAGATATCCGATGGCGTGCGGGAGAACGCGTTCAACCCTGAGCAGAAGAAAATAATAATTCAGGAAATTAAGTGGCTTTCCTCAAGCGCCGCGCGCATTGATCCTGAAAAACTGGATCAGGACAGCAGAAACATTCTCGTTCTCAGAGACCAAAAGGTTAAAGAGCTAAGAAGCAAATTAAATGTTACGTAAGGGCCCCCAAGGGGCGGCGACCTCATGGAGCTGTTCAGCGCAAAAAAAGACGAGAAAAAAGGCAGTCCGGTAGCTGGGGATATAGTCGGCTTCACAAAACCGAAGAAGTTCCTGGGCGGACTTTTCAAGATAAAATCAAAACCCATATTCGGAGACAAGCAGGCGGCATCGGCAATTCCCAACCCTTTCGCACAGCTTGGGGGAGCGCTGCAGAAGCCCAAGCCCTCCGCGCAGACGCAATCAGACGCCCAGCCTGCCCCGCCGCAGCCGGCCGCAGGCCCGAGACCTTCAGGGCAGCAGTTCTCGAAGTTCCAGCTGTTCCTGGCAGGAGTGGCGTCGAAATACAAGGGCCTGGAGGGCGCTCTGAGGGCGCAGGGGATAAAGGAGAGCCCCTACGAGTTCGTAAGGCGGATGTTTATCTACTCGGCCGCGGTCAGCATCGTTCTGATGCTTGCTGTCGGCCTTCTGCTTGTCCAGTACGGTGTCAGCCCAGTGCTCGCCGTGCTTCTTGGCCTCGCCGCTTTCCAGGGGCTTTTCAACAAGTTCATAAAGTACCCGATTGACAGGAGCACCGTCCTCGGCAAGGATATAGAAAAGGACATACTATATGCGGCAAGGGACCTTGTCATCAGCATGCGCTCAGGGATGCCTCTTTTCAACGCGATAACCGCAGTCAGCACCGGCTACGGTGCAGCGAGCCTGGAGTTCGCGAAGGTTGTCGAGCTCGTGCAGCTCGGCGCGCCGATAGAGCAGGCGCTCGACGAGGTCAGCACGCGCAGCCAGTCTAGGACCTTCAAGAGGATCATCCTCCAAACTACTGTCAGCCTGAAGGCCGGAGCGGACGTGGTGGGCGCGCTGCAGGGGGTTGTGGAGGAGGTCACCCAGGAGAGAATAATAGAGCTGAGGCGATACGGGCAGAGGCTCAACGCGCTCGCAATGTTCTACATGCTTTTCGGAGTCATATTCCCGAGCATGGGAATAGCGGTGGCGGCTATACTCACGACCTTCATCGCCTTATTCACAGTGGACGCGACAACGCTCCTCTTCGGCGCAATAATGATATTCTTCCTTCAGATAATATTCCTGAACATAATGAGGTCATCGAGGCCCACATTCGCGATGTGATCGCTTGCAAATAGAATTCGAGAGACTCATATCAAGAAACGCCGTGAACCTTATATCGAGCGAGCTTCAGCTTGCAGGCATCAAGGGCAACGTGAACATCTTCCTGCAGCTTCCGCTGACTGGCGCCGTCATAGTCTTCATTTCGCTGCCTTTCCTGCTGGTCCTGATGTTCAAGTATCCTCCTGGGGTCGCGGCGCTTGGCGGATTCGTCGGGGCCGGAGTCTTTCTTGTCGCGATATTCGCATATCTCGAATTCAAGATAGAGCAGAGGAAAAATTTCATGGAGAGCGTGCTTCCCGACTACCTGCAGCTTGCTGCGGCGAACGTGAGGAGCGGAATCGCACTCGACAAAGCGATGGTCTTGGCAGCAAGGCCAGAATTCGGCTTTTTCAGTGTGGACATAAGGGAGATGAACAGGGAGCTATACGGAGGCATCACCCTGCAGTCTGCAATGATAAGCCTTGGAAGGAAGTACAGGTCGCTCCAGTTGCAGCACACAATCAGGCTCATGGTTGAAGGTCTCCAGTATGGAGGAGGGATGACCGACCTGCTCAACCAGATAGCGAAGGACATAAGGAACCAGCAGATGATTCAGAAGGAGATATCAGGCCAGCTCTTCATGTACACGATATTCATAGCCTTTGCAGGCCTGGTAGGCGCGCCTGTCCTTTACGCCCTAACGTCCTCGATGATAGGCGTCACGGACACAGTTTGGGCCGGCATCCTGAAGGCGAACCCAGGCGGACTTCCTACAGCCGGCGTCTCATTCCTGAGGCCGAGCCCCCCTAAGATAACGATAGAGCAGTACCACACCTTCGCTCTGGCATCGGTGATAATGATAACGGGTTTCGGGGCGTTCATAGTCAGCGCGATATCAACGGGTTCGGTTCTCAAAGGCCTGCGTTACCTTCCCATCTTCCTGATAGTCGGCGTTGGCATATTCCTGGTAACGTCATCTGCGATAACGGGGATATTCAACAGCATAAGCACTGTGTGATCAGGTGTTGGCGAGCCCGAATGCCTGCCACTCGTTGGCTATCGTAGGCACGCTTGAAAGGCCCGGGGCGTTGTAGTTTCCTGAGAAGTAAGGATATATCACGTTGGTTGCCGTGCCTGTGTCCCCGTTGCCCGAGTAGTCGTTTGCGTTGCCGTCCAGCGGCCACCATCCGACCATCGAATTGACTGCGACTGGAGTGCCCGCTATGCCTTCGCTGTAAATCGTATTAACTTGGCCGGGAGACAGAGCTGAACTGTAGATCTGAAGGTTCGCTTCGGAACCCGCGAAAGGTATGGCCAATGTGCTGCATCTCGCTCCGAGGCAGATCGCAGACGCATCGGTCGTGGCTGCGACGGTTGTGTCGGTGTTGCTGGAGGGGGCATTGTTGTCCACGAATATCTTCAGCGTGGAACTTTTGACCCTCTCTCCGCAGGCGAGGTGCCAGTTGCCGTCGTTATATGCGGTGATGGTGTTCACGACAGCAGTTATGGTTCCATCGTAGGCCCAGAAGGACGGCTGGCCTGCGGCAGTAATCCTTAGCGCATAAGGGAATGCGCCGCTTCCTGTCCACTTCTCCGCCAGGGCCTGCTGCGCCGCGGCGGCTGTCTTTGTGTTGAACCACATGCAAGCGGTCAAGCTCTCTATGTTGGTGTTTGCAGTCGAAGGTATTGATATTACGCTCGGAGCTATGGTGTTGAAGCCTGCGGTCTGAAGGTAGGAGTTCTGGATCTCGAGCGGCATGTAGCCTAAGTACAGCACCGTGTTCGTCCCGGAAGCGCACGCATTGCTCAGCTGGCAGGAAAGGATTCCGGGAAGCGGGGAGAGCGCTGTGGGTGCATTATATACGAGCGCGCTATCCCTCTGGTAGTTGGGGACAAGGTTGTTTCCGACATTGCTGTATCCTCCGTTATGGCTGTAGCCGCTGTAGTCGTTCGTATCGCCATTGAGCGGCCACCATCCAACGAGCGCATTGTTGCTAAGCGGAACGCCTCCAATTCCTTCCTGGTAAAGTTTCTGGACTTGGATCCCCGCGATTGAAGTATTGTAGACTTGGAGATTCGACATGCTGCCCTTGAAGAAATCGGAATTTCCGTCAGCCCCTATCTGGAAGTTGACCGCGAAATTGCATAGCGTGAAAGTGCCGGATGCGTACTGCTTGCCGTTTACGTATATGAAGTTGTTGCCGTTGGCATTGAATGTCGCGACTATATTGTACCACGTGTTTACCGACGGCGTGAAAGCGGTGCCAGTGCTTATGCTTCCGCAGCCCGCATTTCCGAAGACTATGTTTGTTGTCGTGGCATAATTAAGGCAGTACGCGCTTCCGGCGCCGCAGCTGCCTATCCCCTCGCCAGCTATCTCCATAAGCCCAGGCAAGCTGTTGAAGTTAACCCAGACAGACTCGGAGAAGGCGGTTGAGGCGTAGGGGATCAGCACGTTCGCGGTAAGCACGTTGCTTCCAGCTCCAAGAAAGTTTCCTGCCTGCTGGTTGTAGTTGGTGAACGCGAATATCCCGTTCGGCGATTGCTTGGCGAAGTCCGCCTGCCCCCTATCGAGATACGAGGGGGTGAACGGCGAAGCGAAGAATTTGCCGTTGATTATGGCGCTCCTCAGGCCCTCGATATTGAGCGTATCCAGCCCCGGCCCATAAAGCAGCACCTTCGCCCCGGTTGGGAGATTTGCTATTATGTTCGAAGCCAGCGCGTACTGCAGCCAGGGGACGTTGCCTGGTGGTATCGTGTTGGTGATGTACGTTATTAGCCCAGCGAACTTGTCTATGCAGCTTGCTGGGCCGAGGTTTATCCCATTATAGGTGGAGACGATAAGCGTCTTGTTGAGGGGCGCTGTCGAGAATCCTGTCGGCACGGCTATTGGGCATGTGGCGCCGCTTGACGCGCTGCTGGGAACATTGAAAATTGTGCCGTATGCGTACTGCAGTATGTTGCCCGGAACCGTGTTAGACGATGCGCGAGCGTTCGCTACCAGTATTGTCGCATTGTTTATGCCTGCGAACTTGATAGGTATGTTAGTGCCTCGCTGCGCATAGAAAAGGTCAGGAGTGCTGTTGAGCGGAAGGGAAACATTCACCGGTATGCTGTACTTGTAGCTGCTGCCCGAAGAGTTTATTCCGAGCCTCTCGATGTAGGATATGCCAATGTGGTACGGGTCGGGCTGGTAGATCCTCGGCACGCTCTCGTTTATGCTTGTCACCTGCGCGGCGAAGCCCAAGAAGTTGCCCACAAATGCGTTGTATCCCGCAAAGGTCAGGTTCCCCATGGCGTTCTGCGGA
This sequence comes from Microcaldota archaeon, assembly GCA_964640735.1. Taxonomy (GTDB): domain Archaea; phylum Micrarchaeota; class Micrarchaeia; order Micrarchaeales; family CABMGC01; genus JAJYVH01. The sequence continues at coordinate 5,394 of CAZXIK010000005.1, read as the reverse complement.
TAGCCCGAGGTGTCGTTGGGCAGAGTGCCGTTGACGACCAGCCAGGTAAGATACAGGCTTGTGTTCGATATGAAGTTCGCCTTCCTAAGGTTCGGCGCAGACTCGTAATTGGCAAGCACAACTATTGCCCTGCTCAGGCTCTCCTTGGCAAAGCTGCCCGCGCTCTGTTTCAACGCAGTGCCGTAGTCATTTGTAACTACCGCCACTCCTGCGGACTGCGCCGTGCTGCTGATGTTTATGTTGAGTAGCGCGAAAGTGAAGAGCTCCGCCAGCATCAGCATGAATAGCACCAGCGTTATCACGCTCATCAGCTGCGCCCTTTTCGAACCCCGTTTCACATTGTCAACCCCATGAGTAAATCCCCGCCTCGACCGCATTTGTGACGCCTTTGCTGTAGTTGGCTACCGGGATGATCGCGCTTGATTGGGATATCGAGTAGGAATTGCCCAGGGCCGTGCCTACATAGTTGCCTGTTAAAAATTTGGCGCTGCCTGCCAGATAGCCGGGATTGAAGAGTGCGTAATCGTTCGCATCTCCCTGCAGCGGGTACCACGCCACAAGTCCGAAGTTCGCCACCGGGGGCCCTGTTGCGCCCTCGCCATAAAGCTGCGCTATCTGGTATCTTCCAAGCGGCTTGCTGTATATCTGCAAGTTGGCTACGTTTCCGCTCAGGAAGTTTCCGACGTCGCAGCACGGCCTGCCTGTGCCTATCGTGAGATTTATGTTCGGCGCAGTGGGATACTTTGTGATCGGGGTGTTGGTTGTGAATGGTGCGTTGCTGTTCAGGTAGAGCGAGACGTAGGTCCCGTTGAAGCTTCCTGTGACGAAGTACCATTTTTTGTTGCTTATCGCCAAGCTGTTCGCCGTCACAGCCTGCCCGTTCAGTATGGTGAATTGAAGCACATTGGTCGGCGTAAGGTAGAAGTACCATCCGCATGCGGCTACGGTGCCAGCGCATCCGCTGCTGTCCCCGTAGTTCACGATCTTCACCCCGTTTGTAGGGGTCGCGCTGACATTGAGCCAGAAAGATGCGCTGACATAGGAGGTATTCAACGCGCCAGTGTTGTGGGCGCTGATGTAGCCGTTGACTCCGTTGAAATTCGCAAAGCTGGCGGTGTGGGGCAGGGCGTTGCCCACATAGAAGCTGTAGTTTGCCATGGGATAGACGCTGTTGAGCAATGCGCTCCCGCATCCCGCCTCCGAGTTCCAGTATGTGGTCGCAGCTGCGGTAAGCAGCGTTGCGCGCAGCGGGACGTTGCATGACCCGTAGACCCAAACATTATTGTTCACCACCGCGTAGAGCCTGCCATACGCGACCGCCATGTGCGGCGATATCTTCGCGCTGGGCATGAGCGCGAACCACTTTATTGCGCCTGTCGTAAGGTTCACCCCGGCAAGCCCGTTGGACCACGCCGTGTAGACCATGGGTCCTGCTATTACCGGCGTGGCGTTCGCTATCGGAGTGCCAAAGCTCGCGGGTGCGTTAACGCTCCAGTAGGAAGACCCTGAAGTGGAAAGGGCATTGATTCCCGAAGCCGTCTGGTAAACGACGTAGTTGCTGTACACTGCCACCCCGGTCACCGAGGAGCCCAGGGCCACAGGGAAGCCGGTCGCGACCGTTCCGTTGATGTAAACGGAATTAGCGCTTGACGCTGTGCCGAAATAGAGCCTCGTCCCGGATCCGGCGATGTTATTTGTCGGCGGATTCCCTGCAGCATAGGTCGTGGTAACCAGCTGGTTCGCCGATCCTTCCGAGGAAACTATTGTGGCGACGAGATTCGCCGCGTTCTCCATGACAAGCGTCCCCTTAAGATTCATGATCGAGTCGGGGGTCGTCGATACGTAATTTGCCCATAGCGCAGTCCCGTTGTTCGCTGCGTACGAATGGACGTTGCTGTCAGAGGCCCCGAAGACAACCTGGTTGTCATAGACGGAGATAGGCGTTGTGATTGGCGTTATCGTTCTTATGGAGTTCGTTGTCCATATGATGTTCCCTGTTTTCGCGCTCACCGCGGTGAGGTTTGTCGAATTGGCAAAGAAGAGCATGCCATTGTACAGGGCGGGGGTCCAGAGCACGTTGCTTATGACGTTCCTGGTCCATGCATTCCTGTTCGTGCTGGCATTCACCGCGTAGACTATGTAGTTCGCGGCGAAATAGATGTTGCCGTAGTCAGCCACTATGCCCGCAGTTATTATGTTGTTCGGGTTGTAGGTGAATGCAAGGATGGGGTCAAGCGGCCCTATGGCCGTGCTGCTGTTGCCCGCGGGTCCCCCGCCGAACTGCGGCCAAGTCTCGTTCGCCCCCTGGAACTGGGCGGCCATCAGCTTCGCGAAGATGTTGCTGTTCTGGAGGGACTCCACAGGCGTCGCCGCGAGGTTCTTGAACAGGGCTTGCGCGTTGGAGTACTTGATCGAATAGGATGTCTGGGAGAAGAAGTTGAAGAAAAGAAGTATAGATATGCCTATCAAAGTGATGAGAAGGGCGAAAACGGCGTCCATCGTGAATACTATCGCTTTCATCAGCCAACACCCACCGACTTGTTCGTCCACAGAATTATCTGGATCCTTACGGGCGCGCCGTTCAGCGTCGCCGACTGCCTTGCGACCTGCATGGCGTAAGGATTGTATGCAAACGGAGATTTCCCGATCGTCATGGTGTAGTTTGTGCTGTTTATTATGATAAAGTAATCGTAGCCTATCCCGAGAAGCGGCTTTGTCGCCTGGTAGCTGACTGAATTGTAGTTGCCGATCGATGCGAATGTGGCGATCTTGCCAGGGGAAAGCTGGCTTCCTGTGCCGGTTCCCAGGCCTATGCTAATGTTGTTCCAAGTCAGCGTGTTCGTCGTGTTGATCTGCGAGTACCAGCTCGAGGGATTGCCCGGCAGCAGGATTCTCCTCTGGAGGCTCTGCAGCTGGAGCTGGATCGTCTGCGACCCAAGGCCGTACGAGAGCGAGAACTGCCCGCTTATCTCCATCCATACGAAAGTGAGCAGCACAAGCGCCGATCCGAATATGATCATCGCGAATACGACGTCAAAAGACCAGAATTGCGCTCTCATGGTATCCAACTCAAAGGTATCGCCGCGCTGGCGCTCGGGGGCTCCTGGCCCTGATACAGCTGGCTTATCTGCGTGGGCGTCAGTACCGCGTTATACGCCTGGAAATCGCTTATCGTGAAGTTTCCGTAATTTACTGCTGCGCCCGAGGTCTGCCCCTCGGCTCCGATGGTCATATATGCATTTGGAAGAAGGGAAGCGCTCGTTGCCGTCTTCCCTCTGTAGACATTGTCTATGTATAGTCTCAGGTTTGTGCCGTCGTAGGTTGCCGTTGCGAAGTGCCACCCTATGGTGAGTTTGCCGGTGCAAACGCCAGTCTGCGCGCCTCCTGCAAACCTTTCTACACAGAGCGTGCCTGAATTTGAGCCGCTTCCTGTAGAGACATAAGCATCGTATCCGTTTCTTGTCGCTCCTCCGGTGTCGCCAAAAAGCATCGGCCAGCCTGCCGCGGCGTCGGTTATCGAAGGAAGGTAAAACCAGACCGAGAAGGAGATGGAGTTGACCCCGAGTTCGCTGCCCTGGAGCCCTGTCCCCAGGCTGACGTACCCGTTCTTACCGTTGAAACTGACCCCGCTCCCTGCGAATGAGTTCGGGATTCCCGGCAGTTCGCTGCTAAGGGCCGAGTAAGTGACCCCATTGTACGCTGTGGCGTTGCGGCCGTCCCCGCTGTAGTCCAGCGTGTTTCCGTTGAGCGGCCACCATCCCATCATGCTGGAGTTGTATAGCGGGAATCCTGCCATGCCTCCCTTGTAAAGCTGCAGGATCTGGCTTGCAGTAAGGTTCGTGCTGTATACTTGCAGATTCGCGATCATTGAGTTGGCGTATCTGCCTCCTGCAGCGCTGTCGGTACCGATATCTAGCTGGAAGCTTCCTGTCGGCGTGAAAGAGTAGGATGTGGAGTTGAGCAGGGCCCCGTTCTCATACAGCTTGCCTGTGGAGCCGTCGTAGGTGTCTGCTATGAAGTTCCAGCCTGCGAGCGCATTCCTTGGGGCGATCACCAGCGCCCCGCCGGCATTCAGGAAAAATCCAAGCTTCATGTCATTGATTGTGTTCATGGTCCCTGAAGGGTTGTACAGGCCGCTCGCGAACGGTGCCGTGGTGTACGTGCCTTGCGATATTGCGGCTTTCACCTGTGCTCCGTTATTGACCTGCAGCGCAGAGAAGTTGGCCCAGTAGGCGATTGTTATTTTCGTTGGCGTTTGTAACGCGGTCGTATTCGCATATCCGATCCCGTTAAAATTGGCAACATACGTGCTTGTCGCATTGTTGTTTATGGTGTCGTTCAAAGGGGCCGCGACAAATGTCGTGTTCCCCCTTACGGTCCCGTTGTATCCGTTGCCGCTGTAGTCATTGGCATTCCCATTCAACGGCCACCATGCGACAAGATTCGATGGCAGGACTGGAGGGGCTGAGATGCCGCCCAGATAGAGCTGCTGGATCTGCGCCCCTGTAAGCGGAGCATTGTACACCTGCGCGTTCGCTATGGAGCCGTTGAACCAAGCGCCGCTGCCGCCCCCGATCGAAACCCCCGAAGTCGGGGCAACCAAGCCTCCTGCAGCCAAAGCGTTTGTGATTACGCCATCCTGGTATAGGTTGACGAAGGTCCCGTTTACGGTGAGCGCCACGAAATACCATCTGTTGTACATGACATTGGCAGTTTCTGTTATTGCTGCAGTGCTGATCCCGTTCGCCACATCGGCAAGGTAAGTAGGTCCGAATATCTGTGCGTTGTCGCCGGAGTCTAGTATCAGGCCACCCAATCCGCCGTATGGCTTTTCCCATGCTGTTATGGTGATCTTGCCGTTGTTGAGGAGGCTCATCTTTGCTGCTGAAATGTTTGACGCCCTGCCGTTGAAGCTCGCGACGTAGTTCGGTGCGCTCCAGCCTGCCCCGCTGCTCATGTATCCCGAGTTCCCATTCCCGCTCGCATCATGAATCACATTTCCCTGGCCAAAGTCCATTGGCCACCAGCCGATAAGGTTGCCTGCGGCAGTCGCATTCCCGTTGTACGCGGTCGCCTGGACGAACGCCTGGCCGGTGACGTTCTGCTGGTTGAGGAATGCGGTCGCTATCCCGTTGCTGTTCGTGAAGTTGGAGTAGACCTGGTTCGCCGGAATGGCGTTGCCGTTGAATACGCCGAGGCTCGCAGTGAAACCCACAAGAGTGTTCGCTACGGGATAGCCTCCCTGGTTGACGACTTTCGCTGAAAGTTGCGCCACTGAGGGGAACAGGATCGGACCGCTTGTTGCGCCGTTGTTGCCTCCGCTGGAGAAGTCTTTCGCATCTCCGTTGAGCGGCCACCACCCTACTATGCTCGATGGCAATATGGGGCTGCCCG
>CAZXIK010000004.1:0-21582 GCA_964640735.1 Microcaldota archaeon | reverse complement strand
ACTATGACCTTGTCGACAGGCTGAACGCCTCTTAAACCGCCCTATTTTGATCCGTAAATTGCTCCCCTTATCTTCCTTACCGCTTCCCGCGAGGTCCTCTGTTTTGGTCTTGTGATCGCGCCTCCCACCACGCACACGCTTGCGCCATATCCGATCACCTTGGGTATTGTGTTCTCATCCAATCCTCCTGCCGCCGCGATGGGTATGCCGAATTTGTCGCGCATCTGCTTAACTTTGCTGAAGTCGTTTGTCTTTGCTTGGACATCCATCGGAATGTGATATTCCAGAATGGCCTTTCCGCCGCTGCTGTTGTGGCGCTTTATGAGGCCGCAGATGCGCTCCAGCCTGCCGCTTATCTCTCCGGTGCTTATCGAATCGACCATGACCTCTAGGCCTAGGTCTTTTGACCTGACGAGCACGGAATTTATCGTCTCCTCTTCGGCGACCCCCGCCACTGAAATGATGTCGGCGCCGGATTTTTTGGCGAGCTCTACCTCGAAGGCGCCAGCGTCCATTGTCTTGAGGTCAGCGGCTATCCTTGTCTTCGTCCCTACTATGCTGCGGAGCCCGGGGATCACGGTCTTGAGTCCCTCGTTCTTTATCAGGGGGGTCCCCGCTTCGCAGATGTACTCCACTCCGGAAAGCTCATGCTTGAGGACTTCGGCTATCTTCTCCGCATCGGAGAGGCGCTCGAAATCCAGAGCAACCTGAAGGATGGGCTTCCCGTAACCAGACACATTCGTAAAATGCTGTTAAAGCTTAAATATCTTTAAAGGGAGAAGGGTTCGGAGATTCAGTGGCCCGCCCCTCTTTCGTCCTGCCGCTCGCGCTCTTCAAGGAATGGCTTGACGAGCTCAATTCGGAACTGACGGAGCAGTCGGATAAGGTGGAACGGATCGTCGATGCCGTAATCAAGGCAGACAGGATATTCACAATCGCTGCCGGAAGGTCGGAGCTGATGATGAGGAGCATCGGCATACGCTTGATGCACGAGGGCTACGACGTGTTCAGGATAGGCGAGTCATACACGCCTGCGATGGGGAACGACCCGAAGCGGAAGGACATCCTGCTGGTATTCACCGGTTCTGGAAAGACGCGGGTTGTGTTGAGGGCGGAAACGGTGGCGAAAGAGAAGGGAGTGCCTATTTTCGGAGTATGCAGCAACCCGCAATCCGAGGCCGTGGACATCGCCGGTGCGGAGAACATGATATTCACCAAGGGCAAGAAGATATTCCCGGATAACGCAGTGCCCCCGGAGGAAGACCAGCCGATAAACTTCCTGCAGACCAAATCAGAATTCAAGGCGTTCTGCGTTGGCGAGCTGATAGTCAACTCGATAGCGAAAGCAAAGGGCCTCAGAGAGGATGACTTCAGGAAGAGGCACGCGAACACCGAATGAACTGGACGCTGCCCTGAAAGGATCATCTGGGCCTGGGCAGTATTTTCCTGCCGAAGAAGCTCCTCCAGCCGGTACCGTTCTTGTTAATGCAGTCCAGGCACGTTTTCTCGATAACTTCCTCTTCGGAGTCGAGCCTTGACCCGCAGAAGCCGCAGCTGAAAAGCTCTTTCTCGAGGCTCATTTTTCCACGAATACTTTTCCGCTTGCCATCTATTTAAGCATTGGCAGAATGCCTGAAAATGCGGCACGGGATTATAAAATGCGAGCGGGAAAACCCACATCATTTATGGGTGGGATGAAAGCGAGCCGATGAAAGGGATATAAATATGCTCAGAGAAATAAACGATGTGGATGTTGCAAGAGCCTACCGATACAGGTTGTATCCTGATTCTAAACGCCAGAATGAGATAGATGGGCAGATAGAACTTGCGCGTCTCCTCTACAACAAACTTCTTGAAAAGGCGAAGAATGAATACCAAAAGACAAAATCCTTTGAGATAAAAAAGGCAACGTTCAACCGACTTCTGAAAGAGTCAGTAGAAGAGAATGCTGAGTTCAACAGACTCTATTCGCAAGTTCGGCAGAATATCTTTGTCAGGCTGCGAAGGGCATATCAGAACTCCTTCCGCAGGGTAAAGGAGAGGGGAAACGGGAAAAAAGTAAAGGCAGGCTTTCCTCGCTTCAAGGCAAAGGGCAGGTATTCCTCGCTAACGTATCCTCAGTTCGGTTTCAGAATTGACAAGAATGCGCTCAGAGTGACAAAAATAGGCAGGATGAAGGTTGAACTCCATAGACCGATTGGGGGCGCAATAAAAACACTCACATTGAGAAAAGAAGCAGGTCAATACTATGCAACATTCTCGACAATAAACGAGATAGAACCGCCGAAAATCAAGGATACGAATCCTATCGGAATTGATGTTGGACTGGAGACCTTTGCCACGCTCTCAGACGGCAGGAAGATACAGAAACCGAACTTCGCAAGGAAGGCAGAGAAAAGGCTTTCGCACTGGCAAAGAGTAATTGCAAAAACACAGAAAGGTTCTCATCGCAGAGGCAAGGCAAGATTGAAACTCGAGAGGGAATGGCTGCACGTGAACAATCAGACAAATGATTTCATACAAAAGACCACGACCGAGTTGGCGGAATCGGGATATACATCCTTCGCAGTCGAGGACTTGCGCATCCAGAACATGCTTCAAAATCGCAGGCTTTCAAGGTCTATCAGCAACGCAGTCTGGAGCAGGTTCATTCAAGTGCTTTCATACAAAGCGGAAGAGGCTGGCATGAGAGTCGTAAAGGTAGACCCGACGGGCACATCACAGACATGTAGCAACTGCGGCTCACAGAACTCGCTGGAACCGTCAGACAGGGTATTCGATTGCAGATGCGGATACCATGAGGACAGGGACATAAACGCAGCGAGAAACATACTCAACAGAGCTACGGCAGGACATGCCGAAAGTCACGCTCGGGGAGACCGGACCTCCACCCATCAGCAGGATGGGCGAGTCAGGTCGCTGAATCGAGAACATACTCCGTATGCAACATCCACAATGTCAAATGCGGAGGAAGCCCACGTGCTTTAGCCGGGGGAGGATGTCACAATACCTACTCTCCAATAGCTTTCGGAGGCAACCGAGGGATGAAAATGGCGGATAACAGCATAAGGTTCCGTTACATAAGCTGGACTCACTATGGAAAGCTTGCGGATGCGCTGTCGAATAAGATCGCCTCTTCCAAGAGGAGGTTCGATCTTGTAATCGGGATTGCGCGGGGAGGGCTCCCGCTTGCGATGGTGGTTGCGGACCAGCTTGGCACAAAGATAGACATGATAAACGCGAAGTCCTACAGCGGCGTATCGAAGAGAGGGAAAGTTAGGATAATCTCGACCCTGACGGAAAGCATACGCGGGAAGAACGTGCTTGTCGTCGACGACCTGGTCGACCAGGGAGAGACCCTTTTGAAGGTGACAGGCTACCTCAAGAGATACAGGCCAAGAAGCGTGAGCACGGCCGTAATGTTCAAGAAGCCTTGGAGCAGGCAGAATCCGGACTATTTCCTGGAAGTCGTGAATGACTGGATCGTCTTCCCCTGGGAACGTGGGGAAGTTGCCAGGATGGGAGAGCGGGATTGACTTGGCAGGGCCAGGAAATCTGATGCAAAGCTTGCCGTAGTTCCCGACCTGATTTTCTCCCGGATTAATGGCTTCCGCCCACCATAGAGTTTTGGTAATTATTGGACGGGTTAGTTTAAAAAGTCAACGGACTGCCATCTTAAGCTGATTATATGATACGCGAACTACTGGCGAGATTCAAAAAGCCAGCTGCAAAGGAGGAAATGGCTGACTCAAAAGCCGAAAATGCGGGCAGCCAGAACGAACAGTGCGGACCTGACAAGAAGGAGAAGAAGCAGTCAGGCGGCAGCCACGGGCACGGATGCTGCTGAAGGGCGCTCTTGTGGGCAGCATCAAGGGCCTGATTGCTAGAAACTGGAAGCTTGGCGCCGCTTTCGCGGTAGGGGTTGTGGCGCTGGTTTTGTTAGTCTTGGCCGTCTTCCCCAGCAACAAAAACGCTGCCCAGATGCAAGAAAGTTCTGGGGCTTCAATTTTGTTCCAGCAGGCGGTTGGAAGCACGGCTCCGGATTTCAGCCTGCAGGGGATGAACGGCAGCGCCGTCAGGCTGAGCGATTACAGGGGCAAGACGGTCGTGCTGTTCTTCAGCGAGGGGCTGATGTGCCTGCATCCGTGCGGGGACCAGATGGCTTCATTGTCCACCGACCCGAGATTCAACAACGATAATGTCGTGGTATTTTCGATAGTGACCGATCCAAAGGATCCCTGGCTCAGCACGATAGGCAATGTCACCCTCTTGCAAAACAACAACGTGACTGGGCTGGAGAAGGCGAAGCTCCTGTTCGACGCGAATGCAAGCGTATCGATGGCGTACGACGTCATGAATCTGCCCTCATCCATGCACAAGGGGCGTTTTCCAGGCCACACGTATTTTGTGATCGACAAGAACGGCATAATACGCTATACGCTGGACGACCCCAGCATGAACGTCAACAACAACGACAAAGTGGCCGCAGCGCTGAATAATATCTGAGCCTGTCGGAAGCGACTGGTTGGAAGCGAAGAAGGGATTGGCCCTGAAGCTCCTGGCTCCACTTTTGCCGCAGAGGCTGCCCGAAGAGCTATAAGGCTTAAATGCCGGATGATATTCGTGAAAACATGGACGAGGATGCGAAAGGGGACAGCGTGAAGCCGCGCGTAAAGGCAGAAATGCACATGGGCCATACAGACTACATCTGCGAATCCTGCAACGCCAGGTTCCACAGCAAGAAAGAGGCAATGGAGCACGGGAAGATGCACAGGGGCGAACATTTGCCAGGGCATGGCAGGCAGGGTCATTAAGTTCATGGTGGCAGAATGGCAAGGACCTTCTGGATCTTCGCGACTGTGCTGATGCTGAGCGCCGTCTCGGGAGCAGTCTCGCAGCTGGACAACGCGCTCTCTCTGTATAATGTATCTGTGTCCCCGAACCCGATCGTTGCAGGGGGAACAGCCACCATACGGTTCCAGCTCTACGACTCGTACGGCTCTTTCGTTCAGACGGTGAACCTGCAGGCTAGCGGCAGCTATCCGATAACCAACGTCTCGCCAGCGAAGAGCACAGACATAGCGAACGTTAACCCCGGAGTGAACCCACAATACTACAGCTACACCTTCGCAGTGCCGCCCTTCACCCCTTCGGGAACCTACAAGGTCTACTTCAACGCAAGCTACTACGGCCTCGGGGCAACGGTGGTCGTGGCTTCGTCATCTATGCCGGTAAGCTTCTATGTCAAGAACAAACCGGAGATAGAGGCGACGGCGTCAAGCTCGGCGACCGCCGCCCTCTACTCGGGATACAACCAGACAATAGACCTGGTCATACAGAATGTCGGCTACGGAGCGGCTAGGAACGTGAATGTCACCGTCTCGGGAGAACGCGGGCTGAGCATACTCAGCCCTGTAACCCATTTCTTGATAGGCAGCCTCACCGCGGGTTCCAGCGTCAGCGAACCTCTTCTTGTATCAGCCCAGGGCACCGGCAACCCAGGCCTGGCGGTCAGCATGACCTACTCGTCGGCGGACCTGGTGCAGAGCTTCTCCGGAGCGCAGAACGTTAGCATCGCGGTTGCGCCCTCGGCGCAGTTCGAGATAAGCTCGCAGGTCTCCAGCATACCAGTGGGCGTCTCCGACAAGCCAGTTCGGTTCACCATAACCAACACGGGAACGAGCGAAGCGAAGCAGGTGCTGCTCAGCCTGCAGACAAGCTATCCCGTGACCTTGGTCACCGGCACAACATACATAGCAGACCTTCCTGTAGGCGCATCTGAGAACGTCACGTTCTTCGTCAGTTCCGATCCGACGGGAACGCCGGGCACCTATCCGGTCATACTCTACGAGCAGTGGAAGCAGCCGAACGGAGCCGTGAACCAGCAGTTCTCGGGTTCCAACAGCTACTTTGTCACCGTAGGAAGCGGAGGCTCCGGCGCGTCCGCCCTGGAAGCGGCTGCTGCGTTCGTAATTCTGCTGCTGGCCGCATATTTCTTTTACCTTTATAGGGGCAGAATCGTAAAGAGACTGAAGAAATAGGGGCTTGCGGCAATGGCGGAGGCATATCGTGCTCTATGGAAAACATAATAGAGATAAGGAATCTGGTCAAAAAATTCGGCAGCCTCACAGCCGTTAACAGGGTGAACTTTGAAATAAAGGAAGGGGAGATATTCGGACTGCTGGGCCCCAACGGGGCAGGGAAGACCACCACGGTAAACATGCTGCTGACGCTGTCGATGCCGACCTCCGGAAAGATACTGGTGGCGGGAATGGACGCGCAGAAGAACCGGGAAAAGGTCAAACAGCTCATGGGACTGATGACCCAGGAGGTTGTAGTAGAAAACGACCTTACGGTCAGGGAGAATCTTGAATTCTTTGCGATGCTCTACCACATCCCGGAGAAAAGCGTTTCGGGCAAGATAGACCGGGCGCTTGGACGGGTTGGCCTGCTCGGGTCTGACAGCATAAAGGCAGGTACCCTTTCTGGGGGACTGCAGCATAGGCTGGGGCTGGCGAGATCCATGCTCCAGGAACCAAGGATACTGGTGCTCGATGAACCGACAACCGGGCTCGACGTCCAAAACAGGGTCGCCATATGGGAGCACATAAGGGAGCTTAACTCAAAGGGCACGACGGTGGTGCTCACCACCCACTATCTCGAGGAGGTGGACGCGCTCTGTGACAGGGTGGCGATAATCGACCGCGGAGTGGTAAAGGCGATCGGAACGGTCCCGGCCCTCAAGCAGATGGTCGGCAGAGGAAGGATACTGGACATTCTCTTTGCCGACAGCGGCGATGCGGTCAAGGCGCAGGATCTCATGAAGACCCGTCTGGGGATGCAGTCCACAGTCAAAGGGGAGAAGCTCTCTTCCACGATCGGGGAGTGGGACCCGAAAATCCTCGTGAAGATACTTTCGGCCATGGAGAGCAGGAATATCGAGGTTGTCTCGGCAAACGCGCGCCTTCCGACGCTGGACGACGTGTTCATGAAATTGACGGGTTCGGCACTGGGCAAGCAGCCGGAGGGGGAAGGCAGATGAGCACAGCAAAAGACACGCTCGCATTCTTCTACAGGGAGATGAAAGTCCTCAGGGCCAACGCGAAAGCAAACATAATCGGTGCCATAGCGCTTCCGTTTATAATACTGCTCCTTTTTGGCAACATGGGCGCCACGTACACAAACGTTCCTATCGCAGTGGTCAACTACGCGAACAACCAGCAGGCCAGGAGCTTCATAAACGACGTGCAGACGAATTCGCAGAACATCATCGATATCATCGCATTCACCAACGAGGAAACCGCCCTGCGGATGCTGCAGCGGGGCGCCGTAGATACGGTCGTCGTCATACTTCCCAACTTCCCGAGTTCAAATCCGCAGTACCCGGGAGTGGACCTTTACTACAGCAACCTCCAACCCGCGCTGGCCATCACCGCGGTTACTGAAATAAGCCGCATCGCTGAAGCGTTCGGACCGCTAGCGACCGGTACGTGCTCGTTCAACCAGCTTTCTGGGGAGCCGGGACTATGCAGCGCAAATCGGAACTCTGGGCAGTCGGCGGCGGCGCCCTTGTTTGCCGTCAGGGGCACTTTTCTGAGCTCCATCAATTCGGGACTCATCCCCCTTGTCGTGCTTCTGGGCACTCTCCCGATCGGGCTGGCATTCCTGACTGACAGGCAATCCGGGAACGTGAAGACTTACCTGATGGCGCCGGTGAACAAGAATGCGATAGTGCTGAGCAGGCTGCTGCTGGGGGCCATGTGGAGCATCGTGCTAGCCGTACTTTCAGTCCTCATAGGGCTGGCTTTAGGGATGCAAGTGGCGATGTGGCTTCCGATGGCGCTCGTGTACATAACAGCAGGCGCCATTCTCTTGGGGATAGGGTTCAGCGCCCTAGGCTTGGTCATAGCCACAAAGATAAAGAAAGTCGGATCGTATGCGACATTCTCGTATGTCATAGGTTTCCCCCTGTGGTTCATAGGAGGGGGCCTGGTGCCGCTATCCTTCTTTCCGTCGTGGATCGTGGCAATAGCCCAGGCGAATCCGTTTACCTATGCGACCAACATATTCCTGGCAATAATAATGCAGGGCGGGATGGAACTTCCTGACCTTGCGGTCAACATGGCGGCGCTGGCAATATTCGCGATTGCGATGAGCTTGCTGGCGTGCCGCTCATTCAAGCCAACGATAGACTAGCAACGTTAAGATGTCGACGGAATGCGGAAACAGCGGCCATTGAGGCGCGGCGGATGAAGGCCGTTTTCGCGGAGTGGCATCGGGTAAACACCACAATCTGCAAAGTTTTATATATATCATAATATGACATATACAAAAAGAACAGTTGTTATGCCAGACATAGAGATAAAGAGCATAGTGAAGCTTTTTGCGGTGCTGCTTCTCAGCGAGAGAGGGCAGTACGGCTATGAGATCATGAAGGCTGTGGAGAGAAGGCTCGGCAGGAAAGTCAGCCCCGGACAGATATACCCGTTCCTGAGGCAGCTCAAGAGATACCGCTATGTGGACTCGAGGGGCAGGGCGGAGCGCGACAAGCAGGTCTATTACCTGACGCCCGAAGGCAGGAAATTTGTCGCAAGGCTTTCTGGCAAGTTTCAGGATCTGCTGGAGATCGCGATCAAGCCAAGCCTGACAAAGTGCGAGTACTGCAGCTGCGAGATATACAGGGGCGGACACAAGGCGAGAATCGGAGGAAGGGAGCTGGATTTCTGCTGCGAGAGCTGCGCCAAGAGCTATTCGCGCTCTAAGAAAAAATGATGTCGTAATATGTGATCGAATGAAAACCTATACGTGTCCAATGCATTCGGATGTGCGTTCTGACAAACAGGGCAGCTGCCCGGAATGCGGCATGCGCCTTGTGCCGGCAAGCGACAAACCTAAAGGCCAGGAGGCGCGCGGATGCAGCTAGGAACTGGAATTGGAGAGAAGATGGGCAAAAGCTCAGGCAGGTATGCCGTGTGCCTCGTATGCAACATGCTGGTAGATGGAAGAACGTCTTCCGCATCGGTATTCGAGGGCGACACCTATGATTTCTGCTGCGAAAACTGCCAGCAGACATTCGCCCTGAACCCCTATGAGTATGTGATGAATGAGGTGGCGAAATGAGAGGCCTGGCGTGCAGCACGAAAGCAGGCAAGAATTCGGAGTCGGGGAGCACCTTCACGGCCGGAGCCGCCGCTTCCGCTGCGCAACCCGCAAACAGGCATTTGGCGGGATTCCGTTTAAGTTCGTCATGAGCTATTGATGTTTGGTGAGAAGATGGCAAAAAAAGCGTTTTCCAGGATAAGCGTGAAAGCGGCCACGGTCACGGGAGCCATAGTAGGCTTTCTGTGCTGGCTGTTTGTGACGCCTTTTATAAGCTACGCGGCGGTCAGCATGATGGTGGGAGGGACGCTCTTCCACGGCTATGACATCTCGACGCTGGTCCTTGATGTGGTGGCTGTCGGGGTGGTGGGCGCGCTTGTCGCTGGCCTCTACAACTGGGCATTGAGGTTCGAATGAGGAGGCAGAGGGATATTTGGTGACAAGATGAAGTCCGAGAAAAAGATTCATGCAACCAAGTTCATCCATCCGACCGGGCTGGCATTCGGGCTGGCCGTGGGCATTTTGTACACCATATGCGCCGTGCTCGTTGCGCTATGGCCCCAGCAGTCGATAGCCATTGTCAACAGCTGGGTTCACGTCATCGACCTCACGAAGATAGCCATATCGCCGCAGATTACCGTGGGCTCTTTTGCCACGGGCCTTGTCTCCATAGTCGTCTTTGCCTACGCTGTCGGAGTCATCTATGCATGGGCATACAACAGATGCATGCGCCACTGCGAGCGTTGGGGCCTGATATGACCGGGTCTGCCGACCCAAGGTGCGGTTCGGATAGCAGGTGATGGATTGAAGTGCAACAAATGCGGAGAAAGGATAAGCGTATGCGACAACTGCAGCATGCGGTTCGACAAAAAGGGCGCTTCCATATACTGCCTTGTGATGGAATCAGGTTCGGATGCTCTTGTTTTTGAAGCTAAGAAAGACAAGAGCGACGGCAAGCGCATGCATCGCCACTATTGCAGCAGCAAGTGCGTGAAAGAAAGCGGGGCAGGGATGGAAGAGGCATCAAACGGGGAGAGCTATGCAAAATAGGCGCAGGTCTGCTTTGGCACTTAGAACGGCAAAGAAGGCGGGGAGGCCCGCGGCGCAGCGCGCGAGCCGGAGCCCGAAAGACTCTGAAAAGAGGGATGGTACGGGAAAGTCGGCAGAGCAGGATAAAAGATTCAAGGTATACCTCACGCTTGCGGCGACCGCGCTGCTTATTGTTGTGATTTTTGGTTTCGTCTATCTTGCCACCACGCCGACCACGACGTTGACTTTGCTGCTGTCTTTTGCGGGCGGCATCTCAAACATCGTCCTTCCATGCACGCTGCCCCTTGTTTTTATCATAGTCCCGACCGTAATGATCGCCAAGAGCAGGAAGAAGGGATTGATAATGGCGGTTCTATTCGGGCTGGGGCTGGTCATAACCCTATCGGTCTATGGCGCGGCGGTGGCCCAGCTTGGGAAATATCTGGGGCTCGACAACGCTACGCGCATAATGTATGGCGTGGCTGGGCTTGCGGCGTTTATTTTTGGCCTTACCGAGCTGAAGCTGGTCAGGTTTGAACTGCCTTCGTACCTTGGAATGCCGCAATTCATACAGAAGCGGAGCGATTACGCCAAGGTCTTTCTGCTTGGATTGCTCTTGGGCAACGCGGGCGTAGGCTGCCCGAACCCGGTGACATACATCATCCTTATTTTCGCTGCCACCTCTGGCAACTGGGTGCAGGGAGCGCTGCTGATGGCGGTGAACGGCATCGGCCGCGTGGTACCGCTCTTGCTTTTCAGCATTCTCGGGATACTGGGCGTCAACTCGATCGGATGGCTCACATCTAAAGTTGATGCTGTAAGAAAATTCACCGCATGGGCGCTCATAGTTCTCGGTTCGTTCATAATCTTGAACGGGGCTTTCGGCCATCTTTGGTACGAGGGAGGGGTATTTCATGAAGGCCTGAATGCGGCTTTTATGGCCCTGGGAGGGAAAATGCTGGGGGAGGCAGCGATCCCTATCGGGCAGATCGAGGCGCAGGTCCCATTTGTAGAATACGGGGCCGCGATCAACCTCGTTTTTACCGTCATCCCGGTTTTCTGGTATTGGAGAAGGCATCCGGATGCGCGCAAAGAGATCCTAACGGTCCTTCTGATAATCCTGATCTGGGACGCGCTTCTGTTCGATGTGGGCCTTGATGCGATGAAGATACTCGGATTGGTCTAGGGCTCGCAATGAGGCACAAGGGGCGCTGCAGAGGAACTTTCATGAATGATTCAAGAAGATTCGTGATGATCGAAGAGGTAGATTGAATGGCAAAGGATCCGGTATGTGAAATGGAGATGGACGAGAAGAAAACAAAAAACAGGAAAAGCTACAGGGGTAAGATGTATTACTTCTGCAGCCCGACTTGCAGGTGGGCTTTCGAAGGGAATCCGCAGCAGTTTGTAAAGTGATGGGTGTGGCAAAAGTGCAGATACTGACTACTCCGGACTGCGCGGGATGCGCGGTAGTGGAAAGGATGCTGGACAGAAACGGGATCAAGTACCAGGTGATCGACGTGGCAAGAAATCCTGGGGTGCTCAAGAAATATCCGATAATGTCGGCACCTGGCATTGTCATCAACGGAAAACTGGAGTTCATGGGGGTTCCGGATGAAAAAGAGCTTCTAGAAAGATTGAAGCCTGCCGGTCCGGCATGAGGATGGTCAGGCCATCTGATCCTTTTTGCAGCTTCCTAAACCATGAGCTCCACGAAGTTCCTTCCGATGCGCCGTATCGCCCTTGACCAGGCGCGTCCGTCTATCTCCTTCACGCTTACGAACTTCCTGCCGTCAGAGACGTCCAGAAGCACCGTATTCTCGTACTTGCCCCCGCTTATGCTGGTATTGATGTGCAGATTTTTCCTTCTCAGCCTTTCCGCGCGCCAGTGGATAGTCCTGAAATCGGGAAGATTCATGTAGCCCGCTTCCCTGAAAAACCGGTCGGTCTCTCTATAGCCGACCCCGAGTATTGACTTAATGGCCAGCATAGCAAGTATGAGACACGTTGAATGGGAGGTTGGCCTGCCAGGAGCGTTGCCCTTTGCTGTGGTCATCGCCTCGGCCGCTCTTATCAGCTTGGTCGAGACGAACACGTGCATGCTTTTTTGCTCCATGAGATCCGCCTTTATCTTCCGTAATTATTGGACGAGGTATTTATAAAAGGCTTCGAAAACGCAGTCCTAAGCATGAAGAGGATCAGCGCCCAGCTTCTTCGAAAGGCGGCTTTCTTCCTTCTTGTGCTAGCCTTAACGCTGGGCTTCGGGATCCCGCAGGTGAACGCGATGTGCCCGCTTTGCACTGTGGGCGCGGCGGCGGGCCTGGGAATAGCGAGATACTACGGCGTTGACGATTCTGTAAGCGGAATATGGCTAGGGGCCTTGGCGGTTTCGACAGGCGTATGGCTGAACAAGATAGTGAAAAAAAGAGTGAGATTCGCAAGGGCGCCGGTGCAGGACGCGGTGGTGACGACAGTCTTGATCGCTGCGACCATACTTCCGTTCTACCTTGCCGGATTTTTCAACGGCATGCCAGGCATGTCGGATACGTTCTTGGGGGTGAACAAGCTCGTCATCGGAACCGTCGTGGGAGGAGCGATAATGTTCGCAGGGACCCCGATAAGCAACTATGTGAAGAGGGCGCGTGGCAGGGTCTTCCCCTACCAGACTATGATCATCATCTTTACGCTGCTGGCTGTCACCTCAATCGCGTTCTGGCTCGCGACGAGGAGCATTTACTATTGGACGGTATGATGACGAACGGGCCATGGGTAATGGAATGAGGAAAAAATACAAGATTCTTTTCGGAGCGATCGTGCTGGTGTCGCTGCTCGGCGGCTATCTGGGTTTTGGCCACGGCGGCTCAAGCGTCATGCAGCAGCAGAAGGCCGACAGCGGCCAGAACGCCTTTCTAGGGAAGATGGAGGGCGATTATTTTGCAGCGCAGCTTGCTGATCTAAGCGTGATCTCGGACAGCGGATGCGCCATAGACCAGAAGACGCAGCTGACCAATTGCACCGCGGGAATACAGGACTTGAAAGGGACAGTCTACTTCAACTATGAGCACAACATGACTGCAAAGCCGTGCCTGTCGAAAGGGGATAGGGTCTCGCTTGCCGTAAATTCCGACGGTACTGCGGTAGCGACCAGAACCTACCAGGCTGGAGGGGGCATGTGAAATGAGGAAGGGATACGGACCGAAAAGGGGCGCTCTGCCGCGCAAACGGCAGATCCTGTTCTACGCGCTGGCAGTCGGGCTCTTTCTCTTGCTGGCCTACATCACAAGCAGCAGCATTTCGTCATCCCGCACAAGCACGCCTTTTGCCACCACCACCATATCGAATAATCTTGTCGCTACCTCCATACAGAATAATGGCAGTTCGTCCAACGCGCAAGCCGCGAATGCCAATCAGGTTGCGTTGAGCATCCTGGAGCAAAGCGTGCTTCCGGCGCAGGGCTTCACCCTTAACGCGAAGTGGGGCGGAGCGGTCAAACAGCTGGTCGATTCAGGTGCCTTGAATGTCACCTACCTCTACATAGCTTTGAACCGGAGCAATCAGCCGATAACCCTCGCGGAGCGGCAGATATTGAACGGCACTTATAACGGAAGCATAACGATGAATCGGAGCAATACCGAATTTATGGTCCTGGTCCTGTGGGGACTGGGAATAAACAACAGGAACCCGATCATAAACGACGGGCCGCTGATGAACACGAGCATCAACGGAGGCAGGCCTGATGGTTTCGCGAGCACCGGAGGCTATGGTCCCCTGGGCACGCTGCAGCTTGGGAAGCTCGCCATTATCAACCTGACGCCTGCGCAGCAAGCGATCGCGAACTACACCGCCAAGAATGCCTACAGGCCGTGCTGCAATAATCCAATCTCCTTCCCCGACTGCAACCACGGGGCGGCGCCACTAGGTCTCATAGAGCTGATGGCGTCGCAGGGAGCCAGCCAGCAGGAAATATTCTCCGCGGTTGAGGAGTTTAATTCGCTGCAGTTCCCACAGCAGTATCTGTATACTGCGGAGTACTTTGCCTCGAAGAACATATCATGGGCAAACGTCTCTCCGCAGGTTGTGCTAGGAAAGAACTTTTCGAGCGCGACGGGCGCTGCGGAGACGTTGAAGTACCTGAGATCGAACAACATCGTGCCACCGGCGCCTTCGGGAAACGGCAGTTGCGGGGCGTAATCAATGGCGAACAAAAAAGACGCATTTAAAAGCTGGAAAGTCGTAATAGACGCGATGGACGGCAAGGGAAAGGCGGTCTGCCTCGTGTGCGAGATGATAGTCAGCAAAAGCTCGCACTTCAGCAGCAGATTCAGGGGCAAGGAGTATTACTTCTGCTGCGACGATTGCAAGTCGGCATTTGGCAAGAACCCTTTCAAGTTCACTCTGGGTTGACGTTTGGCGATATGATGAATGATCCCGTGTGCGGAATGGAAATAAGCGAGAGCTCGAAGTTCAAGAGCGGCTACAAGGGCAAGACGCATTACTTTTGCTCCACAGCCTGCAAACAGAATTTCGACAAGAACCCGGAAAAGTACGTATCGCATTGACCAGCGAGAGACATGAACGAGATACTCTCGGTATTGTTGGCCATCGCGTTCTTCTTCGGACTGTTTCTCGTAGCCAAGGCGGCATTCATAAAGCGCAGGCGGACAGATTTTTGCGCGATATGCGCCGCAGTGAGCACGACATGGGTGGCGCTGCTTGCCCTGTACTATCTAGGGATTTTCAAGGATCAGCTCATCATCGCGATACTTTTGGGGGAAACGACGCTCGGCATCTTCTACCTGGCGAGGGAGAAATTAGATAGGGCATTCAGGGTATTTCAACTTCCGTTTCTGCTCACTCTCATAACGGCCGCATACCTCCTGTTCTCCGTGCCCGGGGACGTGAAAGCCGTCATTGTGTTTCTGGCGCTGCTGTGGTCGGCGTTCATACTCGTATTTGTTGTCAGGAAGAACAAAAAAATGCGCTCGGTGGCGGAAAAACTTATAAGCTGCTGCAGGGAATAAAGCAAGCAGGATCATCTGAAAATGACAAAGTACAAATGCGGTATATTCAGCCTGCGCTGCATGAGCGGGATGCTTGCGGGAGGGTCCGGATGCCTGAAGATCAAGACCGCGTATCTGCGCGCCGCTCATTCGGGTCCGCGATAGACTGACGGTGTCAAGATGGTATCGAACTTCAAAAACGGCGGCCATTATGACGCGATAATCGCGGGGGCCAGCTTTGCGGGGCTCGCGGTTGCGAGCAGAATAAAGCGCGGCAGGGTTCTCCTGATCGACAGGCACGGGATAGGCATGCATCAGGCCTCCGCTTGCGGGACAACGGTGAAGATGGTCAGGGACGTGGGGTGCGAGGAGTCCATACTGCAGACGTTTGACACCATGGCGGTGCACGTAAAGGGAAGGGAGACCGACTTTTACATGCCGCAATACTGCACCATCGATTACGGGAAATTCTGCAGGACCCTGGCCGAGCAGAGCGATGCTGAGTTCCTTGTGGCGGATGCAAAAGGCATCTCAGGTTCGAAGGTCGTCACAAACAAGGGCACCTTTTCTGCGGACATAGTCGCCGACTGCACAGGCTGGCCTGCCGTTTTGGCATCATCGGTCAAGAAAGACTACGTCAAAAGGGACATGGTGAGCTTCGGGCTCGAGACAGAGATACCTTATAAGAAGGACGACAAGCTCAGGTTCTTCATCGACAAGGACGTCATAAAGGACGGGGTGGCGTGGCTCTTCCCATGCGGGAAAACCGCAAGGTTCGGGGTCGCGACCTACACGGGCTACTCGAGGATTGAAACCGAACTCAGGCGTTTCGTGGCGGGCTACGGCCTGAAGGTCGGCAAGATTCATGGCGGTTTCTTCTGCTACTGCATGAAGGAGCCGGTTGTAAACGACATGTTTGTGGTCGGATGCGCGGCGGGGCAGACGCTGCCGCTTACCGGTGAGGGGATCAAGAGAAGCGTTTATTTCGGCCTCAGCTGCGGGGAGACGATCCAGAGCGTGATGGACGGCAAGCTTACCCTGAAGCAGGGGCTCGAGGAGTACCGCAAAACGGCGCTTAAAGGCGGCAGGGGCTACAAGCGCCTATTGACGCTGCAGAACCTATTGCTGAAGACGCCGGACTGGGGATTGAATCTCATAGCAGAGATAATAGGCATAGGGCCCGTTACCAGACAGGTATGGGAACGCTACAGCAGGCTATGAGTTTGCGGTCCGCAAGCTGCAAGCCGCAAGCCCGTCTTTATCATCGGCAATTATTGGACGGGTTATTTATTAAAGCATGCTGTGCTCATGCTACCTGATAAGAGGTAAGTGAAACCATGGCTAGATCGAAGAAGCTGGACGGAAAGACAGACGCCGAGTGCGCGAAAACCGGGAATGCAAGCGACAGGGAGGAGCAATGCTGCTCGTCTGAAGGGAAAGACAAGAAACAAGCAACCGGCGCCCATGGGTGCGGGTGCTGCTGAAAGGCGTTCTTATGGTAGACATCAAGGGGATCGTCAACAGAAACAAGAAAGTCGGCATCGCTTTCATAGCCGGGATAGCGCTGGTACTGGTGGTTCTGGCTCACCTGCCAAACGGCGCAAGCCCTGCTCAAACGCAGGGGGGCTCTGGCACTCTGGGATTGCTCCAGCAGGATATAGGGAGCACCGCTCCTGATTTCATCTTGCAGGGGGTGAACGGCAGTGCCGTCAAGCTGAGCGATTACAGGGGGAAGACGGTCGTGCTGTTCTTCAGCGAGGGGGAGATGTGCTACCCGGCATGCTGGAGCCAGATGGCTGCGCTGGCAACCGACCCGAGGTTCAACAACAACAATGTTGTGGCATTCTCCATAGTGACGGACTCTAGAGATCCTTGGATTGCTGTGCTGAACAACGCTACCGCATTGCAAAAGAACAACATGACTGGGCTGGATAAGGCGAAGCTCCTGTTCGACGCTGACAGAAGCGTATCGACAACGTACAACGTCTTCAATCTGCCCTCATCCATGCATCCGGGGCAGGATCCGGGCCACACGCTTTTCGTGATCGACAAGAACGGCGTGATACGCTCTACGCTGGACGACCCAAGCATGAACGTCGATAACGAAAAACTGGCCGCTGCGCTGAGCGCAATCTGAGCCTGTAGGCAGGCTGAAAGCTTGAGGCGGGTGACTTTGCCTTTAAGCCCTTTCCAGGAAGCCTTATCGAAGCGGCTGCTGCCCTGGGCTCTTCGCCGGGACGGTTTTACAATGGGGCATGAATGCGACATATGCAATCTTTATTACAAAAAAGATGAGACTTGAAGAAGCATGTTATAAATTGGTGCAGTGCGCATAATAGTTGCAACCTGGAGACTTACATGGAGATCGAGAGGCAGTCACCTGAGGCGCGTGCAGAAGGATGGAACGAATGAGCAGAGAGCAGAACACAAGGACGGGCATTTTCCACATACTTGACCTCAGCTGCGCCAAATGCACGAGGAACATCGAAAACAGCATCAGGAGCCTGGAAGGGGTCAGCAAAGCCAGCGTGAGCTACCTGACCGACGAAGCGATTGTGGAATACGACTCCAGGAAAGCATCTTCCAGGGAGATATTGAAAGCGATAAAGAGGATGGGCTACAGGGCGTTCGAGACGAAGGAGAGGCTGATCTAGGCATGGCAAAGGACATAATCTGCGGGATGTACGTCGACGAGAACAAGGCGCCCTACAAGGCGGAAAGGAGAGGCACGACCTACTATTTCTGCAGCGAGAACTGCTACAACCAGTTCATGGCGCCGGAGAGGGAGTTCAAAAGGCTGAAGATTCTGACCGCATTCAGCCTAATCATGGGCAGTATAACCGCCGTCTTGGAGTACGGGGTGCCCGTACTCCTCGGAGTGCCATACAACTTCGTATGGCTCGGGCTTCCGAATTACGTCTGGCTCTTCCTGTTTGCTACGCCGGTGCAGTTCATTGGCGGATGGCGGTTCTACAAAGGGACCCTGGATGCGATAAGGGCAAGGGAAGCGAATATGGACAGCCTCATCGCAACCGGAACGAGCGCGGCATGGCTCTACAGCACCCTCTTCACGTTCTTCCCATGGATCTTCCCGAAGACAGTGACGATAGGCGGGCCGATGGTGTACTTCACGGAGACAGGCCTGATAATAGGCTTCATAATGCTGGGCAAGACCATGGAGCACATTGTGAAGGGCAAGGCTTCCGAAGCCATCGCTAAGCTCCTTGACATGCAGCCAAAGCTCGCCAAGGTGCTCAAAAACAAGGTCGAGACGGAGATCCCTGTGGAGCAGGTGCAGGTAGGCGACATCGTTGTAGTGAGGCCGGGAGAGAAGATACCTGTGGACGGCGTTGTCGTGGAAGGCGACTCCTCGGTGGACCAATCCATGGTCACGGGGGAGAGCATTCCGGTGGAAAAGAAGGCCGGGGACGAGGTCATAGGCGCGACTATCAACAAAACAGGTCTCCTCAAGGTCAAGGCGGCCAAGGTAGGTTCAGACTCCGCGCTCTCCCAGATAGTGAAAATGGTAGAGGAGGCGATCGTCTCCCAGGCTCCGATCCAGAGGATGGCGGACAAGATATCCGCTTATTTCGTGCCGCTAGTGGTTGCGATCGCTATAGGTTCATTCCTGTACTGGTACCTTGGGTGGGGGCTGCCCTTTGCGCTCGCTTTTATAGTCCTTGTGTCAGTGCTGATAGTCGCCTGCCCGTGCGCCCTGGGAATTGCGACTCCAGCGGCGATCATGATTGGCGCCTCGAAGGGAGCGCAGAATGGGATACTGATCAAGAACGGGGAGTATCTCGAGAAGGCGCACAAGCTGACAACCGTAGTCTTCGACAAGACGGGAACTCTCACCAAAGGCGAACCGTCGCTGACTGATGTTATTGCTTTCAAGAGCGGTGAGGAGGAGGAGGTGCTCAAGATGGCGGCAGCGGCAGAGGTGGGATCTGAGCATCCGCTTGGAGAAGCGATAGTGAGGGGGGCTGCGGCAAAGGGGCTCAAGGCGGGCAGCCCGAAGAACTTCAAAGCCATCGCTGGCCAGGGAATCAGCGCGACGGTCTCCAGAGCCGCGGTCTTGCTCGGGAACAGGAAGCTCATGGAGTCCAACGGGATCCCCACGGGCATCGCGGAGGAGAAGATGAAGAGCCTTGAGGAAGACGGCAAGACTGCTATGCTGGTGGCTGTGGACCGCAAGCTGAAAGGGATAGTGGCCGTCGCAGACACGATGAAGGAAAACGCTCCGGAAGCCATCAGGCGGTTGAATTCGATGGGCATAGAGGTAGTGATGCTTACCGGCGACAACAAGCGCACCGCGGATGCGATTGCAAGAAAGCTCGGCATTTCAAGAGTGCTGGCCGAGGTGCTGCCCGGGGACAAGGCGAAGGTTGTGGGAGAGCTCAAGGGCAAGGGCAAGTTTGTGGCCATGGTCGGAGACGGAATCAACGACGCGCCGGCGCTGGCCGCGTCGGACGTCGGGATCGCGATAGGCAGCGGCACCGATATAGCCAAGGAGACTGGCGGAATTGTGCTTATGAAGAGCGACGTTGGAGACGTCGCGAAGGCCATTGTCCTTAGCAAGAAGGTGATGCGCAAGATCAAGGAGAACCTCTTCTGGGCATTCGCATACAACATCATCCTGATTCCGGTCGCGGCTGGCGTGCTTTACCCGTCATTCGGATTGCTGCTCAACCCGATATTCGCCGCGATAGCGATGGCGCTGTCTTCGGTGACTGTCACGCTCAACTCGATGCTCCTCAACAGATGGGAACCGGCAGCAGCCGTTTCCGTTGCGTGAGAGAAGAAAGCGAGAGGTGAAAACTATGGAAATGAAATGCGAACATTGCAGAAGAAGCAGGAGCAACCCTGTGGTAATCAAGTCCGGGACGAAAGAGAAGGCGTTCTGTTCAGCCGACTGCGTCATGCAGGAAGAGGGGGGAAGGGGCGACCTCCAGATAAGAATGGCCGAGATGAGGGACGCGCTCATAGCCAGGATTGAGAAGAGCCGGCATTCGAGAGTCATAACCCTTATCCACCGCCACGACATGAAGGCGAACGGCGAAGAGTACATCACAATTGAGAACTCAGAGGACATACTTGACCAGATACGGAACGCCCCTCCGGGCATAAGGATAGATTTCATAGTCCACTGCCCCGGAGGAATGGCGCTTCCTGCAGAGCAGATAGCGCTTGCGCTGAAGTCGCACAGGGGCGGCGTCACGGCGATCGTGCCGTATTACGCCATGTCGGGAGGCTCCCTTGTCTGCCTGGCTGCGGACGAGATTGTCATGGAGCCCTTCAGCGTGCTGGGCCCCCTGGACCCGCAGATCGACGAGTTTCCGTCGCCCTCTCTCATCAAGCTGCAGGCGCTGAAGAAAGCGAGGTTCATCAGCGATGACAAGCTGATTCTTGCCGACATAGCGGGAAAATATCTCGCGCAGATGAGGCTTTTTGTCGCCTCGCTGCTGGAGGGCAGGATGACGAAACAGAAAGCTGCGAAGATAGCCGACTACATGACTGGCGGATACCTGACGCATGATGCCGCCATCACCGCAAAGGAGCTCACATCCCTAGGCATCCGAGTGAAGGAGGGAGTGCCATCCGAGATCTACGAATTCATGAAGCTGAACAAGCTAGTGCAGAGATCTCCGCTCTTCGGCTCTGGACCTGTAGGCTACATGCCCCCGAGCCACGCAACACCTATGCCGCACAAATGAAGTGATTTGATTGAAAAGCAATAAGCCTGTGATTTATGGGGCAGCGGCGGGCTTGGCGCTCCTGGCAGTATACTTCGTCATAGTCGGGCTGGCACAGGGAGCCAGCCACGCTGTAGAAGGCTTCGTCTCCCTGGCTTACCTGATGGTCCCCCTGGCTCTGGGCTTCGGCATCCAGGTTGCGCTTTTCTCGTACATCAGGGAGTATGCGAGAGCGACTAGCCAGTGCTCCACCTCGGTTGCAGCCAGCGGCGGAGTCTCTACGGTCTCGGTGGTCGCCTGCTGCGCCCACCACCTCACGGATCTGCTGCCCCTTTTGGGGATTACGGCGGCTGCCGCCTTCCTGACCGCCTACCAGACTTTCTTCGTGCAGGTAGGTCTACTCTCGAACCTGTCGGGAATAACGGTAATGCTGGCCGCAATGCAGAAAGGCAACCTATACCACCCGAAGGGAGCATTCAGGTGGATGAGAAGGATCGACATGGCCAGGACCAGGAACCTTACGATCGGCCTGTCTCTGGTAGCGCTCCTGTTTCTGGGGCTTGGCGCGGGCGGACAGCTAGAGGGTTCCGCGCAGCTGCCGCCCACGGTGAACCTTCAGCAAGAAGTGAACAGCTCGAATGGATTGGAAGTGGCGGTGACGCCCCTGCCCATCTCATCCGGTTCGGACGTTGGCTTCAACGTTTCGTTCACCACCCATTCCGGCAGCCTTTCGAACTACAGCCTAATGAATTATACGCTGC
>CAZXIK010000003.1:0-24683 GCA_964640735.1 Microcaldota archaeon | reverse complement strand
GAGGAGATTATGACAAGGAAACCTCGGGCTTTAGCCCGAGGAGGATGTCATAATGTTTGTCAGCCCTAATATAAAGTCGGGATTTCAAATGCCTGAAAAACTTACTGAACAGAAGTGCGTGCCTTGCAAGGGGGGCGACCTTCCTATGCCCCTGGAGGAAGCCAAGGCATACATAAAGCAGGTTTCCGGATGGACGTTTGGCAAAACCGGCAGGAACCAGGACATGATCTCCAAGGAATTCAAGTTCAAGGATTTCAAGCAGGCTCTCGGCTTCGTGAACCTGGTTGGCGAGATAGCCGAGAGCGAGGGTCACCACCCTAATATCTACCTGCACTCGTGGAACAGGGTGAGGCTTGAGCTCTATACCCACGCGATCGGCGGCCTCTCAAGGAACGATTTCATTGTCGCGGCTAAGGTAGATGAAAGGGCTCCTGCCTGAAAGCCTCAGTGGCTTAGCCTGACCGTTGCCGGCCCCGAAGGCGTGCACAGGGACGGGCTTCCAACGGAGAACGTGACCTTGTAGTTCCCTGCAGGAACGTACAGGCCCGACGCCGATGCCTGGTTGCAAGGCGAGGCGACGAAGGTCCTGTTGTAAGGAGAGGTCGTCACGTTCTGCTGGACAAGCGTTAACATCACGTTGTTGTAGCTCCCGCTCCATATCGTCACGTTCATGAATGGCTGCCCCTTGCTTGCCTGCCAGTTGCAGGAAACAACGTAGCTGTAGAACGGACTCGATATGGTGTAGTTGTATCCATTGCACGAGGCCAGATTAGGTCCCGTTGCCACCGTCTGGTTCGGCACCACCGTGGTTGTCACCTGGTTTATAGTTATCGTGGTGAGGCTGTTGTTGAAGAGCACCGTCGTAGTCGCCGGATTTGGAGAGTACGTGCCTCTTGTCAGCAGGTATCCCGCCCCGACCAAAATCACCACCGCGACTCCTACCCAGATTATCGTGGATGAATTGCCATTTTTCTTCATCAAGATCACTGCAGTCCTATCACTGAGTAATAATTTAAAGCTTGCCACTGGCTCGAAAAGGCGTGCCTTTCTTACTTTATCTTAGAATAGGTGAAGTTCTTTCCATAGGAGGCGTAGTCAAGCGTTGCTCCAATGATGTCTCGTTTCAGCGCGTCCTTGGAGAATGCCATGAATGCCTTGTGCGCAATGGTCACCGAATAGATGGGCGCTACACTTGCGTTCACTATGCCCGACTGGATGGTGAGGTTCCTCTGCTTCCCGATCCAGGTTATCGTCAGCTGCCCTATCACTGTGCTGGAACTCGAGTTCTTATCGGTTATCTGGATTGACCAGCTCGTGTTGACGCTTATGTTGTACTTCGGCGCGTTCGAAAGGAAAAATGCCGTGAAGCTCGAGGTGTTGCTCTTCAGCAGGGAAAGCTGGCTTGCAAATTGCTGCTGGACTGTCGGTTGCGGCGCGCTCTGCACGCTGAATATCTTCAGTATGCTCGCCCAGATGTTGCTGAAGAAGTCAAAGAATGAAAATGAGAAGTAGTTAGAATGCGCCAAAAACGCAGAACTCAGGATAAACACCAACGGGACGAATGAAAAATAGTAAAGGGCGTTAGGTTTTCTCTGCATGAGTGGTTCACGCTGATAAACTATTTAAAGCTAGCACACCTATGCGTGTGCCTCAATAACTTTTCCATATGCGAATATCCTTGGGGCGTCTTTCCTTATGAGCAAGACTTCCTCCCCGGCCTCCGCGGGGATCGCGCTCTTCAGTTCCAGTTCGAGCATATCCCCGCCAACTTTTTTCACTGCGCATTCAACGTATGAGAAATTCGAAACAAGTCCGTAGCTCCCTTTTTCTTCAATTCTTTCCTTCGCTGCAGCGCTCTGAACAAAGCTGACCTTTATCTCTCTGCTCGCAGGTATGGCTCTGGCAGAAAGCAAGTCCCCTTTTGACACTTCTTCATCCGATATGTCCTTGAGCGAAATGCCTATTCTCGTACCTGTCTCTGCAGATCCGATGTCTTCATCCTGGCTCTGCATCGACCTTACTAGAACTTCCTTCCCTGAAGTGTGGAAAAGCCTGTCGTGCTGCTTTATGGTTCCCCTTGTCACGATTCCCAGTACCACGGTCCCTATCCCTTTTACCGGAAACGCCTTGTCGATGTCAACCCTGGCATTCTCTTGCTGGCTTTTGCCGCTCTCGTCTGCCGAAAGTATCGATTCCATTATGCTCTCCTTTCCGGCAACCCTGAAGTCAAAAGTGCCCAGGCCCTTCGCCAAACCGCTCACATCATTATCATCAGTGAAAATAATCTTCTTCTTCATCAAGGTGCTTGCCACCAGCGCTTCACCAAATTTCTTATCGATAATTTTTGTGCTGAGCACTATTTTCGACGCGATCAGCAGTGATTCTGCAAGCGAGTATATCTTGTCCTCCTCCTGGCTGGGGAAAAGCGCCACTATCACGTCCTTCCCGGATTTCCTATTGTAGAAGGTAATGCTGTTTGCCGATCCCCTCTTGCCTATGAATGACGCAATGTTTTCATCGACAGGTACCGCGACCACGACGTTCATATGAACCTTTAAATAATACAGCAAGTTATATTTATGTAGAGCGAACAGGACCCAAAACTTACCATGAAAACCGACTTCTTGAAATGGATCGAGCACGCTGGATTTCTAATAGAGTTCAACGACCAGCACATCTACATAGACCCCTACAGGGGCAGGTACGAGATGCCCAAGGCCGACCTGATATTTATAACGCATTCCCATTTCGACCACTTCAATGAGGAGCAACTTAAGAAAATAACCGCCACCAAAACCATTTTCGTCGTTCCGAAGGAGATGGCCGGCTCACTGCACGGGAAGAACGTCATCAGCGTGGAGCCGAACAAAAGATACGAGGTGGGCGGGATCGAATTCAGCACCGTCCCTTCCTATAACACAAACAAGGAGTTCCATCCAAGAAGCAGGGGCTGGGTCGGCTACATAATGGACATAGGCGGAACCAGGATCTACCATGCTGGGGACACCGACCTGACTGAAGAGATGCGGAAGATAGAAACAGACGTCGCGCTTCTCCCTATGGGCGGGCACTACACGATGGACCTTCAGGAGGCGATAATCGCAACCGAAAGAATCCGCGCCGAAACTTTTGTTCCAATGCACTACAAGGCGCTTCTTGGCGAAGAAGGATCAAAGGTCGCGGAGCAGGAATTCAAGAAGAAGGTAAAAGGCGGCGCCCTCCTCAAGCAGATACAGGACGCGTACTACTCATTCCAATAGAGACCCGCTTTGCAACTTCGTGTATTTCCAGGGGGCTCAGCTTAAAAACCCTCATCTCCCTTTCCTTCAATGAAGCGGCTACCTCATCAAGTTTCGCTCTGCTTTTCCCGAGATTTTTCTCGGAATCCACAAGGGCATTCCTGACCGTTTTCTTCTTGTGCTGCATGAGTGCATTTATCACGCGCTTCTCGCTCTCTCCGATGGGCGGTCCCTTTGGTTTCATGTAGATTATGACAGAGTCTACTTTGGGCATCGGCCTGAAATTGCCTCTCGGAACGGCAAGCATTCTTGTGTGGCTGAAGCACAGCTGGAAGAACACGCTCAGCTTCGAATAGTTCCTGCTTCCCGGCTCTGCGAGCATGTGCTGGACAAACTCCTTCTGGAGGCACAGGACGGCCTGCAGTCTGTGTTCCAGCAGGAATTCCATAACTCTGCTTGAGAGCCTGTAGGGGACGTTCGAGATCATTATGTCGGTGTCCTTGAGCTCCAGCTCCTCCTCGCTCGCCTCGAAGAAATCCTTGTTGACGAGCTTGAGGTTCCCGCCCTTTAGCTCGTGCTTAATGATCGCGGAGAGGTTCTTGTCCAGCTCGACCGAGACCACCCTGTTCGCCCTCTTGCACAGCTCCCTCGTGAGTATTCCGTATCCCGAGCCCAGCTCAAGCACGTTCTTGCCTGCGGAGTGCTCGGCCTCGGCCTCGGCTATCGAGCTGTTGACAAGGAAATTCTGGCCGAGCGCTTTTATCGGCCTGAGGTAGAGCCGCGTTGGTTCAAGCATGATGACGATGCCTTGCTTGCTATGCTAGATTTGACAGGACAAAGGATAAAAGGGTGTGCGGGCATTTCTAATCAAACCCGTGTTCGAGATGCGCGCCCAGTCTGCCATAGAATTCCTGACGACATACAGCTTCCTCTTCATAATCCTAGGGGTGATAGTGAGCGTCATAGTATACATTTCCGTTTTCCCTCAGCAGAGCATACCCTCGCTCTGCAGCTCGTTCTCCGGGCCCTCGTGCAACTACGTCTCGATATACTCGAACAAGAGCGCGGGCTACTCCGCGGTCACTTTCTCGCTGTCCAACTCGCAGAGCGTGCCCATAAACATAAGCAACACGCTGGTGACTGTCAAGAGCTTCTCGGCGATAGGCGCGTGCACCCCCTCATTCATCTACCCCGGCCAGTGGTCCACCTGCACCGCGAGCATCCCAGCCGCGCTCGTCGCCGGCGTTTCCCTGCTGGGCTACTATTCGCTCAACGCCCAGTACTGCAACTCCAACGTTTTCAACCTCTCTAACGGCAAGTGCGCATATGAGCTCATAAGCTACGGCGGGTCTTTCACTGCAGCCCCGACGATAAGCAGGCAGGCGGTCTTCAGCGTCATAGCGTCCCAATCTCCAGCCGCTCTGCAGCTGCTGCCTTTCAGCTCCATCGCCTTCGCGCCGAACTCCCCTGTAGAGCCGAACAACTTCACCCAGCTCCAGAACGGAGCGTGGTCGACCCCGGTGACCAATGGGGTGGTCGCGTTTGCTTATGCGGCAAACAACGCGGTCATGCTCGGCCAGACGTACTTCGGCTACAAAACGATCCCGTTCCCTTCCGCTCTCTCCTCGCTGCAGAACGGCAACGTGGCATGCGCGGCTCCCTACAACTCCGTATTCTCTATAGCGTCGACCACATTGTACGTTAGCAGCTCGGTTACAGCTACGGTGAACATGGTGGCTGGCGGGGCGATGGAGTTCTTCTACAAGCAGTACTCTGCCGGCGGGATAGGGCAGTCGTGGAACAACAGGTTTTCAGGCCAAGGTTGGGTGAGCCAATCGCCTACGATCTACGGCCCCAACACAGTAAGCCTGAACACAGGCCTCTACAGCATAGAGGCCGTGTGGATGAACCCATGCGGCGGCGGCGGCGAGGTGCTGAAGCTTTACAACCTGCCTAACTAGCAGTTTTTTTCAGCAGGCCTTTCCCTATTGCCGCGATGTTCCTGAAGTTCTTCAGCTGCATCCCGGCGTCGTCCTCTGAGTTGAAAACGCTTATCTCGACTTTCTGCCTGTAGGCGGTATCGAGCGTCTCCTTGACCTCCGGATCGTTGAGTGCAGAGTCGTTGACCAGTATCGCGCCAACCCTGTACTGCGAGAGCGCTTCTCTTATCTTATCCATCCCGCTGAAAGACGAGCCCACCTGCAGGCCGCTGAGGAAAAGGTTCAGCATGTCGAACTCCTTCTTCACCTTCTCGTTCTCGATGATCCTTGCCACCGTATCGCTTTGCATGGCTTCGCGTATGCCCGATCTCTCAGGGTCGCTGGCGCTGGCGTACGCTATCTTTTTATCGAGAGATATCCTCTTGGCTTCCATGTATTTTTTCAAGTCGTCTTTCATGAATCCTGGGCCCGCGATTACAAGCATGTCGACGCGCATGCCCTTCCCTTTCGCTATTATGTCGTCGAAATATGCGCTCCTCGCCTTGTCGTAATCCGGCTCCTTCATCCGCTTGCTCAGCTTGCTGTATATCTCCGCTATCACATCTATCCCGTAGCCGCGCACGTATGCGAACGTGGCCTTCTCGTCGTCCATCGCTATCATGCCAAGCTTGGGCTTCCTGGAATCCGATACGGCCTTCTTCACCATGCCGAGCACGTACTCCTTCCACTCCTCTTTCCATACCGTAAGCGCGTCCCTCTCGCCTATGCTCATAGTGTGGTAGCTTCCAAGCTTGATGTACTCCTCCGGCTTTCCGCTGATTATCTTCCCGGTGAGCCTGAGCCTCTGCGAGTTCTTGTCGATCTCCGCCTTCTCCACCAGAAGCTCGATCACGACCTCCTTCTGCTCGCCCACATCCCCCTCCGAAGGCTTGAATCTCCTGTAGCTGCTGGCGGTCACCTTGTCGCCCCCGCCTATTATCCTGGCTAGCACGTAAAGGTCGTCAAACGACTCGGGCACAACCTTGAGCTGGCCCAGAGAATCGCTGAACCTCAGGACTTTCATTCTCGCTCACGCTTCCAGATAAATGTAAAAATGTATCAGCATAAATACCTCTATGCTGTTTCCTCTCTTCCTCTCCATCCTGGGCGTCGGCCTGCAGAGCATGTTCGCCGCGGTGGAGCACTACGGATACCTGGCCATATTCATAATAATGACTCTCGAGTCAGCGTCATTCCCGATCCCGAGCGAGGTTGTGCTTCCGGCGGTCGGGTTCTTGGCTTCCGCGGGAACAATCGAATTGAGGCTTGGTTTCCTGGCTGCGCTTTTAGGCGGAGTTGCCGGGATGGGGATAGACTACTACGTCGCCTACTTCTTCGAAAGGAAGGTGGTTTACAAGCATCTGCACCTCTTCCACATAAAGCGGCAGAGAGTCGAGCGTTTCGACATGTGGTTCAACGAAAATGCTGCGTTCGCAGTCTTTGTCGGCAGGCTTTTGCCTGTAGTGCGGGGGCTGATAAGCTTCCCTGCCGGATTTGCAGGAATGCCCGTGATGAAGTTCTACGCCTATTCCATAACCGGCACCGTCATCTGGGACGTGCTGCTGATAGGTTTCGGCTATTACGCGCTTTCGATAAGCAACTTCTATCTCCTGATTGCAGCGATAGTCATCTTCACATTTGCGATGTACGCGATATACCACTTCGCCGTCAAAAGGCTCGGCAGGAAGCAGCGCCGTGCGCATGCGCCCCCGCCCGCTTGACGACGTCAGGTTTATAAAGGCGTTCCGCCCTATTTAAATAGGCTATTTAAAAGTTGATGCTATGGCAAAACGAGTGGCACTGAAACCGAATTTCAAGATAGAGAACATTGTAGCGAGCGCCGATCTGGGCGTCGAGCTCGACCTTTACGCGATCGCAAAGGCTTCCGCAGACGTCGACTACGAGCCCGAGCAGTTCCCCGGGGCCATCTACAAGATAAAGGAACCGAAGGTAGCGCTGCTTCTGTTCAAGAACGGCAAGATAATCTGCACCGGCGCAAAGACGGAAGCCGACATAAAGAGGGCGATCGAGCAGGTAATAAAGGTAGTTAAGAACTACATACTCGCAAAGAAGGAGTAGGGTCAGGCCGGATTCCGAAGAAGGTATTTATGTCTTATAGGCTCATATCTCTACACGATTTATAGTTGTCAGCATGTCTGAAAGATCCCACGGCCTCTTCTCTGGAAGGTCCAGGCACCTATCGAGGCACCACAAGCCTAGCAAGCTCAGCATAAGCCAGATGCTCAAGCAGTTCAGCGTGGGGGACAAGGTTGCGATAGTCCCGAAGGGAAACTTCCAGGACATACCGCACCCGAGGTACAGGGGAAGGGTAGGCACCGTCATGGGCAGGCAGGGGAGCGCCTATGTCGTCGAGCTGCAGGTTTCGAACAAGACCAGGAGAACGCTTGTCGTAAACCAGAGACACCTTGAAAAGAGGTAGCCGATGAGCCTGCTGGTGGAGCTTCTCGTTGTCGCGGGCCTCATTCTCTTCGAAACAGTGAACAGCATAGACAACGTCATCATAAACGCCAATGTGCTATCAACGATGGACCCGAGATCCAGGAGATGGTTCATCAGGTGGGGCGTGTTCTTCTCGGTCTTCCTGATGCGGGGCCTGCTCCCGCTTTTCGTGCTGTGGCTGGCCGTGCCCTCACTCAGCCCCCTCGCCTTGCTTGCGGCAGGGCTGAACCCGAACAGCGCAGTCCTCGAATCGATCAAGGATTCCGCCGGCGTAATGCTCGCCGCAGCCGGCACGTTCCTGATCTCCCTTTTCCTCCAGTGGTTTTTTGTAGAGGAAAGGGAGCCCGACTCATTCTCCAAGAAGCACGGCAAACTTGGGATATTGTTTTTCTATGTTTTCTTAGTAGTTGCTGTTTTGATTGTAGCATTCGCTTCTTTTGTGCTCGGCACTCAATTGGTTTTCGGGGCGCTGATAGGCGCAATCTCCTCAATCCTGATATTTAAGATAAGGGAATTCGCAGAAAGCGAACAGCTAAAGCTATCCGGAAGGAAGGATCTCAGCGGCGCCGCGAAGATAGCATATCTGGAGGTCATAGACGCAAGCTTTTCCCTGGATGGCGTGCTCGGGGCGTTCGCATACACTTTCTCCATCCCGTTGATACTTCTCGGCAACGGCCTCGGGGCAGTGCTGGTGAGGTATCTGACGTTAAGCAATGTCGAGAGGATAAAGAGGTACCGGCATCTGAAGGATGGCGCGATGTACTCGATATTCCTGCTCGGGGCCCTGATGACATTGGACAGCTTCGGATTCGGCGTACCTGACTTCCTGCCGCCATTGCTGACGTTCCTGATTGTCGCTTACTTTTTGTACAAATGAACGAAGCCGAACGCGATCAGCTTCTGTTTATGGCCATCATCCACTTGCGGCCTTCATCGTCGTACCAGTCTTTCGCGAACTCCTTCTTGTTGTACCTGACCTGCTTTCCTGTGGCGACGTTAAGCACAAAAAGATTCTGGTCATCATAGCCGAAGACCACGGAGCAGTGCGCTACAACGAAACGCTCTTTCAGATTCCCTAGCTTCTTGAAGTCAGGAATGACTTTACTTGCGTTCCTCATGATCCATCCAGGAAGAGAAGTTTCGTCGTGGTTGTTGAGCATGTATGCGACTATGACTGGCGTCCCTCCGTCTATCTCGCGCTGTATCTCGTCTATCGTTGCCCTGTTCTTCGATTCCTGCACGAAGCCAAATTTTCCGACCGTCTCTATCATTCTCCTGTAGCTTGTTCCGTCCTTCTCTGTCGTCTGGCATGCTTTCGCAATCTCCGATTCATCCACTTGAGTGCCATAGTAGGCGAACACTGCCTTCAGGGATGCGGGCGCGCACGTGTAGCCGGTCTCCTGCCTGACTGCCGGCACACTCAGGCTTATGAATTTCCCCCTGAGCTGATTACCGAGCTCATCTCTCCGGTTCTCGGAATGCCGCTTTTCCCCGATCATACGATGCATCTCGATTTCTATCCTGATATTTATTGCGCTTCCGGCCTATTTAAGCCTGCCCCGAGTTTCTGTAATTCTTTCCGAGCGTATTAATCCGAGCTCAAGATTTGACACTTGCCCATCATTTTCCAACAAACTTATCTGATCTCCTTCACGTATGGCCTTGTCAGGAGATAGAACCTGCTCTCGCCCTTCAGCTCCTCTATGACCCTGTCCGTGAGCAGCTTTATCGGGTCCTGAAGCAGCGAGACCCTCTCTGAAATGTCCCTGAAGCTTGCGAACTCTTTCTGGTCCCTTGCTTCCAGTATTGCCTTGAGGTGCTTCTTGCCTACGCCAGGCAGAAGCTCGAGCGAGTGCATCCTTATGTTCAGCGGCGAGGCAGAGTTGAATATCCCGACAAATTTCTTCTCGTCTCCTTTGATTATGTCGCCTATCGCCCCCGGCAGCTCGTTCTTCGCCACCTCGGTCAGGTCCTGGTATGCGATCCTGGACTTTATTATAGCAATCTTGCCGCGCTCCCCCTTGCCGATGTACACCTTCTCCTTCAATTTTATGTCGCTGACTTTCGGCACAGCCTCCAGCAGCGTGAACTTCTGGTCGCCAAGCAGCTGGACCAGCGGCTCCGGCTTGGGCGAGAATGATTTTCCTGTTGGCAGGTAGTCAAGCACGAGCGCGTTCTCCTCCAGCCCTTCGTGCGATTCCTGATACATATTCCATCCCCCAGCGTCTTACGCCAAAAAAGGCTACTTGCCCCTGTAGCTTTGCACCTTCTCCTGAATCTTGTTTACCTCGTCCTCTTCGAATGTCTTCTTCTCCTTCGCGAGTATGTGCTTGAGCTGGGTGATGCTCATCGGCATTATGTCGACTATCTTGACCGCCACCGGCCTGCTCACCCCGTACTCCATGACCTCAGCCAGCAGCTTCCTGGCGTCAGGTGCGCCGAGCGGCGAGTACTTCTTTATGTGGTCGTATGCCAGCTTCTGCTCGTATCCGAGCTCGCCGTCCTTCTTCCTTCCCTCGAGTACCTCCATCGCTTCCGCCGACGTAAGCGGGCTTCTTTCTGACTGGTGCTTTCCAATCATGGCCTCCTATGCCTTTCTGACTTTATAACCATTTAAAGCTTTTGTATGCATGATATAAGTCGGTGCTATTTTTGGAGGCAAAAGAGGCATTCGCGCAGATAATGGCCGAGATGAAGAAGCGCATCGCAGGCAAAGATGAGACGCTGGAGCTCATGTTCATCGCGGTCGTGGCGAACGGCCACACGCTGCTCGAAGGGATGCCGGGAGTTGCGAAGACGACGATGACAAAGTCCCTGGCCGGCGCGCTGGAAGCCGATTTCAAGAGGATCCAGGGGACGCCAGACCTCGAGCCCAGGGACATAACGGGCTTCACCTACCTTGATGAGGAGAAAAAGGTGAGGATAAGCAAGGGTCCGGTGTTCACGAACCTGCTGCTTGTCGACGAGTTCAACAGGGTTCCGCCGAAAACCATGAGCGCCTTCCTCGAGACTCTTGAAGAACGCCAGGTGACCATGGGCGGCACCCCGGTCCTGCTTCCCAAGCCTTTCATAACATTCGCTGTCCAGAACCCTTTGAAGATAGAGGGCACGGAGCAGATACCCAAAGTCCTCGCGGACAGGTTCCTGATGAAGATAGATGTCGATTATCCGACAGAGCTTGAGGAGCAGCACATGCTGAGGCTCAAGGAGGGCGAGCGGGATGCCGACGTGAGGAAGGTTTTGGGCATAAACGACATCCTTGAGATGCAGGGCCAGGTGAAGCAGGTAGAGATGCCTGACGATGTGGCGGAGTACATAACCAAGATCGTTGGGGCCACCAGGAAGGACATGCACGCCACGATGGGAGCGAGCCCGAGGGCAGACCTAGCATTCATGCAGTGCAGCAAGGCAAGGGCGCTGATTCAGGGAAGGAGGCAGGTTACAAAAGACGACATCAGAGCGCTGGCAAAACCTGTGCTTTCCCACAGGATTACAATAAGGGCGACAGGCGGGATCGGGGTCCACGGAATGATCGATGGCATAATCGCCATGCTCGACAGGTAGGATCTCTAGTACTCCAGGCCCGAAAGAAGTTTGATCAGGCTCTCCAGAAGGAGCTTCTTTTTTTCCTTGCTGAGGCGGAACAGCGGTTTCGAGACCTTTTCCCTGTCCACGGTGAAGATGCTGTTCAGTTTTATCACGCTATCCTTCGGCGCGCCCTCCTTCCTTGTCACAGGTATGCCCTTCACGTATGGATTGCTGGTCATCCCGGCGACTACGACATTGCTATAATCCTCGTACAGAACGACTACAGCCCTCGTGCTCTCCGGCCCGCCCTCCTGCAGCTTCACGCTTGTCGCTACTATCTCTCCCGGGCTAAGCATTCTCCCACACCTCGTCTTCCCTGTTCTCCCACATTTCCCTCATCTTCTGCCTCTGGGCCATCTCTATGAATTCATTATACTGTTCGCTCATCTTCGTGCTCTTAACGAAGTTTATCAGATCGAGTATCACCTCGTTGTAGGTCTCCCTGTCGTATTTCTTTACCCCATTCAGGGCTTTGACTACAGATCTCTTCAGTTGTATTGTTGTGGCTTGATCTGGCATACAATCAACTATAGTATAATATAACAAATTATATTAAATACATAGCCATTTACCTGAAAAATGCTGTTTTGCGGACTGGAGCGAAAGGTTTATAGACCACGCCGTCTGATAAATATCAGGTATAGAAATGAAAATGAACAAACTGAGATTGCTGCTCTACGTCCTGACGGCGACGAGCGTAATCTCCACTGTATTCGGAGAAAGCCTTCTGAGCTCCCTTTCCGTGACTCTTTGCGGATTCATACAGGGTATAAGAAACGTGATAGGGATCCTGGCTATGGCCTTGTTCCTCATCGGAGGAGTCCTCTACTCTGTGGCCCACTTCATACCCACGAGCGTGGAGTTCAGGAAGAGCCTGCAGGGCTGGTCTACGGCGATGATAATAGGAGGCATAATTGGCCTGATAGTGGTCATAATCGCGGCGCCTCTCGTTACCCTGTTCGCCGGCTTTGGCGGAGCTGCTGGCGGCCAGAACGTTCCGGTACCTAACTGCTGAACTTGCTTCAGCGGTTGGAGCATGAATGGCAGGAGCTTGATGCTCCTGCTTTTTTTCTTTTCCGGCGCCTTGAATTATGATATTATCTATGATATTATGGGTGTTTTAAAATGAAAATGAACAAACTGAGATTGCTGCTCTACGTCCTGACGGCGACGAGCGTAATCTCCACTGTATTCGGAGAAAGCCTTCTGAGCTCCCTTTCCGTGACTCTTTGCGGATTCATACAGGGTATAAGAAACGTGATAGGGATCCTGGCTATGGCCTTGTTCCTCATCGGAGGAGTCCTCTACTCTGTGGCCCACTTCATACCCACGAGCGTGGAGTTCAGGAAGAGCCTGCAGGGCTGGTCTACGGCGATGATAATAGGAGGCATAATTGGCCTGATAGTGGTCATAATCGCGGCGCCTCTCGTTACCCTGTTCGCCGGATTCGGGACAGCCGCTGGCGGGGCAAAGGTACCTGTGCCTAATTGCTGAACTTCCTGACTGTCTGAAGATTTACGCAGGGGCATCTGCTGCTCCTGCCCTTTTATTTCACTCACTGCTGAACTTGCGCGACGCTTAACCCTAAATAGCTTAGCTGCTTACTCCTAGCATGAAATTCGACTCGGCCAGGGTGCTCTACCTTGAGCTCTTCTTCTCTGCGATACTTCTCGTGATAAATGCCAACACCGCCCTTCTCTCCTTCTTCCTGCTCAACAGCATAGCCTTCTTCAGCCTGGCTTTCAGCGTGCTCTTCCTCGCATTCGTCCTTCTCTACGTGATAAAGAGGCCGCCCCCAAATGCCAACTGGAGGAGGCTTGACGGCTACTCGATGCTCCTCCACTCGATTTTCGCCGGAATGGTGCTCTTCTACCTGCTGATATATCTCACGGGCGAAGACCTTTCCAGGGGCCTCGCGATACAGTTCATATACTCGATAGAGACCTTCGCCCTTTTCTTCCTCATGCTTCTTCCTGTGTTCTTCCTTGTGTTCAGCGGATCGTACCTGATCAGGTCTGGCAGGAAAAAGGAATACCGTTCAAAGCTCCTGATATTCGTCGCCGCCCTCGGCCTCCTCCTGCTCTACTTCTTCGTGGCGCTCAAGGGAATATTCATTGCGGATGATGAGGAGCTGCTCAAGCTGACCAGCGTGATGATGCTCTTCAACGGCACTAATCCTTACGCGGCATCCATAGCTCCGCTGCTCTACAACAACACCAACACGATAGGCGCAACCATGACCACGAACAATACGCTGCTCGGCAACATGGACTATCCCGCTCTCTTCTTCCTGCTCTTCATACCATTCTACCTGACCGCCCAGCCCACGCTCCGCAACCTGAACAGCATCTACCTTCCGCTCCAAGCGAGCATCCTGCTTTTCGTGCTGATGGTGGTCTTTGCAAACACCGTAGGCAGGAAACACCTGCGCAGCCCGCAGATCACGCTCCTTGCATTTGCGATATTCGCGGTGACCAACATCTCCTCAATCACGACCTACATAATGATTGCCTTCCTGCTGCTCGCATACTCTAAAATAGATTCGAAATACGCCTGGCTTTTCCTTGGGCTCAGCGTCTCCATACAGGAGGAGCTGTGGCTGCCCGTCTTGCTGCTGCTCGCATACTCGTTCAACAACCACGGCATAAGGCGCGGATTCGAGAACGCGATCGGAACCGCGGCGGTCTTCCTGATAATCAACTCCTACTTCATAGCGATAAATCCAGTGGCATTCTTCAGCCAGGTGTTCACTCCTCTGAACGCGCTGATAACGCCTTTCAATCCTTCGCCCTTCGCCTTCTTGCTCCTCAAGCTGTATCCCATTCTCCTGCCTACGTACATCACCCTTTTCGAGGCATCCGTGGTGCTTGTCGCCCTTCTCTTCCTCTACTGGAATAAGAAAGAACTGATACCTATCCTCAGCCTGATACCGTTCCTTATGCTCACCCATGTCCTTGTCTCCTATTACGCATTCTTCCTGTTCATACTAATCTTCGCATTCCACACCGACGCAGCAAAAAAGAAGACCGGCGTGATCGAGAGGTGGCTGAGGAGCAACAAGGCCATATTCGCAATCGCAATAGGAGCGATCGCGGTCTTCATGGCCGCAACGATATATGCGTCCCACGCCAGCTACCAAAGGAATTTCAGCATAATGTTCTCTCCGCAGAACTTCACAATCGACAGGGCGGCCAACACCACCGTAGAAAGCGGAAACATAATATATGGCAACCTTAGCAACAGCACGATATACGTTTTCGCGCTAACCTACTCCGCGCCCTCGTTCACCGCGGGTTTCGCTGGTCTGATAAACTCCAGCATCATAAGCAGCCCCCAGAACTGCGCCTCGCAGGACTACGGCTGCCTGATTGACGTGAATAAGATAGTGCTTCCGCGCAACCTTACCTCCTATCCGCTGCAGGTCAGAATAAAATGGCCGAACGACACAAAGACCATAACGCGCGTGGGCGTCGCAATGTATAACGCCAAATACTTCTACGTGGCGGGCAGCATGAGCAACCTGACCGAGCAGCCGCAGACCCACTGAATTTTTAATGTTAACGTGCATCAGATATTGGATGTTTATGACTTCGCTGCTTGAGGACTCTCTTGAGACTTACCTGAGCAACATCAATCTCATCCTGCTCTTCTCAATACCTTTCATAATCGCATTCCTGATACCGCTTCTGGCCCCGCTGCCTACATACGTATCGAGCGGCGGGATATTCCTCAGGAGCGCGAGCGTCTTCCTCAACTTCAGCGCATTCGGGATGGCTGTCGTAGTGATATCGGTGTTCATCTCGCTACTGTTCCTGAGCTTCGCCTTTGTCGCCATCAGCCTGATAGTCAAGGCCAAGAGGACGTTCACCAAGCATCCCGCCAGCGTCATAAGGGAGATAGAGAAGTACACCGGCCGCGTTTTCATAGTCCTTCTTTTCTATGCATTCGTCCTCGCTGCCGTCAACATCTTTGGCTACTACTGGGGGCTCCAGAGCTCCGTAACCCCTCTCGTGGGCTTCTTCCTGTTCATGGCGATCTTCTACGCGCCGACAGCCATAGTTATAGACAACAAGCAGATAGGCGCCGCTCTGAAGAGGAGCGTGGCCATGGTCATCAAGGAGCCTCTCTACTTCATGACCTGGCTTGTTACGCTTACCGTGGTCGTCTCGGTGCTCGATTACGTGTTCGTGGCGCTTACGGGCACCCTGCTCTCAAGCTACATACTGCTCGTCGTCAACTCGCTCTTCGTGCTGCCCTACTTCATAATCTATCAGGCAGAGGCGTACATGCGCAGGTTCTCTATACTGAAGCACTGAACCGCGGCAACGAGGCTATTTATAGCCTTTATGCTTATAGAAAACGAGGCGTATGGGAAAGGCAAATTCCCTTGTTATCTTCATCCTTGTCTCGCTGCTCCTATCCAAAACATCAAGCGCGGCGCTGCCCTCCAGCGTTGGCGTCCCGGCCAGCGCGATCTCTATAGCTCTCCTCGCCCTCACAATATCCTTTGACGTGCTTGCGATAGGCTACGTGATCTCGAAGGTCTTCCCGCAGACCGAGCTGAGCTCTTGGCTGCAGAACGAGTACTGGGAGACCGCAAAATCCGCTTTGCTGATAGTGGCGATCTTTTCCGCGATATCTTTGCTGAACAACGTCTCCGCTTTCTTCTACCAGCCTGTGAGCTCATCGACATGCCTCAACGCCGCCCCGGTCACTCCCGACTACAACCTTGTGAACGCGGCCTGCTCCTATCTTTCGCAGACCAACACATATCTGGCTAACAGCTTCAGCTACTTCATGGGGCTCGGTGTGACTCTCGGAGCGCTCGACAGCCTGAATGTCGGGGTTTATCTTCCGATACCGCTCATAGTCGTGGGCTTCAAGTTCGGCTTCACTGCTGACCCATACCAGAATCACCTTCTTGAGGCGGACACGCCCGGACAGTACGAGTCGCTGCTGAACGACCTGATCGACTATATAGCCTTCCCGCTTGCTATGCTGATATATGTGCAATCTAGCATTCTTCCGTATCTTTTCGTGATTGGAATTGAGGTGCTCATTCCTCTGGGCCTAGTGCTCCGCGCCTTCCCCTTTGTAAGGGGGGTGGGAGGCTCGGTGATAGCCGTCGGGCTTGCGCTATCTGTCATTTATCCGGCGGTCCTCGCTGTCTTCAACTCTGTCGTTACGAATGCGCTGCAGGTAAGCGCGCTGTCGCCGCCTTCGACCTCCTGCGGCTGGAACATACTGTGCTCTGCGCTCGGCGTGATATACACGATATTCCCAGGAATCAACGGAGTCGGAGACGGTCTGGCCAGCATAGGCAACATATTCCCCGCGCTGAACGGCATCATCAACTACAACATGTACCTCATCCTGCTCTTCGTCCTCTTCATCTTCGATTTAGCGATAATCTTCTCGGTTGCCGACGCGATTGCGAACATGCTCGGAGGCTCTCTGAGGAACAAGCTCAGCCTCGGCAGCAAACTGAAACTGGCCTGATGATTGAAATGATTGGATTGCTCACAGTACCGTATTGCGGCTATGCGGCCCTCAACCAGAACGGCTGGATAAGCATAAACCTGCTCTTCATACTGGCCGCGATAACGTTCGCCGGCCTCGGGTACGCCGTGGCGAATTTCCTTCCTGTCCAGAGGCGCGAAAAGCTGAAGGGGCTGGCGACATACGAGCTTGTCGAGGCTTTCATAACTATCGCGATAGTTTTTATCCTCATAGTGCTCACTTCTTTCTCGTGCACAGTGGGCGCGTCGCTTTCGAGCCAGTACACCGACTATTCCAGCCTTTTCAAGATGGTCGATGGCTACGTGACCAACCTGCTCTTCGTAAACGGGCTAAGCCTCCTCACCCAGATATACTCGACTTCGATACAGTTCAGCGTCATAGCCAACGTGGTATACCTGATCCTGAATCAGTTCCAGCAGCTGCTGGGGCTGGCCTCTTTCTGGCTG
Organism: Microcaldota archaeon; assembly: GCA_964640735.1. Taxonomy (GTDB): domain Archaea; phylum Micrarchaeota; class Micrarchaeia; order Micrarchaeales; family CABMGC01; genus JAJYVH01. Next base: position 7,451 of record CAZXIK010000003.1, on the reverse strand, counting down.
GTGAAGGATATCGTGGCGATCAACTTCTCATCGAACATCGATGTGCTGTTCGGCGAGTACGCGGGGCTTTTCACGGGGATATACGGAGGCTTCCTCGGGCTTTCTTTCGCCGCGCTTTTCATAATAGCGCTCTCCTTGCCGATAATAGAGGCGGTCTCGCTGACCGTCCTGCTCCCCATTTCTATAGTCTTCAGGGCATTGGCGTTCACAGGCCCCCAGCTTAGGAAGGTGTCCAATCAGATGCTTGCCGTAGCGGTCGGCCTCTACTTCGTGCTGCCCCTCACTCTCGCCTTCAACATCTACGTCGCGAACTGCCTGAACATCGGGCAGGGCATACAAGCCGTGCCGTGCGCCGGCTATCCGTTCGCCCTCTCGGGCTACTCTGTAAACTCGCTCTCATCGTCGCTTTTCTCTTCGAACTGCCCTCCATCAGTTACGACGTGTTCGGTGCAGTCGTCTGCGCTCCCGGGCTTCGCGTCCTCGCTTCTCTCCACAGGCATACCCTGGAGCTTCTACAGCTCTGCCGGGGTCGGGGGAGTAGGGCAGTTCTTCACCGCGATGTTTGACGCGCCGGCCGTGGCCGCCAACTACGCCCAGAGCACCGCCGCATACCTGTTCCTCTCGATCGTGCTCATCGCGATAGACATGGCGATAACCGTAGGTTTCATGTCCGGCCTCGCCAATGCCCTCGATTATGTCAACAGCCTGTTCACCTCAGGCGGCTTTTGGGGAGATTGATGGATAGAAGATCGCTCGCATTCGTCTCGGCGCTCCTGCTGGCGTCGCCTATCGCGTCGGCTGCGCTTCCCTCGTACGTGACCAACTACTCGCAGTTCCAGCTGTGGCTGCCGATAATATTCCTCGCGATGATCCTCAGCATCTCCATAGTAGCGATCTATTTCGTTCTCTCCGTCTTGCTCAACAACAGCAAGATGAGATCATCAGCCCTGGCGGAGCTTGGGCAGGTGATCGGCACCGGAATAATCGTCGTCGTGATAATAGCCCTCTTCGCAATCATAGGGACGGGGCAGTTCTCCCTGGTCTCCCTTCTCTCGCCGAGCAGCATGAGCACCGTGTGCGGTCAGCTCGCGACAGTAGGGTCAGGAATAACCTCTCCTCCTGCCCCGCGGCTGAGCATACTCTCCAGCAATTCATTAAACACCGACCGCAGCCCTACTCCGACAAACGCTGTGTGCTCCGGCATCAATGCGCTCGCGAACGGAGCAACAGGGGGCGACATCACGCCTGCGATAGACTACGGGCTGTTCTCCACGTACGCGATAATCGCCAACCTCACCAACCAGGCTTCGAACAACCTGAACGCTTTCTACGTCTTCGCCGGCTGGATAGGCTTCCTTTCAAGCTTCGAGTCAGTGACGGGCGTAGTCTTTCCGGTATTGTGCCTCGCTCCAATCCCAGAAGAGTGCACGAGCGTGACATTCCTCTACAAGCCCTATGCAGGATACACCTCGTTAGTATCAATCATAAAGCCGGTGCAGCTGGAGTCGGTGCTCTCGTTTTACATAATGGTGATCCAGCTTCTCATCATCACATTCTTCCTCTACGCCTGGCCCTATATGCTGGCCGCGGGGATAATACTCCAGGCGTCTTTCTTCACCAGAAGGGTCGGCGGGCTCCTGATGGCGATAAGCCTGTCCGCGGTGCTGATATATCCCCTCATCTACGCGATGGAGTACACCGCCTTCACAAACCAGTATCTGAAAGGAATCGGCCCCATCGGTTCAAGCAACCTTCCAAGCATGGCGCTCTACGAAACTCCAAACGGGGGCCAGCCGATAGTTTACGGAGTCCAGACGGGCAATAGCGGCTACGTGCTCACAACGCCGGCGAATGTGCCGAAGAGCACGTGCCCGTCAATGTCAAGCCCCCCCTACGGCTATGTGTACGAGAACGTCTGCGGCTACGCGGGCACGGCGTCGGCCAGCTGTTCCTGGGGCGTTTGCTCAACAACCTGCTCTTCCTCGTTGCCGGCAGGCGGCTCCAACTGCCCCCAAAATCCAACCACAGGCACATACCTCTCGGGCGCAAACGTCAATCTCTTCATCCTGCCCCAGGCCGAGGCGATAACCAGGTATTTCAATTGCTGGCCTGGAGACAGCCTAGGAGGGCTGCTCGGTCAGGAGGCGGCGTTCGCCGCTTTCTATCTTATACCGGGGGTGGGAGTGATAACCGGAGGGCTTGGCCTTGCCGGGAGCGTCCCATCGACTCCGCTCAACTGGCCGATTAACGGCTGTCTGCCTTCCCGCGCCTTGAACTCTGCATTCTCGCTTACAAACATGTACGGCATAATCTTCTTCGCCGGGATATTCCTGCCGATAACAAACCTGCTGATATCGCTTGCAGCGATGGTGGGGTTTGCGACCCTGTTCGGGGGCGACAAGGACATAATAGGGCTGGGCAAGCTGATATAGGCGACGCAATGAGAAAAACAATCCTGGCGCTTTCATTCTTCTTCCTCATAAGCCTAGCCGGCGCGCAGCTCACAGGCACCTGCTCGCAGCTGTTCGGCGGCCCAATGCCGCTCTACGCTCCCGGGTTCTTCGGCGGCGTCATATCAGTATCTTTCCTGATAGTGCTTCTCGTGCTCAGCCTTCTCGGCATAGTCTACGCGATCGGCACCGCATTGGACATAGACGCCCTCAAGAAATTCGTCAAGTCCGAATTCCTGCAGAGCCTGGCAAATGTGGCAATACTCGGCGCCATCGGCGCCGGACTGGCATTTTCCTCAGGGCTCATCCTGTTCATATCTAATATAGCGGCCCTCGGGGGGCAGGTGATAGGCGTCAGCCCGCCCGTTTCAGGGAACGCGCAGACGATTTACATGTCGCTGTGCACCACCTACCTGGAATATAACGTCGACAGCCTGATCAGCCCGACAGGCTACATCGTCGAAACATATTCGCAGCAGGTTATCCTGAGCGCTTTCCAGAGCCTGAACATAGACCTGGAGCCAAACAGGTTCGGCTTCGAAGTGCAACCCTTCGCCGGGCTCGAACCGGTAATCGGCGTGATCGGCGAGCAGCTCGGGATTTTCATGGCGATAGTCGGAGTGTTCATAGGGATCTCCCTTTTCCTGTTCCTGATCTACTCGCTTTTCCCGATCTTCCTTTACGCAGGCATCCTTCTGAGGTCGTTCCCATGGACTCGAGCCGCTGGAGGTTCGCTCATCGTCTTGTTCATCGCGTTCTACATAGTGTTTCCTGCCATTCTGTATCCTTTCTCAGTCTACACCGCCGGTTCTTTCATGCCAATCAGCGGCCTGAGCTTGGTCGATGTATTCTCGTTTTCGCTTTCTGCTGTGATTCCGCTTTCTTATCTGTTTGCAAATCCTCTCACGGGCAACCCGGTGCTTAATGAGATACGGAGCTTTTCTGGGGCGATATCGGGTCTCGCTGTGCTTCTTCTGGGGATTGTGATCAGCGTAGCCGTTTCTTTCGATGTTGTGGAGATACTCGGCGACCTGCTGGGCGCGCCGTCCCTGCAGGCGAAGAAGATGCTTGAAAACGTGATATGAGATGGTGAACACCGGACTCGTAATGGCCTTCACTTCTATCGCAAGCTACATCACGTCGCCTTATGCCGAGTGGTTCCCGATCGTGTTTCTCGCGGCAATAGCATTCACGATGATAATCGCCTTCATCTACGTGCTCAGCAAGCTGGCGGGGAGGAACGGGATAGCAATATGGGCGAGGATAAAGATCTACGAGATCTTCCTTTCTGTAGTGCTGATATTCGCATTCCTTTTCGTCACCTCAATAATATTCTCCATAGACTTCAGCCAGCTGCTTGGCGGCGCAGGCATAGTGCCTGCCTTCTCGCCTGCCGACTGCCCTCCGTCCCTGTTTCCGCCAAGCGACCTCATCACCCTGTCGGTGTGCAACATCCATCGTTTCAACCAGAATGTGCTCAACCTCAACCAATTCGTTTACGGGATAGGGCTCAGGTTCTCCTTCTTCCCCTCGCTGACCTTCAACGCGTCCTCCCTGATCCTGAAGACTACCGAGATAGAAGGGCTCGGAGGCGCAGCCACCATATCTCCGCCTAGCGCATTCTCCGTATTCACAGGATGGGTTATTGACGCGCTTTACGGGGCATACGTTCTGGCGCAGATGCAGTACATAATCCTGAGCGCGTCTTTATTGCTCTTCACGATACTGATGGCTCTGGGATTGGTCTCGAGGATGTTCGTAGCGACCCGGTCTTTCGGAGCTGCGATGATAGCCCTTGGTCTTGGCATAGGGCTGATGTATCCTCTCATGGTCTCGATCACATACGGCTGGCTGAATGTCCAACTTGACAAATACTGGCTGGTCTTCGGTTTCGGCAGTGCGCTGACCATCGTCTTCGGCATAGTGGGGCTCATCGCCGCGGCAATATTCAACATACTACTGAACGGATTCTGGACCCCGTTTATTGGTTTTCTGGAGTTCGCAGGATTTGCGGCGCTGGGTCTCACTGTCATCCCAATCCTGAACCTCGTAGTGGTGGATGTTTTCGTATCGGACTTTTCAAGGGCTTTCGGGGAGAAGATCGATTTCCTCTCTTTGCTGTTCAAAATCGTATAGGCGCGCGCATGGAATCGACAAAACCAATCATCATTTTCCTTTTCTCTTTGCTAATGGCATCAGGCGTCACGCAGGCGGCGCCAATATCCCAATGCGCCGTTGGCGGGACCGCCAACGTATTGGCGCCTTGGTACTGCAGCCAGATAAATCAGGCTGTAACGAGCATCTGGTCGCAGTGGGAGCCGATAGGATTCCTTGCAGTAATCCTCGCATTCTTCTTCGCTGCCCTAGTATTCGCATTCGGAGTTGCGATGGGGAACGAGAAGCTCAGGAACTTCGGGGTCGGGGAGATCTACGAGGCTGCGGCATCAGGAATCATAGTGGCGTTCTTCCTTGTCCTGTCGGCGACAGTCTTCGGAATACTTCCTTCCATCACCACAGGTCCCGTGAACCCCTACGACACATCCCTTTCATACATAAATGGCACAATAAACGCCACGCAGCAGGTCATAACGAGCCTTTACAACGTTGTCATGGTCGACTCATTTTATTCAAGCGTGAAGCTTGACATCCAGCTCCCTGGCGAAGGAGAAGTCGCCGGAGAGACGGTTTCCAAGATACTGAACTCGCTCGTCTCGGAAATATTCCAGTTCTTCGTTGTTCCCGCCAATGTGCTCCTATCGCTCCTGATGGACGGCCTTATAGCGCTGACCGCGCAGTTCTACATGATACTCTTCTTCATGTACCTGGCCCTTCCTGTGTTTCTCATACCTGGCGTGATATTCCGCGCCATCTTCCCGTTGCGCCCTATCGGCGGCATGCTGATGGCCATGGCAATATCGTTTTACCTTGTGATGCCCCTCTTGTTCTCCGTGGCCTACTATTTCACGAATAATAGCGTCACCCAGAACCTCCAGACTACAGCAGCCGCAATAACATCAGACGGTTCAGGGACACAGGCCCAGACGAACGCGGCATCAGCAACCTCCCCGCTAGTTCTCGACGTGAACGGGCTGCAGAGCAGCATGGCGGCGTACTTCCTTTCAGTCCTCTTCTATCCGGCGCTGATACTAGGCATCACCTACTACTCGATAAAGGTGCTTGCGGACTTCTTGGGTTCGGTTGTAGATAATATGGGCAAACTCAGCCTGCTCTGATGCAAAATTATAAAACTCGTAGCTACCTAGTATAAAGGAGTGGTCCTTTGGCGTTATCGCAGAGATTCATTTTCATGGTCCTGTACCTTGTATCGATAATACTCCTGATAGGCACCTACATAATACAGGGCCAGCCGTCGCTGGATTCCGGGCTCGCCGTATTTTCGCTTTTATTCGCCCTTCTTGCCTTCTCCACCAAGTTTTATGCCCCTTTTTTCGTCCCGTTCCTGAAGATGCGCAAGAAAACGGTCGTCCTGGACGCCGAGGAGCCCTTCGTCCTTGCGCCTTCGAAGAATGCGATAATAGTCAGGAAAGAAGGTGACGTATACGCGAGCGCTTTCGTCAAGATCCCCGCGTATAGATCAGGCACCGAGATGAACAGCGAAGAGAAGATAGATTTCTCCCGGTTGTTCAGCCGCGTCCTGACAATTTCCAGGAAGCCAGTGAAATTCGGTGCCCAGCTCTACGTGATAAACAAGGACACTTTCATAAACAACATAACAAACAAGCTCAATCAGGCAGAAGAGCGGTACCAAAACCTGAGCCTGGACAGGAATGTGACGAAGGCCGAGTCGGAGAGAGTGAGGGGAGAGGTGACGATGTGGCACAACCTTCTGGGCAGCGTCAATAAGGTGAAGTCTCAGGCGCTCGAAGCATTCGCGATGACCACTGCTTACGGGGGCAATGAGGAAGAGGCGATAAACCTTGCGCTGCAGCAGGCCGACGAGCTCGCCGCCGGGATAAGCGCCGTCTTCGGGATAGCAGCCAGCGTAATGGAGGGCGACGAGATCCTCAAGTTCGTGGAGCCCGAATCCATGATCCCGTTGGTGACGATAAGCGAACAGATGCGCGAGCGCGCGGTTTCCGGCTAGGTGTTTGGATGGACGAGCAAACGATAATATACATAAGTTCGACATCCCTTATTTCGCTGCTTCTCATAATCAACTCATCTGCCTTCGGGAACCTCAGCCTGATCATCTCCGGGCTTGCTGTATTCAATATCGTCATGATATTCCTGGTAAACTACGCCGATTTCGTTTTCTTTCCCGTTCTCACTTTGATTTTCGGAGTGAGACTGGTCCCTGCCAAGGACTACTACGTGCCTAAGGAGAGCAACTCTGTGGTAAAGTCAACAAGCGGCGTCTACTATGCGACCGGCTATCTTACTGCTAACGTTTACAACTATGTCTTCACCATGGAGAGCGTGGATGAAACCGAAGAGGGAAAGCTGTCCGAGGGCCCGGACAAGTGGGAGAGGATAGTGATGAACGCCGGATTCCCGTTCAGGTTCAGCATAGTTTCCGTAGCCGAGGAGATACAGAGGTACAGGGAGGAGCTCGAAGGAAAGCGGGGCACACTCGAGTACCAGCTTTCGAAGGAGATGAGCGGCGGGAACCCCAACCAGCTCTCCATACAGAGCATCCAGACGAAGATGAACATACTCGACGCGAGGATAAGCAGGCTCTCCTCAGGCGAGAGGCCGCTGAACGCTGTCATGTACATCGAGACAACCGCCGTAGGGGTCAGCGAGAAGGAGGCCACGGATTCGCTCACCAACCAGCTCAACCACCTCCAGACCCTGTTCAACTCCTTCGACCTGAGCATAACTAGGGTAGTTGGGCGCGAGCTCTACTACCTCTTCACCTTCAACTATGCGCTGCCGGAAAGCGAGACCCTTTCGCAGATCTTCAGCACTCAGGGATAGAGCTATATAAGCTTATTTTGGCAGAAGTAAAGCATGAGCTTGGTGAAACTCCAGAACATAATG
>CAZXIK010000002.1:0-30730 GCA_964640735.1 Microcaldota archaeon | reverse complement strand
TCTAAATCTGAGTTAGGTTAGGGCTTACTGCGAGTGCGCGACGGGCGGAGGACCGTGGTGGGAGCGCTACAACATAATCAGGGGGATATACCAGGTGCTGCCTGTGGACGTTTATGTGGCGGGCTGCCCGCCCAAGCCGGAGAACCTTTTTGCCGCATTGATGAAATTGCAGAAGAAGATTGGTGGTGTGGTTGAAGATTGAACGAAAGGATCTCGTCCAGCAACTGAAAGACCTGAAAAAATCAGGATACCATTATCTTGTCAAAATAACAGCGGTTGACTACGAAAAATACCTGGAAGTCATCTATATTGTCAGGGACATAACGAACAACAAGGACGAGACGGTCGAGGTGGATATCGACCCGTCAGATGCCTGGGTCCCGAGCTCGGTAAGCATATATAAAGGGGCTGATTGGTACGAACGCGAGATGTACGAGATGTTCGCGATTGAGATAAAGAACAGACGGGTGGAAAGGCTGCTCCTCGAGAAGTGGAATGGGAAGGCTGCGCCGCTCAGGAAAAACTTTGCGTGGAACGCGCCATATGAAACCGGAAGTGATTGAACGACGACAAGAATCAACATAGGGCCTGTGCACCCAAGCACGCACGGGGTACTGAGGCTTGTCGTGGACCTGGATGGCGACACGGTAGTAAATGTCGAGCCGCACATCGGATTCCTGCACAGGGGGGTTGAGAAGCTTGTCGAGAACAGGACGTACATGCAGAGCCCTCCTTACATGGAGAAGCTGGACTATGTCGCTCCTATGGCGTACGATGAACTCTATGTTGCCACCGTGGAGAAGGCGCTTGGGGTGGATGTGAAGGAAAGGGCGGCGTACATCAGGGTCATACTCCTAGAGCTGCAGAGGCTCGCCAGCCATCTCCTATGGCTTGGCGCAATGACAAACGACATAGGGCAGTTCTTCAATGTCTTCATGTGGTGCTTCAAGGACAGGGACATCGTGCTCCGGCTGCTTGAGGAGGCGGCAGGTGCGAGGATGTTCTACGTTAACGTCAGGCTCGGAGGGATGATACGGGATCTCCCGCCTGGATTCGATGAAAGGGCAAGAGATGATCTCGCCTACCTGGAGAAGCGAATCGAAAAGTACGAGAAGTACCTGGAAAACAACCCCCTCTTTCTGGAAAGGCTGAAGGGAGTGGGCGTACTGAGCAGAGAGGATGCGATCGAGCTGGGGGTCACTGGTCCCGTTCTTCGCGCATCGGGCGCAAACTACGATGTAAGGAAGAGCGCACCGTATTATGTGTACGGCAAGCTTGACTTCGAGTCGAAGGTGAAAAGCGAGGGCGATTGCTTCGCGCGGTACAAGGTAAGGATACTGGAGATGAAGGAAAGCGTAAGGTTGGTCCTTAAGGCGCTCGAAAAGATGCCTGAAGGCGATGCTATCGGTATGCCGATCAGGCTGATACTGCCGAATGCGAAGAACAGGAGCGTCACGGTCAGCAGGGAGATGCCGCGTGGGGAGTGCATGATGTACATGATTGCGGATCCGCAGAAACCCTACAGGCTTTCGATAAGGGCGCCCGCTTTCATAAATCTGGCGGCGATAAACCATATCGCGAATGGCTGCAGGACGGCCGACCTCTTTGCGATACTTGGAAGCCTTGACATCGTAATGGGGGATGTCGACAGGTGAACGCGTGTTGAGCGACATCCTGAATGCAGTGGCATATGCGATAGAGATTTCAATACTCATAGTCGCCTTCGACTACGTTTTTGGCTGGGTGGAAAGGAAGACAATAGCAAAAATACACAAGAGGCATGGTCCAACTTTTGTCGGCAAGTACGGGATGCTCCAGAATCTCGCTGATTTCGTGAAGCTGCTCAGCAAGGCGCATATGGTCCCAAGCGGCGCCGACAAACCCGTCTTTCTCATAACGATTCCGCTGATGCTGTCGATAACGCTCTTCCTTACCATGCTGCTCCCTTTTTCCCCGCTGCTCGCGCAATCCAACATAGGATTGGGAATGCTGGTGATATTCGTCATTCTTTCGTTCATGCCGATGATCATTTTTGCGAACGGCTTTGCCAGCGGCAACAAGTTTGCTGAAATAAGCGCGCAACGTTCGGTAGTCATGCTGCTCAGCTATGAGATACCTCTGATACTGGTTCTAGCTACCGTAGGCATGGTCGCGCGCGGCTACAACATAGCCGGGATAATAGAGGCGCAGGCGACTAATTGGTTCGTATTCGTCATGCCTCTCGGTTTCGTCATCTTTTTCATCGCGATGCTTGCAGAGCTGGAAAGGCCGCCTTGCGACATGCGCGAGGCAGACTCGGAGCTGATTGCCGGATGGTTGACGGATGTCTCGCCTCCCTACTACATGCTCGCCCTGTTCCTGGACTACAGCAGGATGTTCCTTGGAAGCCTGCTGATAGCGATACTCTTTTTTGGAGGCTGGAACGGCCCGGTCCTGCCGCCGTTCTTCTGGATCATCTTCAAGGCTTTTGCGATCTCTTTCTTCATCATAATCGTGCGCGCTACGACGGTCAGGATGAGGCTGGACATGCTCCTGCGCTTCGGATGGGTCTGGCTGCTGCCGCTCTCACTGCTGAATTTAATAGTTACTTACCTAATATTCCTCAGGTGACAAAGTGATTCTGAAAACGCTAATGGAAACCATAAAAAGCCTCGGCGAAGAGCGCTTCACCGTAGAGTTTCCTGAGGAGCGCGAATCGGAAGACGACCGTGAAAGGTACATGCTCAGGCTGGACATGGACACCTGCATTAGCTGCTCCGCCTGCGAGAGGATATGCCCGAATAAGACGATAACGATGGTCGATGTGATCACCGACCGCGGCACAAAGATAATGCCGCAGATAGGCATTGAGCGCTGCCTCTTCTGCGGTCTATGCGAGGAGGTCTGCCCTCCCAAGTGCCTTACGCTTACAAAAGGCTATGACCTTGAGGCCTACGACAAGCGGGATTTCATAAAAAGGCCGGAGGAGCTGCAGGGATAGATGATGGCTTTTGACTTATTGTCAATCGCGCTTGCCCTTGCCACAGTATTAGGCGGAATTGCCGTCTTTTTATCGCAGAGGCTTCTCCGTTCCGTGATGTTCCTTGCGGCTACCGCGGTTTTCAGCGCGCTCATCTTCATCTACCTGGGGCAGACGCTGCTGGCGCTTCTCCAGCTCTTGGTTTTTGTGGGGGGGCTCAGCACCTACCTGCTCGTCGCGGTTGCGACCGAAGAGAGGAAGTCCAAAATGATAAACGTGATGAATTTTGCGATTGCCGGAATAGTCATATCGCTCGCCATATCGGCACTCGTCTCCTCGCCCGAGACATCGCAGCCGGGAACTAACAGTTTCGGTTTGGTGGCCGAGGCTGCTTTCCAGCAATACTACGCGCTTCTGCTCGCGGCTGTCTTTCTCCTGTTCGCGGTCGCGGTAGGCAGCGTGCTTGTGATGAAGAAATTTGCAAAACTGGTCTTCTGATGGTAAGCTTCTTGCTTCTAGCAGCAGTTTCGATCCTTGGGGTAGCCATTGCAGGCATAATCTCGGAAAGGCATTTCGTGGTGGTAATGCTGGCGGTGGAGCTCATGTTCATATCAAGCACGATATTCCTCGCTTATTTCTTCTCGTATATGCGGAACCCTGACCCTTCGGCGGTGCCGATGTTCATCGCCATCTGGTCCGTGGCCACGGTAGAGGTGATAGCTCTTGTCACGTTTTACGCTTACATGAAATCGAAGGGATTCGATTTTGACATCTCGAAGCTGTCCAAGTTGAAGTGGTAAGTTGATACCGTTTGCGCTATTGCTGCCGCCGCTTCTGGCGATGCTCCTGGTAGCGCTTGACAGCGACCCGGAGAGGACGAAATACTTTGCGATCGGAGGCGCTGCGCTGAGCCTGGTGCTCTTCCCGTTCATCGACAGCGGGACAACAAGCGTCGAATGGTTTTTGGCCGGAGGGGCGGAAATAACCATAAGCGCATCGATAACTCCAGTGAGCTCGATACTGCTGTTCATGGTCCTGCTTGTCGCGCCGCTCGTATTCGTGTACTCCGCTGGCTACATGACGCTTCCAAGCGAGCAGAAAAGATACTATATCGAGATGCTCGCCTTCGACACCTCGATGCTCGCCTTCGCGATGGCCGGTGACTTCATCCTCCTGTTCATGGCATGGGAATTCCTCAGCCTCACCAGCTACCTTCTCATCGGATTCTGGCACAGCAGGGAGAGGGCGATCTCTGCGGCAAGAAAGGCGATAACAATAATACTGATTGGCGATATCGCGCTTTTGTCTGCGATTGCAATACTGCAGAACTCCTTCGGCACGCTGTCGTTCAGCGGCATATTGAGTAGCGCATCTGCCTCAAACTTCCCGAAGGCTGCAGGGCTGCTCCTTCTTGCAGCCATAATGTCGAAATCGGCCCAGTTTCCTTTCCAGGAATGGCTTCCTGACGCGATGGAAGGCCCGACGCCCGTTTCGGCTTTCCTGCACAGCGCGACAATGGTGAAGGCAGGAGTCTTTGTGGCGATCATACTCTTTCCGCTGCTATCGGCCGCCGGAGTGCTTCAGCTGATGCTTCCGATAGGCGCCATAACTGTGATAACGAGCCTGTTCAGCGCTCTGGGCGAGCAGCACGTGAAAAGGGTGCTCGCATACTCGACGGTGCAGGAGCTTGGCCTGATGATGATGGCCATCGCCATCAATGCCCTCATCGCCGCGGTATACTTCTTCTTCGCGCAGACGTTTTACAAGGCGCTTCTGTTCTTCAGCTCAGGAGTGGCGATGAAAGCGACTGAAAAGGAAAACCTCCACGAGATAAGCGGGATAAAGGAGAACAGGCTTGTATACGTGGCAACCACCGCGGGCGTGCTTGCGCTTGCCGGCTTCATTCCCTTCGACGGGTTCTTCGCCAACATCGGGATTGATTCGGCCTTTTCCGCCAACCTTGCTGCCTACGCGATTATGATCCTGGTCAGCGCGGGGACAAGCCTCTACATCTTCAGATGGCTCTTCCTCCAGGACAAGAAGCCATCCAGCCAGAAAGTGATGTTCGCCTACAGTTCCACCCCTGATTGGATGATCTACAGCATGGCCGCCCTAGCGGCTCTGGCGCTCCTTGCCTCTGCAGGATTCTTCATCATTCCAGGGATGCTTTCGGGAATCTCCTACATCGCAGCCGGAACGCAGCTGAGTTTGGGAACGCCGGATGCATTGATCGAGACTGTTGCCGTGGCTGCGGGGCTTGCCGGAGGCTATTTCATATTCTACAGGAACAGGCTTGCGCTTTCGAAGAGGGCTACGCTTCAGAGGTATTCCTATCTTGTGCACACGGCCCAGTTCCTGAACTCTGGCTATCGCCACATCGCCGGATTCGCAGAGACGCTTGGCGATGGAGCCGCCTTTGCAGACTCGCTGCTCGATGAGCTTTTCGACGGATTCGGGCATGAGGTGATGCGGTTTTCTGAGCTGCCGCGCAGGCTCGCTGCGGGAAGCGTAAACGGCTACGTTGCACTCTTTGCCGCAGGGGTGGTTGTGCTGGTGCTCGTGGTCGCAGTGATCTGATGTTCGAGATATACTATTTCCTGGCGCTCACTCTCATACTGGTATTCGGCAATATCCTGATCAGGATCTTCAGCACGGAAGACGTGCAGCTCGGATTCAATGCGGTTGTCCTGCTTCTCCTCGTATTCGTCAGCTACCTTCTCTACAACTCGATAGACGTTTACTTCAACATAATATCGGTCAACTACTTTTCCGTGTTCTTCTTTTTCATCTTCAGCCTGGGCGTTCTGCTACTGAACTTCCTCGCGTATGCACGCTCGGATGACTACGGGAACTTTGCGCTGATGGCGGCCTTCTCGCTCGTCGGGATGTACATAGTCTCGTCAGCGTCCACGCTCATAGCCATATTTGTAGGCCTGGAGCTTGTGGCCGTACCGTCCTCATTCATCATACTTCTCTCAAGGAAAAACAGCCTCGAGTCAGCGGCAAAATACTTCATAATGGCGTCAATCGCTATGGCGCTTCTGTCACTTGCGCTCGTGCTCGTCTATGCATCATCGAATACCCTGGGGACGCAGCTGGAGCAGAGGAACGGACTGATCGACCTGGCGCTGGTCATATTCATAGCTTCCCTCGGCTTTGAATCCTCGGTGTTTCCATTCAATCTGCTGCTGCCTGACGTTTACCAAGGCGCGGGCTCCTACGCGACTGCAATGCTTGGAGGAGTTAACAAAAAAGTGGGCTTTGTGGCACTGATGCAGGTGGTGCTTCTCTTATTCATAAACGTGCGCATAGCGTTCACGATGATCGCCGCCCTTTCTGTGGCGACGATGTTCTATGGCAACCTGGTTGCGCTGATGCAGAACAATCTCAAGCGCCTGCTTGCCTATTCATCCATATCTCAGGCAGGCTACATCCTGATTGGCCTCGCTGCTGGAAGCCGGGCAGGTGCTGCGGCAAGCTTCTTCCAGATATTCGCCCACATGTTCCTGTTCATAGGGGCTATGGCCATAATATCCTGGCTGGAGAGCAAAAACAGGAACGAAATAAACGACGTGATAGGCCTGTACAAGGAGAACAGGTTCTCCGCAATCGCGCTCACGATCTTCCTGCTTTCCTTTGTCGGGCTTCCGTTCACAACGGGCTTCGTGGGCAAGTTCCTGCTTTTCCTGAGCGCGGTAAACTCTAATCTCATCTGGCTGGCTTTCTTCGGAGTCGTGAACAGCATAATATCAATCTTCTATTATGCAAAGGTGATAACAGCGATGTACACCGACAAGCTCGGGGCGAGATACACGCATCTTGACAGCCCGACTCGGATAGTCGTGATTGTCTCGCTGCTGATAACGGTGCTTTACGGAGTGTATCCGGACATAATGATAAATCTGGCCAACTACGCTTCGGTCTATCTGGCCTGGAGCGTCTGAGGGGCTACCTCTTCCCGTATTTGCTGAAGAAAGTGAGATACCTGCTTATGACAGCCGAGGGAGCCGACGCCCTCATCTTCCTTATCAGCGTAGAGATGTCCTTCATGCTTATCTTAACCTCCTTCTCCGAGGAAAGACTTGCTTCCAGCGCGTTGAGCTTTGCCTGCCTGCAGATGTTTGCGATGTCCGCGCCTGTGAAATCCTCGGTTATATCGGCGAGTGCGTCGAAGCTGACATCATTTGCGACCGGCGCCTTCTCGAGGTTGAGCTGGAACAGCCTTGCCCTCCCTTCCTTGTTGGGCGGAGGGGTGTAGACAAGCTTGTCGAATCTGCCGGCCCGGAGCACTGCGGGGTCGAGCGTATCGGGCCTGTTGGTTGCGGCGACCACAACGACACCTGAAGACTTGCTAATCTTATCAAACTCCTGCAGGAACTCGCCCGTCAACTGAATGGAAGTCTCGCTCGCCTGGTCGCGCGCAGGCATTATGGCGTCGATTTCATCGACAAAAATTATTGCAGGCGCATTCTCCCTCGCCCTGTCGAATATTTCCTTTATTGAGGCGCTCGCTCTCTCAATCCCGTATTTTGATAGATCATACCCTGAAACTGTCAGCACGTGTACCTCACCGAGCTCGTTGGCTATGGCCTGCAGAAGCATCGTCTTGCCTGTTCCCGGAGGACCGAAGAGAAGGATGCCTTTTATGTCGCTTATATCGTACTTTTTGAGCAGTTCGGGATGCATCAAAGGTATCTCCACGGCCTCGTGCAGCGCCTTCTTCGCCTCGTCAAGGCCGACCACATCGGTGATATCGACTTTTGTTTCGTCCTGAATCTGGTTCTCGGGATGCATCCTCCTTTCATAATCAATCCTGAAAGTATTGTACTCCTCAAGTTGGGATATGGTGGTCGACGGCTTTGTCCCTTTTATAACTCTGACCGCATCAGCCATCTTTATCACCAGCACTTCTCTTTTCGATATCGCCTTTTCTCCAACTTCCCTGCTCACCTCCTCGCAAACGTTCTTTATGTCTGCTGCCGAAAACCTGGATGTGATGCTGCCTAGCTTCGTGTAGTCTATATCCTTTCCAATAGGCAGGGAAGCGAGATAGTGCTTGAATATTTTTGAACGCGCCAGCTGATCAGGCAGAGGCACGAATATTATCTTGTCGAACCTGCCCGGCCTCATGATTCCAGGGTCGAGCGCCTGCGGAGTGTTCGTAGCTCCGACGACCACTACACCGGAAATCTTTTGGAAGCCATCCATCTCGCTAAGAAGCGTTGTTATCAGCTCGCTTCCGCTCTGGCTCTGCCGTGTATCCCTCCTGCCGGCAATGCTGTCTATCTCGTCAAAGAAGAGAATGCATGGAGTGTGCTTCTTTGCAGTAGCGAATATCCTTGACAGCGCTTGCGACGCCTCTCCGGGATATGGAGAAAGCAGGGAGCCGCCGTTGACGTAAAAGAAAGATGCCCGGACTTCGTTGGCGAGAGCCCTCATTATCAGCGTCTTTCCTGTTCCAGGAGGGCCGAAAAGCAGGATGCCTTTGGCAGGTTTTACCTTGTAGGCTCCAGATATCTCCCTGTGCTCCGTAGGAAGGAGTATCGCTTGCCTCAGCTCCTCCTTTGTCTGGTCGTAGTTAGCAACATCCGCAAGGGTCTCCGATGAGCCCTTCGTGAGGTCCTCGAATGCCACCCCGAACTTGCCGAGGATGTCCTGCTTCATGACGTCCAGTGCCTGCACGACCTCTATGTTAGACGCCTCCATTGCGAACACGAGCAGGGGGGTTATCAAGAAGCTCAAAACAAGTAGAGGGTTGAACTGCAGTCCGACAAAAGGCGCGATTATGAAAGCTGAGAGCGGGAGGATTGCACCGAAAAGGCTTGAAAGGGTGCCTTTGAACGCTGACCTGCTGCTTATCGCATAGCTGCTTATGCTGTAAGCCACGAAAAGCCAGATGAGTATCTGCAGCAGCGTGAACTCTATTTTGTATCCGATGGCTACGAGCGCGTAGTAGAAGATGTTGAGCACGTTGTTTGCCACCGGCTGGCTGAACAATGTCGAGAAGGAGGCCGCCAGCGCGCCGCCGAGCCCTCCCAGGTCAGCAGCGGGTTTTGCAACTTCGAAATAAGAGGCGAAGGTGAGGTTGCGTATAAGCTGATGGCCAATCACAGAGTTGAAGACAATCGGCCCTGAGACAGGTATGTTGGCTATGAACGAGAACACCACGATGACCAGGATGGCTATCGTTCCTATAACGGCGCTCCTCTTGAATCCCAGAACTAGCGTCGCGAGGACGAGTGCGGGAATCTCGAGAAGGAATCCGAGATAGGAAAGGGCGAGAGCAACAAGCGCGTATCCGTACGCTATCGACCTGTAGTGCTTGTATCCGAGAAAGAGCGAAGCGCTGACCAAGACCATGAACATCCAGGCGAGCAGCGGCGCCTGGTAGATTATGAGGGGCAGGGTGAGCAGCAGCAGCGCCATCAGCCCGAGCAGCGGGTGGATGAACGTGCTCGCGAAGACCAGAATGGAAAGCGGCACGAACACTGGCGCGGGAAAGAGCGGGAAAGCTATGCCCAAGCTTATGTAAGCGAATGTGGTCGCTAGCGAGTCGTGGAAGTTCTTGTATTCGAGGACGTCCCTGATGAAGTCCTTCAGCCAGTAGATGGACAGGGGAACAGTCTTGCGCTTCAGCCTATCCAGCAAGCTCTCCGAGTCCTGCAAACCAGCTCACCCCTGCCGAGATACGCCGCCATCGCAAATCTATCTCGTGGCATACTCTTAAACTAATATAACTATATTAATATACGCTGATTCGTATTATCATGAGTCCCGCTGTAGCTCAACGGCAGAGCGACCGGCTGTAGTTTTTGACCGCTTCTAGCAAAAGAAGACACCGGTAGGTTGGGTGTTCAAATCACCCCAGCGGGAAGCACAAAAAGTGATGGGATGGCTTTGTTTGTTGAAGTGCTTGGGCTAGTTGCGGGATTCTTCACCACCCTGTCTCTGTTTCCGGAAATAGCAAGAACAGCGAAGATGAAGGAGACGCGCGAAATATCACCCGGCTGGCTGGAGATGCTGGGCATCGGCACTTTCCTCTGGCTTGTTTACGGATTCCTGATCGGCTCGGTGCCGCTGATGGCTGCGAATGCAGTGTCGTTCCTGGCGGTTCTCGTGCTCGCCTACCTGAAGCTGAAGTACAGATGAATGTGTTTTTATGATCGATCTGACAAACATTGCCGGACTCCTTGCGGGTACGCTGACAACGGTGTCTTTTGTGCCGCAGGTTGTCAGATCGGTAAGGACAAAGTCCACAAAAGACATCTCTTGGTACCTGCTGATAATCCTGCTTGCAGGGCTTGTGCTCTGGGACGTATATGGGGTGATGATAAACTCCTTCCCTCTAGTTCTTGCAAACACGATCTCTATTTTTGTGACGTTCCCGATGGTCGTGCTTAAATTAAAATATGGCTAGTAGCAAATAATATTGCGCCTTGGTAGTGTAGTGGTCTAGCATACGAGCCTGTCACGCTTGTGACCCGGGTTCGAATCCCGGCCAAGGCGTATGCTTGCTATTTATTTTATTTTTTTCTCGGATATGCGGCTATCCGAAATTGCACGTCTCTTTTTAAAACTTTCACAAACAAAGGAGATATAGGGCGGATCGTATGCAAGAGACGTATGTGCGGCATGTGACTTCCAGCGAATCGAGATCGCTGCTGGCTCATGAGATAATGAGCTATCCTGCGATAACCGCAGGGGAGAACACGAGCATAAAGGATGTGGCAAAACTTATGACAAAGCACGGCATTGACGCTGTTGTCATAGCTGACAAGCAGAACATGCCTGTCGGGATAGTGACGGAGGGCGACATTGTCAGAAGGCTTGTGTCAGCTAAGAAGAACCTTTGGTTCGTGAAAGCTTCGCACGTGATGAGCAAGCCTGTGATCACGATCCACAAGAATACCACCATAGAGGAGGCGGCGAAGCGCATGGCGGACGGCAAGGTGAAGAAGCTGTGCGTTGTTGACGAAAACGGCAGGCTTGCGGGGATGCTGACCTCGGCAGACATAACGAAGAACGCCGGCTACCTGATAAACGTTCTGAAGGAAGTGATCCACACCGGTTACGTTATGGAGATACTGTAGCCCGCTAAATCGCGAAGGGGTACAGGAGGACTGCGGGAATCATGCCTAAAATAATTGCGGCCAGAGCCAAGAATCCTGCAGAGATTGTGATTTCAGGGCCGGGATTCGAAATCGGCTCTATTGCTTTCGACGTATTGAAGAAAGATTTTTCCACGATCCAGAAGAAGAAAGCACCCAACACAAGCAGCGCGAAGAGGGGCGCTATGCCCGCGATTCCATAAGCCCCGAACGAGCCTATGAATACCAGCAGGTCGCCTATGAATCCGCTGGTGAGCGGAATCCCGATCAGCGCGAAAACTCCGAAAAGGAACATGTATGCTACGAATGGAAGATTCCTCGCCACGCCTTTCAGCCTAGATATGAGCATCGTCCCGAAAGCCTCGTCTAGTGTGCCTGCCATAAGGAACATCAGCGATATCACTATCCCGTGGCTTAGCATTGCATACAGGCCGCCGGCCACTCCAATGGTGCTGACCGATGCTATTCCCAATGACGCTATCCCCATGTCGACTATGCTCGTGTATGCTATAAGGCGCTTGAGATGCGTCTGCCTTATTGCGACGAAAGCGCTGTAGAGCGCGGAGAAGCCGAAGATCATCGCCAGATACTTCGCGTATGCGAGAGTGATCGGAAGCATCAGGAACATGAGCAGAAGGCCGTAGCCTCCGAACTTCAGCAATATGCCTGCAAGCATCATGCTGCCCGTGGTTGGGGCCTCGGTATGCGCGTCCGGAAGCCAGCCGTGGAAGGGAAACGCCGGTATCTTTATCATGAATGCTATCGTCAGGAGGGCAAGAGCTATCAGCTGCGACCCTCTCGGTATCGAGGGAGACTGCTCTATTATGGATGCGATGTTGAAAGAATGGGTTGGGAGGCTCGAGTATATGACAAGTATGCCGAGGAGAAGGAAGAGGCTTGCCACTATTGAATAGAGCATGAATTTTATCGCGGCGTACCTCCTGTCGTACCCGCCGTATATGTATATTATGAAGAACATGGCCACCTCGCTTATCTCCCAGAAAAGGTAGAAAAGGAAGAGGTTTCCAGCGAGGAACACGCCGACGGTGGCGCCCGAGGTGAGAAGGAACAGAACGTTGTAGATTCGCTCAGATTCCTTTATGAAATCCCTGGCCACGAACGCGGCTGCGAGCAAGACGATGGAGGCCATCACCAAGAATATTACGCTGTAGCCGTTGAGCCTTAGATCCAGGTTTATCCCGAGGCTCTGGATGTAGCCCTTCTGGAAATCGAGGGTGCCATAGCCGCCGGAAAGCCCGAGATACACTGCCGCTACTGCAAAAGCGAGCAGAAGCACCGATGCGATGAGCGACACCATGAAAGAATTTCTCTCGGGGACAAGGAAGAGAAACGCAATAAAGGTTATAGGCAAGAAGACAACCAGAGGCAGGAGCGGAAACATTTGACCACAAACCCATTTTCTATATTCCAATGAGATTCAGGTTTATATAGATTCGAGGCTCTGGCTTGATGCCGGCTACGCCATCATTTCGCCATTTTGCAATTAAGGCCTCGCTGGCCACGGCTAGAACTGCCTTTAAGTTATACGCTGTGCTGAAGGCTCATGCATCTATCTGCCCTGCGCGTTCCTTCTTCAATAAATACACATTTTAAGCTTTAATTCACTTATTGGATAGAAAAGTTTGGTGCGGGAAAGATGAAGTTTGTCCACATCGTTGTTGCAGCGTACCTGATCCTGGCAGTCGGAGCCACGCAGATTGTGGCCCCTTTCACGAGATTTGTGCAAAGGGCAGGGCTGGTGATAGCGCAGAACGTGACATCTCTTTCTTACAACGTGACCGCGGGGGCGCAGACCGACGCTTATGGCTACGGCCCGGGGTACCAGCTTTCGGGAGTAACCCAGAATGGCTACCTGTATTTCGGAGGCTTGGATTACAATTATATCGACTTCGTCAATTACACCAAGTTTAAGGGAGGGTACTTCGAAGGATATACGCTCGAGTTCCAGGTTTTTTCCCCGGCACTGTTCAACGTTTATGGAAGGTTTGACAATTTCTCCGGTCCGGTCAATTCCGGAGACAAGGTAGTGTTAAACCTTTCGATCTCTGGAGGACAGGTGGTTCTGTACGCAAAAGACTGGAATACCGGAGCCTGGGACAGGATCAACTATACCGCAATAGGGGCGGAGAACTTCCTTGGCAGAAACAGCTACTCCGCCTTCCCGAATGGGACTCTCGCTGACCGCTACAACAAAACATGGTTCACGGGGATCTACGTTGACACAAGGCACGTGGATCCCTACTCCGGCCCCATAGGGAATGCCTACTTCCAACCTGTGGGATCGGGATTTTACAATGGAACCCTCTTCATAAGGGAAAGCGAGGTTATTGACAACAGGACCTTCTCGCTTTTCTTCGCGACAAAAAAGGTGAATGCCTCTCTGGCAGGCCCTGCGGTGCTTTCGCTTCGCAACACCACGCTGGTTTATTCTAAAGATGGCGCTTTGGCTGTTGAAAGCGACACTCGCGCGGTGGCAAGCGTCATCTTATATGCAGTGGCCGCATGCACCGTGATATCGTTGGCTGCGTGGGTTGCCCTGGGGAAACGCAGGCGAAGAATCAGATAGCCGCATCTATGTTGCCTTCTGGAAATCCGAGATTGACAAGCTCTTTTTTCGCGGCAGCTATATGCTCTCCCTGAAGCTCTATCACTCCGTTCTTGTGAGTCCCGCAACAGGCAAGCCTGCTCTTGAGCTCTTTTGTGGTCTTGTCCAGCTCCTCGCCAGCTAAGCCCTCCACGATGGTGACGAATTTCCTAAACTTGGCGTTCGCCTTGTAGATTTTTATTCTCTTGGTCGCCTCCCTGTCAAGAATTTCGCATACGCAGATCTCTTTCGGGAGACCGCACCTTGGACACATCTCAGGCATTAGCCGGAAACACCTTTTTCCTTTAGAAGAGTGAGTATCTGCGCGACGGTCCTCCTGAGCTCTCTTATCTTGACCTTCTTGCCTTGGACCCCTGTCGCCGCTATCTTCCTTTTTTCTATCGAGAGGTCGAGCCTTAGCTGTTGGAGCCTAGACTTCAGTGCGTCTACACTCATCGTCCTCAGTTCTTTTATTCGCATCGCAATCATCATTTTGATTTTTCTTATATTTATTACTTTGTCATCACTTTTCCGGGCTCTGGAATCCTGCTTGCCGCGTATCTCCTGGCAGCCGCGGGATCGCCAGGACTGATAGCCGGAGCGGAATTTAGCACTGAAGCCTCTAATGAAGTGTCTTCCTCCTTTGAAAATCTAGTTGTCCCTGAACTTCCAAGAGCATTGAATTGGGCATTGAAGTCGACGCAATCGGCGAAGAACCTGCTCTTCGCTTTGGCTTCGTTGCGTTCGGCTTCGAAAAGGGATACAGCAGTTTCACTTATGTTTTCTACAAGCTTGTTAATGAAAATCACATTCATCTCTCGCTTCGCCACTATTTAAACTTTGGTCAATATTTCGCCGCTTCAAGCGTCTTGGGCATCTCAATCTTCTTTATCTCCCTGTCAGGGAAGACAGTGCCTGGCTGAACAATCCGGACAACAATGCCGATTGCGCCAT
Organism: Microcaldota archaeon; assembly: GCA_964640735.1. GTDB lineage: Archaea > Micrarchaeota > Micrarchaeia > Micrarchaeales > CABMGC01 > JAJYVH01. The sequence continues at coordinate 16,104 of CAZXIK010000002.1, read as the reverse complement.
ATTTAGGATAAGAGGTTACGTGGGCCTCGTCAACGAGCTTCACCGTGTCACCGGCCTTTGGTATGTAGCCGAACCTTACCTTAATCTGCCTCGCCTTCGCTCCCTTTGCGGCAAGCTTTCCTGTTGCGACGAGCTCTGCGCCGAGAGCTCCGTTCTCAATCACAGTCTTTAGTGTGGAGTGGAGCAGGCTTCTTGCGTTCGCACCCCTTTCAAGAGCGTTAGCGATCTGCCTGCCGACAAGCCTCGGCTCCAGCATCTCGTTCCTGACCTCTGAGACGCTTATCTGCGGGTTGTCTATGCGGAACTTCGTCTTTATTTCCTGCGTTATGGCGTCAATCGTCGCTCCGCCCCTGCCGATGACCCTTCCGGGGTTGGTGACGAAAGCGGTGATTCTTGTTATGACAGGAGTTTTCTGTATCTCGACTCTTGAGAATCCGGCCCTGCTCAGGGTCTTCTCCAGGTATTTTGAGATCTCATGCTTGATCATTGCATCTTCTATGAACTTTCTTTCCACTACCATTTTTTCACTTCTTCACGGCCGCAGCAACCTGCTGTTTCTGCTTCTTCGCGGCGGGTTTCTCAACGGGCTTCGCCTTTGATTCACGTACCTTGTTTCTTACTTTGATGAAGTATTTCATGTTTCCGGTTAGGCCGCCCGCATCGGGGTTCGCCACCCCTATTTCGATCTTCGCATATTCGAGGTCGCTGTGGGTCCTTGCGGATAGTCCGTACATCCCCCTTCCCCAGGAGAGCGAACCTTTCGAGGGGCTCCTCCTGTTGATCTGGGTCTTGTTCGCCGAAGCGTGAACCACATAGAGCGAGTCCTCGTCAAGCCCCTTGCTCTTGGAGTTTGCGACAGCGTTGAACAGGACCTTGCCCACTTCCTTCGCGGCCTTGACAGGATACGCTCCCTTCCTTCCTGCGAGCTCGTGCCTAGAACCCATGTGCGTGTTGTACCTCTTGAATGGTATAGCCTTCTGCATCGTTATGACTCCGTCGAGGACATCGAGCGCAAGGTTGAGCTTCAGGTATCTTATCGCGTCGCAGACTGCCGCAAGGTCCTTGTAGCTCGCGTCTATGTCCTTTGCCTGAGCTAGCGCGATTGAATCCTTGTTTATGTTCATCGAATAGCGCATCATGCCTATTTCACCGCAAGGAACTTGCTCCCTCTCGTTGCCCTGATACCGGGTGCAGAGTGAAGCACTCTCTTTGTGCTGAACGAGAACTCGCCGAGCCTGTGGCCCAGCATCTCAGGCGATATGATCATCTCCTTGAACTCCTTGCCGTCATAAACGCCAAACTTCATGCCCACCCAGCCTGGAAGGATGACAGCTTCCCTTATCTGAGTCTTGATCGGCTTGTTTCCGCCAGCCTTCTTTGCCTTCTCGACTTTTTCGACCAGCTTCTTGTAGTCAAGGCCCATTCTCTTTAGCGCACGTCGCTGTCTTGACGTTATCATCTTGGAGAAATCCGCGAGGCTCATCCTCTGGATCTCCTCGATGCTCTTTCCTCTGAAACTAAACACTCTAGGCATTATCAGCTCCTCTTCTTCCTGCCCACTCTCCTCGCTGCGATGTGTCCGACCTTGGCGCCGGGCGGCGCGTTCCTTGAGGTCATGCTTGATGCGCCCTTGTGGTGCTGCTTGCCTCCAAACGGGTGGTCGACAGGATTGGATTTGACTCCTCTGTTCTTGGGCCAGGGAGCATTGACAGCGTGATGGATGTGGTGGCTCTTCCCAGCCTTGAGTATGGGCTGCGCATCTGCTCCGCCGCCTGCTATCGCACCTATCTGCGCCCTGCAGAGTGGGTTTATCTTCACTACCTTCTTTGAAGGCATTAGAACGTTGACGCTTCCGGGAAGGTGAGATACCACCGTTGCGTAATTGCCTGCAGCCCTTGCGAGCTTGCCGCCATCTCCTGGAAATGACTCAATGTTGAAGACAGGAGTCCCGTCGGGTATTCTCTCAAGCGGAAGTATGTTTCCGAGAGCAACGTCGGCACGGTTGCCAAGCTGTATCCTCCCGCCCACCATCATTCCCTCGGGAGCGAAGAGCGTCGTTTCTGAATTGTCCTCGAACATTATCTTCATTAGCGGCGCGCTGTGGCCGGGATCGTCGATGAACTCCATCACTTCTCCGTTCAGTTTGCCATCTATCTTTCTGCTGGGGAAGACCACGTCTGCCTTGAAGTAGTTAGGCGGCTTGAGGAACGCTAGCGTACCCCTGCCACGCCTTTGCTGGTGCAGATTCTTTCCCATAATCGTTCACTATACTAGCTTCAATTTGAGCGCGATGTCGCTCGCCTTGAACTGCTTGCCGAGTTTTATGTATGCCCTCTTCCTGTTTCTGGGCTCTACTGAAACATTGACCTTTTCCACCTTTACCTTAAAAAGGTCTTCGAACTCCCTCTTAACCTGATCCTTCTTCGCTCTTATGTCCACCATGTAGGTGATGACGTTGTTCCTCTCGATCATGTTGATCGCCTTCTCGGTTGCTATCGGATACATGAGCGCGTTCATAAGATCACTGCTTGTAGTTCTTTACCGAATGTGCCACGCCTTCCGTGACAGACATCGCGGCAGCTTCAGACCACACCGAGAGCCTCGGCCTGGCGCCAGGCGCAAGCTTTCCGACTCGCATCCTGTCAACAGAAAGCACATCGACACCAGGTATGTTCCTGCCTGCCCTTCCGACAATCTTCGGATCTTTAGCCACAAGCAAAACGCTGTTCCTGAAGTGCCTCTTTTTGCTTCTCCGCCTGCTTTCGATTGCGCTTCTCGGGTAGTGGGATTTTGCAATGTCTTCGTTGAGTCCGAGCGCTGCGAAAATCTTCATGAGCTCTTTTGCCTTAGCAACTTTTTCTATTTCTGATGAGACAACTATGGGCAACGGCTCATTGAAAACATGAGTCCGCTTTATAAGCGAGGCGTTGCTCATCGCGCCTATGGCCATTTCCAGCGCTTTTGCATACTCCTTCCTGTTTATGCGCTCGAGTATTATCTTGTCCGGATTATGAGGGTGTGCGCGCCTTCCCTTTACTGAGTATGGAATTTTTCTAACCGCGCCGCCGCCTCCCTTGGCGAACCTCTGCCTAGGTCTCGGAGGCCGTCCAGTGTGTCTTTGCGTCCTATAGGTTCCGTATCTTCCTGTGTATGATGCCGAAGTGTCCATACCTGCAAGCTTGTAATGTCCCTGCGGCTGGTACTCTGAGCTTTGCTCTGCAAGCAGAGCCCGCTTTACCAGATCTTCGTTGTACGCCTTGGCAAAGACTTCCGGCAGGCTTATTTTTTTGGCGACCTTGCCATCGATTTGATAAACGTTAGCTTCCATCATCAAGCACCCTGCTTTGATTCCAGCGAGATATAGGATATCTTAGGCGCCGCGGGCTTGGCCGTTGACCTTATCGCCTTCCTTATCCTCACTAGCCTTTTTGAATGGCCAGGCACCGATCCGTCAAGAACCATGAAATCGTTTTTGAGAACTCCGAAGTGAAGGAACCCGCCCTTCGGGGTTACTGAAGCGGCTTCCTGGACCGAACCCAGCTTAAGAATTCGCTTGTTTATCTCCGTCCTGTAGTTGAATCCGAGATGTCCGGCTTGCGGCACCGAGAAAAGCACCTTTGCGGGATGCCATGCGCCGAGGGATCCGACGTGTCTTATCTTGCCTGTGGACTTGTGGTATCGCTTTGCGACACCGAATCTCTTGACAGGACCTTCCCACCCTTTGCCTTTTGAAACGGAGACCACGTCAACCAGTTCTCCGGCTGCAAGAGCCTCGCTCGGCTTTACTTCCTTTCCAAGCCATTTCTCAATGAACGCCAGTTTGCCCGCCAGGTCCTTGCCTCCGACAGGCATCTCGAACCTGAACATCTTCTTGACACCTATTTCAAGAGGGGTCGGGTCTGCGAACGCGAGCGCCACGACATCGCTGTATTCATTGAGCTTCTTCTTTGCATCTTCGATGTTTGTATTCTTGCTGTCTCTTATCCCGAGCTTCTGGGAGAGAGTCTTGTCATAAACGGCTGCTGCGGATTGCCTGTACAGATAGCCTTTCTTGTAGAACTTGGCTCCATAAACGAACATTTTCGGGAAGACTAGGACCGTGGCCGCTCTTGACACTTCTTGCCCTTTCGAAGGAGACTGAGAGTCGTCGATAATGCCGACGTGCGTCATCCCGGCCTTGAACGCCACCAACGACAATGCCGCTGGTTCTGAGGTCTCGGGCCAGCTCCTCACTCTTGGAAGTAACCTTTGTGCCCTCCTGTGTGGCCAAAACTCAAGTGAACCTTTATGACTCATTTTTGTGCACTTTAAAAAGAGCGCAAAACGAAGGCGACTCAGTTGCCTAAAATAACGAAGATAAATTGCCTATTTAGATTTATAAAAGTGTTGTTGGCAATTGGAGATTTTGCAGAATAGTGGAAGTGCCGCTGTTTGCTGCCTTGCTAGGCTGCAGCGCCGTCGTCCCTTCCATCCACCCCGTCTCTCCAACCGAAAAGTTTTTTCAGCCTCTCCTTTTCCTCATCCGAAAGTTTTATGGCCGGACTGCTCTTCCCAGAAGTTTTTTTGTAGACGTCCTTTGGAGGGGGAGGGACCTCCTCGTCATCCAGTCTTGCGCCGTCGCGAAGCTCGAACCTCGACATCGCCTTGGAAATTTTTTCTGACTCGTGATTGAATACGCTCTTTGCCTCTACAGGGCTGTCGAAAAGCTTATCGCCAACAAGCATGCAGCTCCACACGTCCTGGTCTACCATCATTGCGACTATGACCGCGTATTTCCTTCCCTCGGGGCCGGAAACCTCATAGAGGCTCGCCTGGCGGGCTATGCTCGTTTTGGGGTCACGACTGTCGAGGTCTCCGCCAAGGCTCATGTCCATGTCAGCCTCGACTTTCCATTTTATCCCGTTGCGGGTAAAGCTGACGACCAGCATCTCGGCTATTATCCCTGGGCTTTGCTGATCGTTCTTGTCGATGACGTATTCGAACCCCTTGTACTTCTTGGTATTCGCCCTTTTTGTTGGCATCAGCCGGACCCCGATCTTGAAATGCACCTTGATTACGCTTGGGATACCGCATATTTAAGTATTCCCTAGCTAAAGAGAAACCGCGTTCAGCCATCCCTTCTTATTTCAAGGAAGGCCGTGTTCTCCTTGTTGTCCACGAAATCATCATAGACCTCCTTGGCCCTTGCTATCTTTATCCTGCCTTCCCTTATGAATTCTGCATCGTTTACTTTTGCGAAGTTCTTCAACGCGCTGTCCACAGGCTCAGACTCGCTCACTGCTTCGGATCTGCCTGCCATGTACACTTTGCTTATTCTAGAGACCGCCGGCCTGCCGTCCTTGTCCTCCCCGATGCAAACCGTGAACCTTCCACGTATCACGTTGTTGCTCATTATGACCCCGAAGAAGGTGTTTGGGTTGCTGATGTAGCCTATGGCGACGCTCCTATAGCCTGCGAAGAAGGAACCTGGAGAGAAGCAGGAGTGGATCTTGCTCAGAGAGTCAAGCTGAAGCTCGATGTCCTGCGGCTTAAGCACAACATCATAGACCTTCTTGCCTATCTGTACCGTCTCCTTGTATTCCTTCCCTATCTTCATCTCTGGTTTGAGTATCTTGCTCGACTTGGCCTTGATTCTTTTTTGCAGCTCGACGGCGTCAATCTTTGCCGATCTGCTCTCCGATAAGAGGTCCCGTATCTCCTCGTCAGTGGCGATCTTCAGAAAGGTGTCAATCTCGCCCACCAGGTTGACCAGCCTCTGGGAGGCATTTTTGCCCAGCTTCCCCTGGGCCTTGAACGAGCCGATTATGCGGCTCATCTTATCGATGCTCAACTCGACATTCGCGACATCGAGCATGATGAGCGTCTTTGCGGAGTTCCTGCTTTTGGTCCTGTTGAGGTAGTCTATTATGTCAGGGGCGCTCTCGTCGAACAGCCTGTTTATGTTCTTCGTCAGGCTTTTTTCCATTTTGGCCAAGGACCCGGGAACGAACGGTTGCCTGTTCTCTGAGATGAAGCGCCTTGTTTTTTCAAGCGACTGCTCGTGGTTCTGGTAGTCGAGCGAGAGGAATTTGCCGAAATAGGCGTACGCTTCGGCGAGGATTACCGCACTTTGCACATTTTCCTTGCTAAGCTGATCGAAAGTGATGCCTGCTATGCTCTTGCCGAAGGGTCGTTCTTCAGATCTCAAAGCTCTAGAAAGAATTTCGGCAGCTGCGGGATCGATCGCCTCGAGCTTCTTGGCTTCGCCTTCGGCGGCTTTGGCGTCCGCATTCTGGCCGCTCGCGCTTATCCTCACGACTCCTGCCAGCGGCTGTGCCTTCTTATCCTCCTTCAAAGCGTCTCCCACGCTCTCCCCTGATGCGTAGATACTGGAAAAGCAAGATTTAAAGAGGTAGCGTACTGGCTAGACGTTTGGGGAGTCGGCAGCGAATCTCGTTGATTTACTTGGCACCCTTCTTTTTGTTAAGCTGAGTTTGAAACGTAGGCACGGGCTCACCTAAAAACAGAAAAATCGTATTTTCCCTTTTGGCCTTCTAATAAGTTGAGCAATCTTTCCCTATCATTATTTACAATAAACAGCTCGGTATCTCCGGACTTGAGTTTCACATAAAATCTATTCGGAATTATTCCAACTGATTTTTTCCCGCCAGTTTCCTGAATCTCGCTCAGTGGCACTTCCCACACTTTTCTTGAAGTAATGCCCATAAGTTTCTGGAAAACAACGCGCTGTTCGAACATTATCCTTTCATTTGTTAAACTTAGTTCGCCATTCATGAACATGGAGGATTTGGCTGTGATTACGGTAGCAGCGTTATTCCAAAGTAGCTGCTCTCCTTCTCTGAGCTGAATCACAAACTCACACTAGCCTTCAATCGACCTAAGATATACATCCAGTATTGCCCACTATGCTGCAGACCCCTATGTCTCTTCCATTAAGGAGAGTATCCTTTGGCGTGCCATCGCCACCGTCGACGTCGCTGCATTCTGGCGGATTGCCGAAGACGGACGCTATGCAGCTTCTAAACCCCGTGCCTCCGCCGCCTTGATCTGGACCGCCTAGGCCAGCAATCTGTGCAATCACAAGAACAATGGTCACTATGGCCACTACAAATGAGATGGCAACGATGATTATTATTAAGGTCCTAAAGCCCTGGCCTGGTTGAGGTGTTTGCGGTTGCTGCGTTGCTTGCTGCACGGGTTCCAACCGCCATCCTTCGCTGGGACTGTCACTAACCGGCGTTCCGGACTCTCCTTCCGGCTTTTCGGACTCTCCTTCCGTTTTCCCCTTGCCCTTCTTTTCACCCCTTCGTCCCTGCCTTCTCCAAACTTCACGACGTATACGGACAGGTCGGCCTTTCTTTACATACCAATTCTCATTCATGCCGGCCGGAGGAATATGTCCCATTTCAAGCTATATGAATGAGAGGTAACAGCTCAAAAACGTTACCGTAGAACGGAGTTTTGGACCAAACTGCCAGTATCTGTATTTTCTGATAAAATCCTTGAATACCAACGTGGAATAACATCCGCGACCAGAATGAGACCGACGCATGATGAACTTCTCCGAATCATAGACTCTCAAAACACACGAATAAAAGAATTGGAGACGAGGGACTGGCAGAGATTGTAAAGCTGGGCTTCGTACCTTGCCCAGTCTGCCGCCCAGAAACCTCGCCGAAATTCTCATGGACCGCAATTAGCAAGACAGTTAAAGTAAAGTATGGTCTTCTGAGCGCTGGTGAATACGCGGATAAGACTCTACTACCATTCGATGGCCGCCGAGTAGAATGGGAACACATCATCAGTGAGATACACGGCCTGCCATCAAGAATTTACATGCCTGAAGGGTTGAATGCTGATGAGGTTGAATCTTTTCGTTCTTCAATCAGAAGCATCCTGCGCGTAAATGGAATCAAAATTGAACCGACACTGGGTCACTACGATCACAAAGTGGCCAGCCATTTTACAGAGTACAGGCTGAAGGATTAGGTCTAATCCATCAATGAGTCGATGCTGCTGACAATTTTAAGCTGTTTTATCGCACTTGTTACAGAAACCAGAAGCGCGACAGGATCATTTGCCTCCACATGAATCTTCACCACACCTGCTTTTGACATGAAGGAAACGCTACCGCGCTTGAACTTCTCGCCCTTCCCCACTATCTTCACGTAGTTCTTCGCCTTCGGGCCAAGTTTTAGCCTGAGATCGGCGCTGAGCAGAAGAACACCTTTAATTTCGCTCTGTTGAGCCTTTCTTGTAGCGGGGACCGTTGTTGTCCCTTTGGCTCATTCCCTGAGCGACGCTTGGACGGCTCTGGGTGGTGCCGAAGCCTTTGTGCAGCAACCCTCTGAACTTCCTGCCGGCGCTCGTGATTCCGCGGTTTGCCCTTCCGTGCTGGGCGATTACGCTAGAATAATCAGGGTCGTTCATTACAGAAGGATGCGTGCGGTCCAGCAATATGACCTCGAAGAACTTGTAGTTGCCATCCTCCCCGACGAAATATGAATTAAGCGCTTCGCAGTTGGTGAACTTGTTTGAGGCTCTCTCTTCAGCCCTCACTTTAAGCGATTTTCTGAAAGCGTAGAATCTCCCTTCCTTTGAAGGCTTCCTGCCGGCCTTTATCTTCCTCCTCTTGCTGAGACCCCTGTCCACCCTCACGCGTGCGATTATGACGCCCTGCTTTGCCTTGTATCCGAGCTCCCTGGCTCGTGCTACGTTGGTGGGCTTCTGGACCCTTTCCACTGGGGACTGCCTCCTCCACTCCACTATCCTCTGCTTGAGGAGTGGAGACCTGGTGCTGTAGTCCTGCTGGAATGACCTTGTAATGTACCTGTAGGCGTTCATTTTTCCACGAAGCAAAATAAGCTGCAGCTTTGCTTGCATCAATTGCCATTTAATATATCTGCAAATCCTTTTAAATATAAATAGGTTGCCGCGCAAGCCGGCAGCTTTACTTCCTCGTTTCTATAGGGGCCGAACTCCATTCCGTTTATCACCAGCTTGTATTTGCAGTCGGCTTTTACCATTAACTCTCCTTGCTTGAAAGCTACCGCACCCTTCATCGGATCGAATATCTCTAGAGCGGCAAGCGAAGGGACTTTCTTGGCGATAAGCCCGGTTCCCCCGTGAATGCTGTTTGGCAATCTCATCAAGTGGGATGGGTCGTTTGTGACTCCTTTGTCTATCCTGTTTCCTTGATTTATGACCTGCCTGCTCAGCAAGTTCTGGAAAACCGCTTCCCTGTTGGGTATGCGCACGAAATCCCAGTTTCCCTGAGATACTTGCTCCCTTACCTTTGCGATATTTCTGAATATCCATGACGCAGTGGCTTTCTCGATCCCTAGGGAGGTCAGGTCTTCCTTGCTTTCCGCAGCCTTGAGGAACGCTTTTGCGACTTTGCTGTGCCAGCCTCCCCCGTCCGATTTCGGGCCCAGCTGCTTTTCTTGCCTAGGCCCAACACGCTCCGTGTAGAAAAACATGCTGTAATCCGGCTCGTTGCCAAAGATATAATTGCTGATTTCCTCCCGGGCGTTCTTGTCCAGCGAAAGAACGCCGTCTTTCCTGATGTGTACGTGATAGCCCCTGTTGCCGCTGAAGTTTATCTCGAGTTCCTTTTCAGAAAATCCGAAATCGGGTATCAGAAAATTTTCGATGAGCTTTGTAACTTCGTTCTTGGCCGCGGCAAGGCATCTTTCGCATGACCATTCCTTTCCATGGTCCAGCCTGCATGGCAGCTTGACTATGTCGCTGGCGTCTATGTCAAACCTGAGCTCCGAACCGATCCACTCCTTCTTGTCCATCTGGTTCGCTTCCGGATGCCTGTAGTAAGCGGCGGAATAATCTACGTGAAGGGGGACTGTATCGACCAAGTAGGCGTGGAACTCGGGTTCTTTCTTGAAGGCGATGTGCCTGATTGCTATTCGATTAGAAAAGCTTCCGAAACCGAACTCGCGCTCTTCGAGCTTATCTGGGGAAAGGTTGTGCGCATTTTTATAGTAGTCTCGGAGATAGCCTGAGACTATCTTGTTTCCAACGTCAGACATAGGAACAAGATGGTTGTGCGTTCAAGACTTTTATATGTTCATGCCGTCCTCTGAAAGTAATAAAATACTTGGCTGGAAACTATACGCATGGATGAGGTAAAGCAGGTGATAGTCGTAAGGAAGGACCTCAAAATGGGAGCCGGAAAGCTGGCTTCCCAGACAGCGCACGCGTCTGTTCTGAGCTATCTTGAAGCCATGAAAAACAACAAGGACATTGTGAAAGCATGGCTGGAGAGCGGCCAGAGGAAGATAGTTCTCGAAGTGGATGACGAGGCAATGCTGATTAAGCTCTACAAGGCATTTCAGTATGAGATGGTGCCTTGCGCAATAGTTAACGATGCGGGGCTGACACAGCTTCCACCTGGTACTACAACGGCGCTTGGAATAGGCCCTGATCTGGCCTCAAAAATAGACAAGTTTACTAAGCCGCTGAAGCTTCTCTAACTTTTCAAGCCTTCGAAGAAGCCTCCCACTGCTCCTGCAACTCCTCCTATTACTGCGCCTATGATGAAACCAATTTCTGCCCCTCGGACTGCGCCTTCGATTATGTGGCTTGCCCCGTTAACCACCCCATCAGCAATCGCGCCTATGAAGATTCCTCCAACGGCGAACGGGACTCCGACAATTATTCCTCCTATGACGCCTCCTACCGCAGTTCCCAACGTAGCGCCGCCCAATCCTCGGATGTTGGCCGAATCCAGAGCGCTTTTCGCGCCTTCATCTGCAGTTCTTGCACCATTTTCTAGAGGCCTTACAGCGGCTTTTATGTTCGCGCTTTCTGCCTCATCTGGCAGTTTTGCAATTTGTCTAACAGATGCGGGCATAATTTCACCGTTTCAATAGAAATCGGAGATTATTAAACATTCGTATGAAGGGTTCTCCGGAAAAAAAGCTATTTTCTTTTTATTGCCTTGAGCGCTTTTCGTGCATTCTCTTTGCTCTCTTGCGCCGCAGCAATCTCCTTGAGGAGCCTGACTTCCGCAGAAGCCGAACCTACGGCTTTGATCTTCATGTTCAACTCGTTTTTCAGATATGGTTTGTCGCTCATGTCAAATGCTATGTGGCCTCCAAACACTTTGATTGATATCTCGATCAGCTCCTGTTTGGAAAAGTCCTCAACCTTTATCTGTTTTCTTAATTTTTTGAGTTCCTTGTTCAACTGAACCTCTCTTTCGCTCACCGACAGAAGCGCCTGCTCTTCTTTGGAGAGCGCCTTGGGCTCGATCACTTTTGGTGCTTCTTCCTTAACCGCGGCCTCTTTTGGAATCTGTTTTTGCGCGGCCATGCTCTCTGGCAGTAAGTCGATGTGGGTTTATTAAAGGTTTCCGAGACGATTCACTAATTGTCAATCCGAAAACTCAGTTTAGGCAGCTCTGGTGTTGTGTTTGCTGGAAAGAACATAGTCCACTGTGGCCTTGTCAAGCTGGTTTATTTTATCGATTATGAAATCTGCTTCGAAGAGCTGGTTTCTAGGGGTGGTTTGTTCCACGGCGATGCATTTCAGGTCTGCGGTGATTGCAGCCTCGATGCCTGATGGGGCATCTTCAACCACAACTACCTTATTTTTCTTGAGCTTAAGTGCTTCAAGGCCAAGCAGATAGCCTTCGGGATCGGGTTTGCCCTCTTCTACGTCCTCCCCAGTGACAACCACATCGAAAAGCTTGCGTATTCCTGATTTATCTAGGATTGTCTCTGCTCCCTCTCTCACCCCACTGCTCACCAATCCGAACTTGAAATCTTTTTCCAGCGCTGTCAATGTTTTGACAACGCTGGGGTATAGCACATCATGCCCATTGAGCAGATCAAGATAAGCTGCCGTCTTTGATTTTGTTAGTTCCTCAGCCTCTGTGTTAGCTAGTTGAGAAGGAAAAAGCCTCTTCAACTCTCTGAACCCTTCTAGAGGCGTCTTACCAAGGCAGCGCTCGATATACAAAGATTGACTTATTTGACTCTAAACTTTTCTAGAACTTGATCCATGGCTTGTTTGTGAAGGCCTTCGCTGTTAGCAAGAACACCGTCTAGATCGAAGAGGATTCCAGAGCTTTTTGCGGCCATCTTACCTTTAATTTCTTTTGACTGATTTGATTTTATTGGCTTCTGTTCTCACCGGTACGACGCGGGCTCTTTTTTGCTCGACTTGCTGGAATCCGGGACGTGTTCGTTTGAACCAGAAGCTTTAATCCTCGACTTGTCGCTCAACCAATACCCTTTCAAGAGCCTAATTGCTTCTTTTCCTTGTTCATACTTTCAACTTTTGCTTGTTAGGTTAATTTTCAATTCCTTTTCAGGGATTTTACTGACTTTTGCTGATTGCCAATTTTTATTATTGCCACACGCGCTTCAAGAACATCAATCTCGTGTGGAGGGGTGGGAGATGAGAAACAAATCGTGTCCCACTGTGTGCCATCATATGTCGTTACGCTCACTTGAAGTTTTACAGGTCCTGTTCCGCTGTGAAAACTGACTTTCTCTTCAAGGGGAAGTTTATCCCACTCTGCTTGTGTGGCTCTGATGAAGCGATGTTTTTTGTAATCGGGCTTGAAATAACCAGAGATGCTGAGTCCGCTTCTGCCTCCAACCCAATATGTTTCTCCTGACATTCCATATTTATCTGGTTTCTTGTCAAAACGTTTCCAGGCATTGGGATTGGCTGTCAAAACACTGGTCCAATCGTCTTTTGTAGGCAGTCGGCCGTTGTTCGCCGATGCTATGCTTTCTGCTTCAGAGTAATCGCTCGTCCACGAATTCAACAGAATTATTTTGGATATTTCTGCTTTTTTTGTTCTTTCTTTGGACATTTTGTTCACCTAATCTCTAACACTCCTATCTGATTCCCAATCTGGATCAAAATGGTGTTCACTCACAATCACTGGGCGACCCTCTTTTCTCAGGACCTCTTTAAATATGTTTGAAACATCATTGAATGCCTTGTTGCTCTTTCTTCTTTGGATTATTTCAATGGGATTGGATGGCTTGCGTGTTGCTGCCACATTGTACCTCCAAACTGCAACCTCATACGAGTCAGAAGAGGGACCGTTAACGTGGTGGGAGATGGTGGCAAATTTCCACAAATGTTTAGGGAATTGCGGATTTGAAGCATAAAAGGTTGCCTTGAGCATTTCATAAGAATTGGAACTTATTGCTACTTCTATAGGCACACCTACTCTTGCAGCCAATTTTGCCTCAAGCTCTTTTCCCATTTCCTCATATTTTCCCGGCACTTTTGTTTTCTCTGTCATTTTGTCTCCCTGTTTACATAGTAGAAGGTTTTATATATAAGTATGGCTTAATAAGTATAAGCAAAATAAGTGTAACCGTGGAGAAGCATCTTTTTAAGTTCGGCGCGAGCAGCCTCGGGCTGATAATGCCGAAGAAGTGGGTTGAGAAGAACGGGCTTGGCACGAAAAGCACCATATACCTCTCCGAGAACGAGAAGGGGGAGATGGTCGTCAAGACCAGCCAGGTGAAGGAGAGGGAGGCTGAAGAGGAGCTCACATCTGAGAACACCAGGTTCCTGTGGAGGCTCATAGGCTCGCATTATATATACGGCACTACTCGGCTCAGGCTCTACTCGAAGAAAGGATTCAGCAAGAAGCAGCTCGACATGATAGAAGGGGTGGTCAAGCAGTACATAGGCTTCGAGATAGCAAGCAGGTCAAGGACCGATGTTGTCTTCGAGGACCTCACCGACATGCGCGAGGTCTCCATAAAGAAGATAATCTCTAGGCTCAGGTATCTTGTAACGGAGGAATTCGAGGAGCTGATAAATGGGAACTATGACACCATAAAGAATAGCGAGGGGCTGGTCGACAGGTACTATCTGCTCGGCGTGAGGTACCTTAACGTGGTGAATCCGCCCGACATGTACATGCACCTCAGGCCCATCGAGTTCCTGGAGCTTATCTCCGATACGCTCAACAGGCTTGCCGGCATGGACCTTTCCGGGATGACCCCGCTATTCAAGGACATCCAGAAGCTCTTTGAAACAAGCCTTAGGGCGCTCAGCGGCGACATGAAGGCAATAGAGGAGGGGTTGGCTCTCACCGACAGCTTGATGGCCGCAATAGGCAAGTACAAGAAGGAGCCCTACAAGTACACGATGCTCCACGATTTCGTGCTGAGCATTGCGGCCATGGCCGAGATCGGCTTCCATCAGGGGAAGGCGAAGAGCGGCGAATTGCTGCTTGATTTCTCAATTCCTGAAGCGAAAAACGCTAGGCCGCTTGGAAAAGAGTGAAGAGGGGCTCACTTGAGCTTCTTCTTGAGGACTTCGGAAAGGCCTATGTCGGTGGCGTCGATGCCGCGCATGTTGGCCAGATGGTAGGAGACGTAGTCGCCATAGTGCATCAAGTAGAAGAGCTTCTCGATCGTGTTCTTACCCTTTGGCTTGACCACATGGAAATCCGTGTCCGTCAGCTTTGAGGTCAGATCCACGCGCTTTTTGACTCTGGGATTAACCGGTTCGAATGCCAGGAAGAAGAACATCTCTTTATTGTAGGTGTTGGCGAAAGCGACAGTGTCATTGTGGTTCAGTTCGGGAAAGTTGTGCGCATAGGCCATTATCTTGGCGTTCTCGTTGAACTGCGTCTTCCACCTGTATGCAACGCTTTTGAAGGGTGATGACCCGTGCACCACCGGTATCTTTCTTTCCTTGAATATATGCGCTGCCTGCTGTTTGCACGCCTCGTTATCATCATCTAGCTCTCGAAGGATTTTGTATGCGCCCTGCAGATCATTTTTGGTGCAAACGTTGAAGCTCATGAGCAGCGGCACAAGCATGTAGCCAAGCGATGACCTTGGCTGGAGCCCCTTCTTTGGTATCATTATGTGTTCGTGGCCATGTTTGCTGATCTCTCCGTTCGTGCTTATCGTTGCAATATGAGCACCCTTTTTCTCGGCATGTTTGGTCGCGCTTATGGTTTCTTCTGTGTCTCCGGAATAGCTTATCGCTATGAAAAGAGTTTTTGGGCCTACAAACTCAGGGATATGATAATCATCGACAAGGTGCACTGGCTTCTTTGTGTAAAGCTCCTGGAATATCTTGCCGGGCATCCCCGAGCCTCCCATTCCTGCTATTACGATGTTGTCGTAGCCTGTGTCCTTGATCCTTCCTTCGAACGCGAGCTGCTCCTTCAGGAACTTGAGCTCTTTCTTGAAATCCATATTATCATTTAACCTTTTGCAGGCTTGCCGAAGCTGGTAACCACCCTGTTACCACAATTTTGTAACATTCAATTCCCTGGTTTTAATAGGTTTAGCATAAATTGCTTATGATGTATAAGCAGATTCCTATGCCGGCCTGGACATGATTGGCTTTTGGACTTTATTAACATATCAGGAGGATTTGGTTCTGCTTTCGTCACAAATAGGTCAGCCAGTTTGAGAACTCCTGGTTCTCTCCGTGCACTATGCCGACATATGCATCGTTGAGCATCCTTGTTATGGGACCTGCCTTCCCGTTCCCGACTTTTCTTGAATCGACGCTAACTATGGGAGTGAGTTCTGCTGCAGTGCCCGTAAAGAATGCCTCGTCGCTTGTGTAGAGCTCCTCGCGGTGGACCTCTCTTTCTTCTACAACAAGGCCTTCATTCTCGGCTATCTGTATTATGCTGTTCCTGGTTATTCCGAGAAGTATGTCGGCTGTTTTTGAAGGGGTTACAAGCTTGTTGTCCTGCACAATGAATATGTTTTCGCCCGGACCTTCTGCAACGTAGCCGTCGTTCGACAGGAGTATTGCTTCGTCAGCCCCGTCTCTCCGCGCCTCTATCGAAGCGAGGATTGAATTGAGGTAGTTGCCGCTGCCCTTTGCCTCAGGCGGGAGTATGAGCGAGTTTATTCTCTGCCAAGAGGAGACTATGCATTTTATCCCCTTGTCCTTGTTCTTGAAATAGCTGCCGAATGGAATTGCCGCTACCATGACGCTTACGTTTCTGCCAAGAGGATTGACGCCGAGGTGCTGGTCGTTGTAGAAACCGAAAGGCCTGATGTAGCATTCAATGAGGCCGTTCTTTTTTCTCGTTACTGTGACGGAGTTCTGGATATCTTTAGGCTTAAATGGCAA
>CAZXIK010000001.1:0-52971 GCA_964640735.1 Microcaldota archaeon | reverse complement strand
GGCATACGAGATAGGAGTCCGTCTCGTGGGCTCGGAGTGTGTATAAGAGACAGACCTGCAGGAAGCGAAGAGCGGGAACATCAAGCCTGAGGATTTCTTAGCGGAGGCGCTGGAGAACTCTGCCAAGATTCAGGAAAAATACTCGCCGTTCATAACGATAAACAAATCTGCTCCAAAGGAACTGCAAAAAGGCGCGCTCCTGGGACTGCCTGTATCTGTTAAAGACAATATCTGCACCAAAGGGTTGCTTACCACCGCCGGTTCGAAGATACTTTCCAGTTATATCCCTCCTTTTGATGCAACCTGCATATCAAAAATGAAGCAGAGCGGCGGCGCTATAAGCGGGAAAACGGCAATGGATGTGTTCGGCTTCGGCACTTTCTCAACAAACACCTCCTACCCTGTTCCGAAGAACCCTTTCGATGCAGAAAGGAGCTGTGGAGGAAGCAGCGGCGGAGCAGGCTGCATAACAGCGGCTGCTGATTTTCCACATATCGCGATCTCAGAATCGACCGGCGGGAGCATAACAGCGCCAGCCGCATTTACCGGAACCGTAGGTCTGACGCCAACCTACGGGAGAGTTTCAAGATACGGACTTATAGATTATGCAAACAGCCTAGACAAGATTGGGATCATCGCAAAATGCGTTTACGACGCCGGCTTTATGTTAGGGATAATATCAGGTCACGATCCTCTCGATTCGACCAGTAGCACTTCGCCAAATCTGGATTTCACTAAATCGGCAAATAAAGATGTGAATGAATTAATGATAGGAGTTCCCAAGGAATACTTTTCCGAAGGGGTTGACAAGCGGATATCGGATCTCGTATTGAAACAGGTGGAGAAGCTTGAGTCTCTTGGAGCGAAAAGCGAAGAGATATCCCTCCCCTCAACCAAATACTCTGTCGCAGCCTACTACATCATAGCCATATCAGAGGCGTCAACCAACCTTGCAAAGTATTGCGGACTGAGATACGGGCTAGAGGAGCAAGTAGAGGGAACTTACGACGAGTACTTCTCAAAAATCCGCAGCAAAGGATTCGGTGAGGAAGCAAAACGCAGGATAATACTTGGGACTTTCGCAAGGATGGCTGGATTCAGGGAGGAATACTACCTAAAGGCGCTCAAGGTGAGGGCCAGAATAGTAAACGAGTTCAAGCAGGTTTTCAAGAAAGTCGATTTGCTTGCTGTTCCTTCAATGCCCATAATCCCGCCGAAATTCTCCGAGATCAAGAAGCTCACACCGATACAGGTCTACAGCCTAGATATCCTGACAGTAGCCCCGAACATGGCAGGAATCCCGACGCTTTCTGTCCCGTGCGGTAAAGTGGAAGGCTTGCCGGCAGGGATGCAGTTGATTGCTGACCATTTCAAGGAGGAGCTGCTCTTCAGGGCTGGTTCAGCAATAGAGGTGAGCTAGATGGTGATGATAGGACTAGAGGTTCACGTGCAGCTCAACACAAGGAGCAAGCTATTCTGCGGCAACAGCACGAACTCGAAGGACAAGCTGCCAAATGAGGAAACATGTCCAGTCTGCCTGGGATTTCCAGGATCAAAACCTGTTCTGAACAAGAGGGCATTAGATCTTGGGCTGACTATAGCGCTCGCGCTGAACTGCACGCCAAACCATAACTTCTTCTTTTCAAGGAAAACGTACTTCTATCCAGACATGTCGAAGAACTTTCAGATAACACAGTATGAAGCTCCGATCGGAGTGAACGGTCACGTGAACATGAATGGATCAAAGATAAGGATAAAAAGAATCCACATAGAGGAAGATCCCGCGAGGCTGGTTTATGTAGGCGGCGACATAACGACCGCGAAGTACACGCTTATCGACTACAACCGTTCAGGAGTGCCGCTTGCAGAAATAGTCACCGAGCCTGACTTCACAACACCCCAGGAAGCGAGAGCGTTTCTGGAGAAGCTTGCCTCAATAGTCGAACACCTCGATGCCTATGACTCAAGGGAGGGGACGCTGAGAGTTGACGCAAACGTTTCGATCGAGGGAGGAAACAGGATCGAGATAAAGAACATAACGGGTTTCGAGAACGTTGAGAAGGCGCTGACATTCGAAATAATCCGCCAGAAAGGCATGGTGAGGATGGGAGTGGAGGTGCAAAGAGAAACAAGGCACTTTGATGCTGATGAAAGAACTACCAAGGGACTCAGGAAGAAGGAAACGGAGGAAGACTACGGCTATATCTTTGATCCCGACCTTCCGACTATCAGCATCGATGAAAGCACAATGGCTGGCTTGAAGCAGAGCATGCCCGAGCTTCCCGACCACAGGATTGCAAGGTTTGTCCGGGAGATGAAGCTTCCGGAATATTCAGCAAGAGTGATAGTTTACTCTGATAAGCACCTCGCCGATTTCTTCGAAGATTGCTTGAAACTTTACAGCAAACCCGAAGAAACCTCCAACTGGATTATCAACTACCTTCTCAAGAGCCTCAACTGGAGGTCGGAGAGAATAAGCGATTCGAAGGTGAGACCGGAAACATTCGTCGAGTTCTTGAGACTCATAGACGAAGGGAAAATAACCGAGCGTTACGCAAAGGAACTAATAAAAGAATACGTAGATACTGGTGAATCTCCAAAGGCGCTAGCGGAAAAGTCAAAAGTTCAGATATCTAATGGAAGGCTCCAGGAGATTGTCGCAGGAGTTCTAAAGAGCAACGCAAAAGCATCCGAAGAGGTAAGAAAAGGGGAAACGAAATCGCTCCAGTTCCTGATAGGCGAAGTCCTAAAACAGACAAGGAAGCAGGCCGATCCGAAACTGATTAAAGATGTTATACTTCAAAGCATAAAAGAAAAATGATGTGCCTCGATAGCTCAGTAGGTAGAGCGGCTGGCTGTTAACCAGCAGGTCGCAGGTTCGAGTCCTGCTCGGGGCGCTTCCTACAGGCGAAGCATATCAGACGCGCTTTGACTGTTTTAGCGCCATATACAGAAACGCAGTCCCAAAAGCAGCCGAGAAAGCAGCATCTCCCGGCGAATTCAATCCAAACAAATCGACAGTCGCATTTGCATAAAAGTAAGCCGCAAAACCCCCAGAAATGTATCTGGCGTAGTTGTTGTAAAACCTGTTGACCTTGTTGTTGAATTCAGCAAACTTTCCCATTTCCTCGCAGGTAGACTATCTTTTCCATCTTTATATAACTTCGTGCAAAAATCTTATTTTGCGAATCCTCTAAGGAAGAACCTCTTCAGCATCACGCTCGGCCTGTCCATATCTCCGTATGTGGAAAAGAAGTTTTCGAATCCAAGCGTCTTGAATATGTTTATGAGGAAAGCGATTCTCTTGGAATCAAGATTGGCATATACGCTGTTTATCATTCCGTGCAGTTTCATGTCGGTTGCGAAGCTCTTGCCGAATAATTTCTCATATTCAACAAGACTGGTGCCTTTCCTAATGTGTTTTTCAACCGCTTTCGCAGCCAATATTGCAGCATTGCCTCCAAACACAATCCCCCCGCCCGTCGTTGGTTTCACTTGCCCGGCAGCGTCGCCTATCAATAGAACTTCTTTCTGAGCATCGACAACCTTTCTCGCTGTGCTCATCGGGATAAGGCTGGCGTAGCCTTCGATAAGTTTTCCCTCGTTCACGTATTCGGCTACGGCGTCAAGCTTGAGAAATTTGTCAAATGCTGCTTTGCCGTTTCCATGCTTAGCGTCTATTCCTATTCCGACTTCCAGTATGTCCTTTGCATTAGGACAAAGCCATGCGAAGAACTTCGGCGCGATGCTGTTGTCGAAGAAAAGGTCGACCACCTTCTCGTCCTTCACATCCACATTATACTCCGCCTTGTATGTTAGCGTGTACTTGTTTATCGAACCCATTCCGAAGTGCTTGGCCACTGTGGAAAGCGGTCCGTCAGCCCCTACGATTATCCTGTCTTCGTGCAGGTCGTCTATTTTCTGATCATCTATCTTCATTCCTTTGTGAATCCCTGCGCCGGCTTTTGCGCTTTCTTCCTCGCATATCTCGTTCAGCCTTATCCTGTCAAGCACGTGCGCCTGGGGTTTTTTTGCAACTATCTTCATTGTCGCGCCTCCCGCGTGGATGTTCGCCCCGTAGAGCGTGTTGGTTATTGCCTTCTCGTAGCCGATTCCAAGGCTTTTGAGCCCGTTTATTGATATTATCCCGCTCGCCCTTGCCGGGTATCCTAGCCTTGTCTTCTGGTCGTAAACATCGGTTTCGATTCCAAAGGTCGCGAGCTCCCTGGCGGCGATCAACCCAGAAGTCCCGGCCCCTATTATCGCTACTTTGTCTCTCATGAAGATCAATCAGCTGATGACAATGTTGATGTTTAGTTTTAGGCTATTTATTACCATTGCGTTGCAGGCGCTAGTCCCGAGCACCGTCAACGCGTATCCTGCCGCTGCTGTACCAGAGCTTGAGCAGCATCATCGGAATGAGCGCCGTAAGGGATACCGCCCCGAACAGTATGAAATAACTACGGAAATCCGAGCCGCTTATGAAGGTGCTTACCGGAGCCAAGCCGGCAACCCTCCCAATCATCAGGAAGACCTCCCAGAGCGCTACCGCGGTGGCATACTGGTTCCTCTTGAAGAAGTCCCCGTATATTGAGAACAGCTGGACGCTGAAAGTTCCCGCAAGTCCCAAGAGCACGGAGATGGCTACAAACTGGGTCGCGTCCTGCGTATATGCCATGGCGATAAGCCACGCGGAATAAACAATGATTCCAAGCACCACAAAATCTATCCTTTTCCTTTCAACGTGTGACATCCTGCCAACGACCAACGCTATGGCTATGAAAACGACTCCTATGGCCGAGACGAGCAGCCCCGCATTCAGGAAACTGCCGGAAAGCTTGTTGACAAAGAGGGGATAGGCTATGTATCCGATGCTGTTGGAGAATCCATTTATCGCGACTATGACTCCCAGCAGTATGATTAACCAGCCGTTCCTTAGCTTGAAATCCGCCTTGGCCTGAGCGTATTTTATCCGCGTGGACGACGCAAGCGCGAGAAGCAGGAAGACTATGCTCAGGGCAAAGAGAGAGCCAAAGCGCAACAGGCTTATCACTACGCCTCCCAGCAGCGGCCCGACTATGCTCGCGACTCTTGGCACGGCGACGCCGATAACCGAGACCGCGTCGCTCCTCTTCACAACCCTCGTGGACTTCAGCAGGAGTAGGTTGAAAGACGGCCAGAACGCCGCGAGGGACACTCCCTGTACGAGCCCCAGTATGACCGGGTCTTTGACCGTGCCCAGCATGGCGTAAAAGGCAACTTGCAGCAGCAGTCCCACCCCAAGGAGCCTTTCGAAGTGCCTCGCCAGGAACTTCAGGGCGATTATCGGCAGGATCCCGAGCATTATGAACATCACGCCCCACAGAATCACCATCTGGTTTATCGTGAGCCCTGCCTGCAGGAAGTAGCTTGGCAGAAATAGGCCGCTTGCGGAGCTGGCCAGAGAGTAGAAAAACGCAATCAGCGTCAGGTGCGTTACGGACAGTTTCAACCTCATTTTCACCCTCCAGGCTCCAATTTTTCAGAAGACCATATTAAAGACAAAATGCGTTTTATATACTTTATTATATCATTATAATCCAAAGCGAGTTCTTTTTCATGAGCTTCATCGTACCTGCAGTAATCGCTCTGCTTTCGATAATCTTACCAGGCTTCTTCCTAGCCCTCGCGCTGCTCAGGAAGACCAAGCTCAATATGTTCGAGATAGCGGCGATAGGCTTCATGTTCGGGCTCGCATTCCCTCCTACTCTCACATGGCTCGAGTCTTATCTCATGGGCTATATTCCTTTCTTCTCGTTCTCCGTGACCCTTTACGAGATGAATGTCATACTCCTGACGCTCATCGGAATAGGACTTTCTGCACAGCAGGGCGTCCTCGATTTCAGCTTCATAGGAGGGGCTCCTAGCCCAATGGCAGCATCAGAATCGCACGAGGTGCAAAGGGCGAGGCTCGCGGAAGTCAGGGAGAGAGTGCGAGAACTTAAAATAGACACCTCTCTTGTGAAAGAGCACCAGGACCAGGAACATCAGTTCCACCAGAGGCATGCTGAGGAAGAGCACAAGGCGGCGCAGCTGCATCCCGATGAGCTCGAAAAACTCAGGTCAATTCACGCGCGCGAGGAAGCGGACCTAATAGCGCAGCACGAGCGCGAAGAACGCGAGCTGCTGGGCGAAATTCAGCCGCAGAAAGGAATGAACTGGGTGTGGGCAGCGCTCCTATTCCTCATGCTTTTCACATTCGCGACCAGGATGCTGAGCATAGGAATCGCTCCGCGCTTCTTCGAGTTCGACCCATACTTCGACATGCAGAGCACAGAGTTCTTGCTGAGCCACGGCTATCAGTGGCTATACGACCGTTCCGCCTGGCCCACGGCCATAAACGGCACGCCGCACAGGATCGAGCCGATAGTCCCGTACATTGAAGCGTACTGGTACGAGCTGTCCAATCCGCCAGCGACCCAGATAGACCAGACGCTGCTAAGCACGGTCAGCGGCGTCTACCCGCCCGTAGCTGCTGCGCTGCTCGTATTCATCGTATTCATGTTCCTCTATCACACCTACGGGGAAAAACCCGCGATAATAGGCGCGGCGCTAGCGACAGCGATGCCCGCGCTCATAACCACCTTCATAGCCGGCGAGCAGCTGCTGGAGCCTTGGGGGATCTTCTCGATGTTCTTCTTCTACACAGCGTTTCTTCTTGCCGTCCAGAACCAAAAAGAACCAAGGTTCGCCATCCTTGCAGGGCTGGCGTTCGCGGCGTCGTTCCTCGGCGCCCACTACTATTCGGTGATCTCCGGGGTCTTCGCGATCTACATCGCGCTGCAGGGAACGATTGACGTGCTGAGGAAAAGGAGCAACAAGGATTTCTACAGGATGAACCTCATAATAATCGCCATCATCACATTCTTCTACGCCCTGTTCAACCCTTACAACACTGTGCTCACCAACAAGATACCAAGCGTTCTCGGAATCCCTGTAATCGTATCTTTCCCAGCCCTCTCGCTGCTGTTCGTTTTCATATTGGAGCGTGTGCCGCTCGAGATCCATAAAAGAGGAATCATCAAGCTGCCCGGCCTTAACCTGAACCTCTATCTCGCTTGGCTTGCGGTCCTTGGTGTTATCGCTCTCGTGCTTATCTTCGCAACGCCCCTAGGAAAGCCGTTCAAGGGCTATCTGGAGCTCAGCACCCGTTACACAACCCCGTCGATACCGCTTTTCATGACCGTGCAGGAGTTCGAGCCTACAGGCTTCAACTTCAACTTCGGGCCCGCGGGATTCGGCATCATAGGCGCGAGCTTCTTCGGGGTCAACGTGCTGGTCTGGTTCGTGCTTATAGTGTTCACGATACTCAGCGCCCTCGCCATTTACAACAGGGATTCCAAGGGCAGCATACTCTCGATATCAGCAGTCTGGCCGCTTGCCATAGCCGGGATGATAGAGATAAAGTACCTTCCGCACTTCGGTGTCGGCTACATAATCGCGTTCAGCATTATAATAGGCGAGCTGCTTCTGGCCATTAAAAAGAGCGATGGAGACCTGGCAAGGAAGATTATCCTTGGGTTTGCGGTGGCGGTAGTGCTGCTCGAATCGACGGTCTTTGTAAACATCGCCAGCGCCGCAGGCGCAAGCTGCCAGGCGATAAGCCAGCAGGGCAACGCGATCGGTTTCGACATTTTCTGCAACACCATCCCGCAGGAATGGCTCAACGCCATGAGCTGGCTGAAGCAGAACGTAGGTCCCCTGTCGCCGAGGGTCCTGTCATGGTGGGACTACGGCGACTGGATAAACTGGTTCGGCAACAGCAATGCTGTGCTGCGAGGCGACAATTCGATCGCCCAACTCGACTACGCTACAGCGGCAAGATTTGTCCTTGGACCCAATAACGGGTTCGGCCCTGCAAACCTGGCCAACTTTTCGGATCGGGTGGCCAACGCAAAGTACGTTCTGTTCGATGATCAGATAACCGCGAAATGGCAGGCCCTCAACTTCCTGGCGTGCGTCTATGTCAATCAGACGAGCAAGGAATTTGCCGAATCCGAGGCAAATGGCACCAGCTCGCCATACGTTCTCGGCACCTCCCGTTGCGAGACGAGCCACGCTCCAGCATACCTCCTTGTCCCTGTCGATACTAACAATATAAACAACTACTGCCAGTTCGCCAGCCAGAACATAAAGACCACAGCCCTGAAGACCGCGCTCCTTGCAAACAACCAGATATCCAACCAGACATTCTGCGCCCCGCTCAACCTATCTTCAGGCAGCGAGCCTGTGCGCATGCTTGATTCGAACGGAAGCAAGACGAACGTATTGCTCATTCCCACCCAGCAGTTCTTCGCCGGAATCAACAGACTTGGCGGCGGGCAGCAGTTCCTGACGTTCATCGCGCTCTACCTGCCCAACGGACCTAACAACACGATAACAAACGCTCCGACGCAGTTCTACAACTCAAACTACTACCGAGGCTTCTATCTCGGCAGCCTCCCCGGATTCCGCATCGTCTACCCCAGCGACTTCACGGGAGTCAACTTCGTCAACGATTCTCATCCTGTCGTCATATACCAGATAAATAACTACACCGGTCCCCAGCCGACCCTCACGCCGAAGCCGCCATGGGTGGTGAACAACTTCACAATGCCCGGCTGAGCAAGCACCTGTGAACGAATCGCGAGCAAAGTTTTTAAGGTACTGTAATATATCAATACTGCTAAAATGTCAGAAAAACAACAACTCACGGTAACGAATGACCAAAAGGTGATTTCTGTTTTGATAAGGCAAAGCGGAATTCCAGAGGATGCATCCGCGATAGTGGTCAAGGCCTTCGATTACGCTGGGCAATCAGAGCCCATGCGTGAAATCTCAGCGGTATTGGGAAGAAAAGACACGAGCGAACCGCTGAAAGTGGCTCTGTATGAGCATCTTCAGGAACCTGCTTCCATGAACCAAATTGGCTTTTTCGAAATGGCGATTGCAGAAGATGGCACTTTGGAAGTCGCAAAGAGCCACAGCGACATCATGATTGTCACAGCCAGAACTTTGCTGAACGACGACGTGGAAATATTCTCGCCTCCGCTCAGGCTCACGCTTAGCGCAAACGGCAATACAAGGACGATCGAGGTAATTGCCACCCACCAGAACCTGCCCTACGAGAAAAACAAGCCCGGCCTAGCTTTCATGGAAATCATGAACGACGACCTCAAGCTTGACTATCTCGGTTTCGACCCGCAGATAGACGGAATAGTGAAGGCGGATCTGCCGGCAAAAAGAGAGCGGTAAGGGCTGTTCCAAACCCTTAAATCCTTTCCACACCAAGATATTCTCATGGCGATAGATGCCGGTGACGTGAAGGCTGTAAACAAGATCCTCTGGCCAGACGAGAAAGTGGAGATGACCGTAAGGCAGCGAAGAATAGGCCCGGGCGGCTCGCTTATCACCCCCACTTCAGTAATAGCCACGGACAAACGCATCATAGTGCTGAACAGGGTGAATCTCGGGATCAGGCAGGACTTCGAGGTCATACCTTACAGGCACATAACGAGCGTCAGGCTTGTAAACGGCGTTGTGGCGTCCTCGGTCTTCATAAGGATACAGGGCTTCGACAATGACAAGGGCCTGCTTCCGAACGGCAAACAGGAGGGCGAGGTAGATGGCCTTAGCCAGAGCGCAGCCGCAGCATTGGCTAACTTGATAAACAAAAAGATGGATGCGTTCAGCAGTGACTCATCAGTTCCCGATCCGAAATCTGCCGACTATCCTGATTCAAAAGTCGGTGCGTACGTTTTCTGCACTCAATGCGACACGAAGAATCCCGCATCGTCAAAATCATGCTCCCACTGCGGAAAGCCCCTCAGTTAGCGCCGATTTCCCGCATAACACAAATAATGTCAAGATTAATTAAGCGATTCAGAGAAGCCTTCCCGTGAAATAATGGAGAAGGAAGAATCAGCATCAAGAATTGATGATTTAGGTTCTGCAGCCAAGTCCGCATTGAGGGGAGCTTGCATCGGCATTAAATCGCTCAAAAATTCCAAGAGAAGCGGACTAAGCGATCTCGGAGCCGCCTCGATAGTTCTCGTCATGGGAGGAACGGCTGCAGGAGTAATCGCCCTTGAGCCATACACCGCATTCAATCTCGCTGAAAAGCTTTGGCTCGGGTTCTCTTGGAGCTGCCTCGGAACGGCAGGAGCATGGCTTGTCAAGTCCGAAATGGCGATTTCGGCTAGCAAAGCCGCCCCCGAATGAGTTCAACCCGCGTAGTCACGAAAGGCATAAATACGTTTTCCTGCCAAAAGTATGATTGTATACCCATAAAAAATACAATCCATTTCTAGGCAGTTAAGGGGGAAATTCTACTAAAATAGGTGAACTAATGGCTGAAAACCAACTTGGAGGACAACAGTATGTGATACTCCCTGAGGGGGCATCGAGGATCATAGGAAGGGAAGCGCAGAGAACGAACATAGCGGTCGGCTATGCTGTTTCTACAATCATAAGGAGCACGCTCGGACCCAAAGGCATGGACAAGATGCTGGTCAGCGAGCTTGGAGACATAACGATAACGAATGACGGCGCCTCGATACTCGAGGAGATGAACGTCGAGCATCCTGTCGCGAAGCTCATGGTCGAGATTGCGAAGAACCAGGACAAAGAAGTTGGAGACGGCACCACAACCGCAGTCATAATCGCAGGCGAACTTCTGAAGAATGCCGGCGACCTGATCGAGAAGGGCATAAACCCAAACACGATAATCAAGGGCTACGACATGGCCGCCCAGAAGTCAAAGGAGCTTCTCATAGAATGCTCCGACCCCGTGCTGCTCAAGGATGACGAGAAGCTTGAAAAGATAGCGTTGGTCTCGGTGGGCTCCAAGAACATCGGCAACGATTCGACGAGGAAGTACCTGTCCAAGCTGTCGATACAGGCTATAAAGCAGGTGGCTGAGACGAAGGGAGACAAGGTCGTAATCGACAAGGACTTCATCAAGCTTGAAAAGAAGGAAGGGGGATCGGTCGAGGACACGCAGTACATTAACGGCGTGCTTATCGACAAGGAGATCGCCCATCCAGGAATGCCGAAGTCATTCAAGAACGCAAAGATAGCTCTGCTTGACGTGGCATTGGAGATAGAGAAGACCGAGACGGACGCCAGGATCGAGATCACTTCGCCTGAGCAGATGCAATCGTTCCTGCAGCAGGAGGAAAAGATGCTCAAGGGCATGGTCGACAAGGCATCAAAGAGCGGTGCAAACATGCTCTTCGTTCAGAAGGGCATAGATGATGTCGCGCAGCACTATCTGGCAAAAGCAGGAATCATGGCAGTGAGAAGGGTAAAGAAGAGCGACATGGAGAAGCTTGCAAAGGCAACCGGCGCAAAGCTGGTCACAAGCCTCGACGATCTGACTTCGAAGGACCTCGGATTTGCAGGCCTGGTCGAGGAAAGGAAGATGTCAGGGGAGCAGATGGTCTTCGCCGAGAAGTGCAAGGACCCCAAGAGCGTTACGATATTCGTGCGCGGCGGAACAAAGCAAGTTGTCGATGAAACCGAGCGCGCAATAACCGACCAACTCGGCGCTCTGACAAGCTCCCTGGAAGTCGGAAGGTATGTTTATGGAGGAGGCAGCGCAGAGGAATTCGTGGCGAAAGGCTTGAGGGAGTATGCCAACAACGTGGGCGGAAGGGAGCAGCTGGCGATCCAGGCTTTCGGAGACGCGCTTGAGGCGATCCCGAAGACGCTCGCAGACAGCGCAGGCATGGATGCAATAGACACGATAGTCCAGCTCAGGAGCAAGATGAAGGGCAGAGAGGGCAGGGCCAGCGGCGTTGACGTCCACAAGGGCGTGATAGGAGACATGGACAAGCTCGGAGTCATAGAGCCGGTCAAGATAAAGCAGCAGGCCATTTCGAGCGCCACGGAGTGCAGCGTCCAGATTCTCAGGATTGACGACATGATCAGCTCCAAGGGCAAGTCTCCTATAGGGGGCGGTGCACCTGGCGGCATGCCCGGCGGCGGAATGGGAGAATCGGATTAGCCCCCAAACCCCGAAGTCCTGCAGCGTCCTAACCGAGAGCGTTTCTAACGCCAACGTTTATATTGCGGTCAACCCAAGGCTAACCATGGACAGATTCCAGAAGATAGGGAAGATAGAAAGAGAGCTCAGGCTCAGAAGAAACCGAGCCTACGACGCAATATCATGGTTCCTGCTTCCCGGAAGGATGACTAGTCCTGAACTTATCACAGAACTAAGCTCCCTGAGAAGGAACAAAAAGTGAAGAATATGAGCGCGACCGGAAACAAAGAAAAAGGAGATGCTGGCTCGTTTGCTGCCGTGAAGCGCGGAACCGCGGACCTTGCGCTTTACCAAGATCTGCTCAACAAAGAGCTTAATGTCCGTACCAAGTTCGAGTTCGGTTTCGGCGCTCTAAGCAAACTGGATTCGATTGTAGAAGAGCTCGGCGGAACGAACGTGCTCATAGTGACCGATTCCGTGATGGTGAAGACCGGAGCAGTCGCCAAGGTCGCTGCACAGCTGCGCAACGTTAAATCCGATGTTTTCGACCAGGTGCAGCCTGAGCCCAGGCTTGAAATATACCAGCTTGCAGCAGACAAAGTAAGAAGCGGCAAATACGACCTTGTGATTGCTGTAGGCGGAGGGAGTCCGCAGGACATAGGGAAGGTAACTGCTGCGATGGCTACCAATGCCGGGGACGTTAGGAGCTACATAGGGAATAACAAATTCACTGCCGATTCATTGCCTACTATATTGATCGACACAACTGCAGGTACGGGAGCGTACCTCACTGTGACCTCGATGGTGACCGCGGATGGGCGCAAGCAGTGGATCAACAGCCCCTTGCTGATCCCGAAAAGAGCCATAGTCGACCCTGAGCTGACGATGACAATGCCAAAATCTGTCACCGCGGCAACAGGAATCGACGCCTTGTGCCACAACACTGAAGCCTATTTTTCAGCGCTTGCGAACGGTGCAACAGACAAAGCTGCGCTGTACGGCATAAGGCACATAGTGCCCAATATCGAAAAAGCATACGACAACGGAAGCGACAAGGAAGCAAGAGAAGCAATGAGTGTTGGGGCACTCATGGGCGGAATAGCCCTCCAGGCAAAGCAGGTCTACGGCCATACCTTCGGCTATGTGATAATAGAAAGGAAGCCGCTCCCCCACGGGGTTTCGGTCGGCGTGGCGCTGCCTTATATACTTTCAAATTATTCTGCAATAACGACTTTCGACAGGCTGAAGCCTCTTGCTGAAGCCTACGGCATTAACCCGTATCATGAAAACCATCAAATCTTTCGGGGTGATCCCGCGCATCCGATGGGATCCAGCCGTGAACTCCCTAAAACGAACGTGGAGCTTGGAAGGGAGATGGCAGAGAAGGTAGTTGAGATGCTAAAACACATGAATCTTCCTTCAACGCTGAATGAGGCTGGCATAGCCGAAGCAGATCTGCCCGCGTTCGCCAAGGAAGTGCTCGGCCCTCTGTACAAAAGGACCAACAGTCCCCTCCAACCAGATGAAAATGGTATGCTCAAACTAGTGGCCAACATGTTCAACGGAGACCTTACTCCGATAGAGGTCCGCTGAAGCTTTTATGCCGCGGTTGATGCAATCATAATGTGCTAAAATGTCCAGACTATTTTTCGTGTTCGGCACAGAAGGCTCTGGCAAAACCACGGTTCTGAGCGGCATCACATCGGTAAAGGTAATCAACATCGGAAACGAGATGTTCAGGGTATTTTCTGAGAGGTTCGGGATAACTGACAGGGACGAGATACGTGCCAAATCCCTCGAAAACTACGAATTTATGGTGAAGACAAGGCATGACGTTCTCAAGAAGGCTGGAGAGATGCAGGGAACCGTGGCGATTGACACCCATGTGACTGTCAAGAAAGGCGACGCGTACGAAATCGGGCTCTCTCTGGATGACCTGGACACGCTAAAGGGCAAGGCAGCGGGTATAGTATACATCGATGCCCCCAACAAGGAGATACTGGAAAGGCGTGAGAGGGACAAGGGGAGGAACAGGCAGAAGGACACGGAGGAGACGCTAAGCAGGCACAGGAACCTAAACCTGGCGTGCCTTGCAGTCTATGCAATCAGAATGGAAGTGCCAATTTATATAGTAGAAAATCCACATAATATGGTGGAGGCGACTAGGGGGCGCGTCCTAGAGATACTCAAAGGGAAGAAGTGATTGGTAATGGAGTTGCTAACCTGGCTTACGATTGTCGCTGTGGCCTATTCTGTTTTCGCCGTTTCAATCCAGCGCAAGCTTGTAAACTCAATCACAATGTACGAAATGCAGGACGCGATAAAGGAGAAATCAAAACAGCTGAATGAGCTGGTCAAGAGCAAGGCGAGCGAAGAGGTGCTTCTGCAGAAGCAGAAGGAGATATCAAGCCTGCTCTCGGCAAGCATGCGCTCGAGCTTCAAGCCCATGCTGGTAATCCTTCCGGTTTTTGCACTTCTCTTCTATGTCATCTTCCCCTCGCTTTTCCCTGGGAAGCCAGTCGTTTCGGTGTTTTCTATGAACTTCACCGACACTTCCTATTTCATCCTGGTGACGTTCGTTGTAGGTCTGGTGATTTCGATGGTTTTGATGGCCAGGGACAAGAGGCTTCTGGCTCAAAGCAAAAAGATGCAGAACGCAGTCAGCGCCTAGGAAAAATCACTTTTCAAAGCGTATCAGCCTGTTTTTGGCAGCTTCTTCATCATGGCATAGCAGCGCCACGTTGCTGCTCCCATGGTAGTCTGCGATGAAATAGCCGCACTCTCTGGCAATCCCGTTCGCGAAATCAATTATCTCCTGCTTTCTTGGCATCTGCGTGTATTCGAGGCCCCTCTTTGGATTTCTGGCCCCTCCGACAAACACGAAGCCCTTGACTTCAACGTAGTGGGGCTTTCCTATTTTGATGAGTTCAGCATAACCTTCCGCATCTGTCATATTGAGGCCCTTGACAAGAGTGAGTCTGAAGACCCTCCTAGTGTTCTTCATGGAAAACACCTGCAGGAAGTTGATAAAGTTGTCCCAGGTGGCATTCAGGTTCTTTGGCCTCACCGTTTTGCCGTATACCTCCTTGTTCGGGGCCTGTACGGAAACATAAAGCTGGGTAGGCAGCACGGCCAGGTTCTTGAGCGCGTTTGCCATCGTGCCATTGGTCACGAGGAAGGTGCTTATTCCCCTGCTGTGGAACTCCCGGATCAATTCGTTCATCTTGGGATAGAATAGCGGCTCTCCAGTAAGGCTCAGTGCGACATGAGCCGGTTCGTTTGCCTCGTTCCATCTCTCAATCGTGACTCTCCCATTCCCTTTGTAGCCGCTTATTATTTTCCTGTGTTCTTCCACCAAGCCGTCGACTATCTCCTTCGGATCGTCCCACTTGCTCATCGCGTTGATCCCGTTCCACTTGTATCCTTCCTCATCAGGTATTATCCTCCAGCAGAATGAGCAAGCGAGATTGCAGCCGATGGCAGGAGTCGCCTGGATGCAGCGGTAGCTTGTTATCCCGTAGAACTGGTGCTTGTAGCAGGAATCGCCTCCCCTGAGGCTCCTGGACGTGTAGCCGCATATCTTTGTCGCCGAATGCGCGCCCACGAAGTGATAGCCCTGCTTCTGCATCGTTTCGGCTAGGCCTTCCGGCACGTTCGGCTCCTTCTTCGCTCGTATTTCCTGCTGTGCTTCCTGCTCCACAAAATCTAAGCTAACTAGATGTCTCAAATGCTTTAAATAGTTGTAGGTAAAAAGTAATACATAATTCTGCTTATTATACAGAATAAATCGAGGTGCTAGATCTGCCCAAGCCGATGCATCGCTCAAGGAGCTACAGGAGACTGGCCAGGGTGAGCCCCAGCGGCAGGCGCCTTATGCACTATGAGAGGAAAAAGGCGAGCATGCCCCACTGCGCGATATGCAGGGCCGAGCTCAACGGCATAAACATCGGCAAAAGCGCAAACGGAAAGAGCAGGAAGTCTAATTCTAGGATTTTCGGAGGCGTGCTTTGCGCTGGCTGCACGGCCGAAGTCGTGAAGCTGGCGAGCAGGATAGAGAATGGGGAGATGAGGGTCAATGACATCGGGATGAAGCAGAAGGGCTTCGTCCTGCAGATGATTGCCCACTAGAACAGCTGTTCGAAAAAATCCTTCATTTTTCCAACAAAAGGAATCTTAGGGTCAGGCATTTTTTCAACATGAAGATTTCCGAAGCCCCTGCCGCTTGTAACTTCAAATTTCTTTTCTATCGAGTTCATTCCCTCTCCGTAAATTTTAACCTGAAACATGTAGTGCCCTTCTCCATAGACGAGCTTTCTTCCATTAGCATGGCCGTCTCTCACCGTCGAAAGCTCAAACAAATCAGGTTCGGCGCTGTTTCTGTGCACCAGGCCTATTATCGCAACATCGTCTTTTTCAAGCGGGAAGTTTTTTGCACCGTCCCCCGAAATGCACTCAAGAGTGGTCGGGAAGTATTCTTTCACGTCCTTTCCTCCGTCATCCAGGTCCTTTATCGAAACCAGCCTCACCTTCAGCCCCGTGGCCGTGGTCCTACCGTGGTTTTGGATCTGGAAACGAATCCAAAGCGTACTGTTTTTCTTATTCTCGGGCAGGCTGTTGGGCAAAACTTGCCTATAGGGTATTTTGCCATCTTCAAACATCACCTTCAAGTCTGGGGATCTCCACCACTCTCTGAAAAGCCAGGTTATGATCGCTCCACTGCCTGCGCCAAGCCCTCCGGCGACCGAGGTTGCCACCGAACTCAGATCAACGGAGTTCGTCCTGGCCCCTCCGTACTTCGCAGGACTGCGTCTGACAGCATCTTCAAAAACACCCGAGTCGCCCTCAAGGCCAACATGCGAGGCGCCTGTCTTGGAATTTCCTCCAAATGCTAATGGCATTCAATCTCCGTTATTTTCCACACCTATTGAAATTCTGTGCTATTTATTAATTCGTTTTATAAACGAAAGGCGCTTTCCGGAAACCTACTCTCCTGAAAAATCCACTAGGAATATTAATCTTATCGCACCAAAAAAAACATGGAAGCGCTAATCCTTTCTGGCATGCCTGCCGCAGGCAAGACCACGACCGCCATAGAAATAGCCAAGTCGCTAAAGATGGAGACCATAGGAGGTGGCGACATCCTGAAGGAGATGGCGAAAGAGCGCGGCTACGTAATAACCGGCGAAGGTTGGTGGGACACTCCGGAGGGGATGAAGTTCCTGGAGGAGAGAAAGAAGAACGCTGATTTCGACAAGGAGGCGGATAGGCGAATGATAGCAAAGATTGACAAGGGCAACATAGTGGTAACGAGCTACACGATGCCATGGCTTTCTAGGAACGGGATAAAGATATGGCTCGAGGCTGATTTTGAGGTCAGGGCGGAAAGGATGTCCAAAAGGGACGGCATGCCGTTGCCAAAGGCTAGGAAAGTCGTGAAGGAGAGGGACGAGAAGAATTATTCCCTCTACAAGAAGATGTATGGGATAGAGCTTGGCAAAGACCTCAAGCCTTTTAAGATTGTGCTTGATGTTAATAATAAAACTCCAGAAGAAGCCGCGAAGGAGATCATAATGGAAGCGGAGAAGCTGGAGTCAAGAATGATGTGATCCAGTGGCATTAGTGGAAGTAGGAAGAGTCTGCGTAAAGAAGTTCGGCAGGGATGCCGGAAAGAGAGCGGTGGTGACAAAGGTTTTGGATTCTAATTTTGTCCACATAATAACCTCGACCAGGCTGAAGGAGCGGAAATGCAATGTCAAGCACCTGGAGTTCCTTTCCGAAAAGGTCGAGCTTGGAAACAAGGAACAGATAGCCCGCGTGCTTGAAGTGGAGGCATCCAAACTCAAGTGACTTTATGCCTTTCAAGCCTTCCGCAAAAATCACAAACGTGATTAACAGAGATAAGAAGATCATACTTTCGACCACAAGGGAAGACTTCCCCTTCGCGGTGGATCACGGTCAGGGCGACTATATCTATGACATAGCTGACAACAGGTTCATAGACTTCTCGAGCTTTGTCGGAGTTTACACGCTCGGCGTAAACGCCAACACACAGATAAGGAATGCTGCCAAGAACCAAATCGACAAGTTGATGCATCCGGCATTTTTGGACTTCTACTCTGAACTTCCGGTGAGATTCGCAGAGAAGTTCATGGAGTTCATGCCTCCTGGATTCGGCAGGGTTTTCTATTCAAACTCAGGCACGGAAGCGAACGAGGACGCAATGAAGCTTTCAAAGATATTCACGAAAAGAAACCACATCATTGCATTCTACAACTCCTTTCACGGCAGAAGCTTCGGCTCGATGGCACTCACAGCTACAAAAACGATCCATCACGCTCATTACGGGCCTCTGGTCAACGTTTCGCATGCCCCGTACCCAAATCCCTATAGGTGCAAGCACCACAGCGACGATCCGGAGGAGTGCTCAAAAGAGAGCATCGAGTTCATAGAAACAAACATAATCGGCAGGCAAATACCTCCAGAGGAGATAGGCGCGATATTCTTCGAACCTGTCCAAGGAGAGGGAGGGTACGTAATCCCGCCGCATGGTTTCTTCAAGCAGCTGAGAGAGCTCGCGGACAAATACGGGATGCTTCTGGTCGACGACGAAATCCAGGCGGGCTACATGAGAACCGGGAAATTCCTCGCGCTTGACAATTTCGGAGTCAAGGCTGACATTTACACTTTTGCAAAGGCGCTTGCAGGCGGATTGCCTATCGGTCTAACAGTGTCTCGGCACGGCCTGGGAGACGTGACTCCTGGCGCTCACGCCGGAACATTCGGAGGAAATCTTGTTTCCGTGGCTGCAGCGATCGCCTCGCTGGATTACGTGAAGAGAAACAAGCAGAGCCTCGAGGCGCAAGTCAAATCAAAAGGAAAGAAAGTGATGAAGAGGCTTTATGAAATGAAGGACAGATACGAGATGGTAGGGGATGTCCGCGGCCTGGGGCTCATGACCGCAGCGGAATTTGTCAAGAGCAAGGTCACGAAGGAGTATGCAAGCAAGGAAAGGGATCAGATTATCTCATATTGCTTCAACAATGGCCTATTGATTCTCCCGTGCGGAAAGTCAACGATACGCCTTATACCGCCCATTACCATTTCGGAGTCTAATTTAGAGAAGGGGCTTGACATATTTGAAGAAGCGGTCAAAAAGAATGCCTCCAAGTAGCAAGCCGAGCTCGAGGAGCGAGGTCGCTGCAGGCGCTATTGTCTTCACGATCCAAAATAAGGCAATATATGTGCTCCAGCTTGTCAAGAACCCGGCTTATCGCGGGAGAGAGTCTGATGAGGAAGCGGTGGACATAGGTCCGAAAGGCCATCTCGAACGCGGCGAGAGCGTACTGCAGGCGGCTCACAGAGAGATAAGGGAAGAGCTTGGCATAGCAGTCCATCTTGACACAGGGTTTGTCGGAGAACAGTCGTATGTTTTCGAAGAGGCTGAACCCAAAACCGGCAAAAGAATAAGAGTAAGCAAAAAAGTAACATACTTTCTTGCGTTCATCCACAGCAAAGACATAAAGCAGATTGCGATCTCCGAGGAGCACAAGAGATGTTTCCTCATGCCTATAGGCAAGGCGATAGAGAAGGCGAAATACGAAAATCAAAAGCAGCTGCTCCAGAACGCCAAAGAGTACATAGCAGCCCGCTACCTCACATGAAGTTTACCAGATTGAACTGGCCCTTGTTTTCATCAGCGTTAACCTCTTGGGCGCCGAATAGGTTGCCTATCTCGTCCTTTATGAGCTGTAGCCTCTGCTTGGTGTATGTGTCGAGGTTATACCTGTCTGCAAGCTTTATTGAAGTGTTTAGGTATTTCTCGATACTCCCCTTGGATATCGTAAGCAGGAGCTTCCCGCCGCAGTTGTTCCTTGTGCATTTGCCGCTCAGCGGAACCCTCCTGTACTTCGCGTTGCACGAGGAGCACCTGAACCTCTGTTTTGAGAATGAGTGCAGGTTGCCGATGAGATCCCGTATGAAATGCCCGTTTATCAGCCTGCGCGCCGCATCCCGCTTGTCTATCGACTCGAGCATGTCCATGACCTTGAACTCTTCGTCTATCTTCTCGTCCATCGTCTTGAGGATTGTGTAAATGCTGCTCTTCGGGGAATCGCGTATCGCGTTGGCAGATGCGGCATGGGTGAAGCTAAGGTTATGGAAAGCCCCTGGCGTTTCAAGCCTGTTCTTAACAAGTTCAACCTTGGCCTCATCAGGGGATGCGTTCTCGAACGTCTTGCTGTAGAACTCGATCCCATAATCGTTTACTACCTCCATCGCATGGACCTCGTCGTCAACCTCCTGCGGCATCACGCGCGTCATCATGAGTAGAGGCTCGTCCATCGTGCCTCCTATCGTAACCGGAAGGTATTCCCTTGAAAAGTTTATCAAGGCGTCAAGAAGCAGCATTATCGTGTCCTCGTCACCATCCGCATTCCTCCTTCTCGCCGAGATCACGTAGGGATGCGCGAAACCTACATTTGCTTCCGTGAATCCTACTATCCTGTTTAGCACGGCGCAGGACGTGTGAGGCGACAGGCTCAAAACAAGTTTGCCGATAAGGTCTTGGGAGTCCTTTGCCCTGTAGTAGGCGCCCATTCCATAGAGCCTCTGCAGCATGTCATCGACAAACCGGGAGACCGCTAGCAGGTACTCTCCGCCCCTTTTATTCACTATTACGTCCTGGTGCTTGAGTTCGAGCAACTGATTTTCGCTCGCAAGCTCCTTTCCTTCATAATCTTTGTCATAGCCAAGCTCTCTCAGTTTTGCTGCGCTGACTCCTACCTCCTTCGGATAGAAGTGAGTTATCGGCATGTCTGTGGCATCAAACCTTGCAGTGCCGTCCTTGAAAATGTAAACGCCGTGCATCGACCTCAATATGCCCTTTTCCACAGGCTCGGCTATCTTCTTCCTGCTCACGAGCCCCTTGACGCCCTTCACTGACTTGGGCATTTTGTCCACGCCTATTTTTTGCATCGCCTTTGAAACCAGCGCCTCGAAATCGATGCCCCTCTCATCGTAAGCCCGGGTTTCAGCGCCGCAGTTCCTGCAGACCGGAGTTTCCTGCCTGATTCCGCAGTTCGGGCACCTGTAATCTATCCTGCAGCGCCTCTTGCAGCTATAACAATAAGGTGTATCCATAGCAAGTCCGCACGAGTCGCATCTATAGGACGCTATCTCTACATCCATTCCTGTGCTTCCGAACTTTTTCGTGCCTGCAATGTAAGCGTTTGAAAGATTTCTTTCCTTCCCGCCCCTGAATCCGATAGGAAATAGTATGTTCAGTGCGGGTTTCATCAGCCTTTCCTTCGCCTTTTCAGGCCTGCCTATTCTTGCTCCCAGGAATATCGACCTTTTCATCAATTTGACTTGCGAGACCGAGTTTACAAGCGAGAGAGTGTCGTCATAACCTGCTTTGTACTTTTCCATCACCCCCTCTGTCCTGATCCCAAGGTCTGAACCTTCCGTGAACCCGAGCGACGTAATGAGCGCCTTTGCGTAGTCCCCTCTGATCTCAATGCCTTCGTTTGCGAAAGCATGGGGGACCATGAGCATGTCGAGTATTCTGTCGAGCTCCGATGTCCCATCTGTCCCATCTCCGGCTTGGATCTTCAAACCCTCAATCTCCCTGGCCGTTTTGCTTTTAGCAAGCGAAGGCAAAATTGCGCTTGCAAGCAATTCCAGCTCTTCCGCGTCCACTGCCTGGAATTCGAAGAGGAATTTTGGGTGAAGCGGTATTCTGTATTTCATCGAAACCGCATACGCTTCCTCAAAACTTATGTTTGCATGGTCGACTTTCTGCATTTCCTTTGTTGCATCTCTCAGCTGGGCCTCCCAGAACTCCTCGACGTAGCCGCTGGGCTGCAGCTTCGTGTTGCTCTTCTTGAAATCCCCGTAGGTTATGAGCACGTCTCCCAGGCAGATTATCTTCCCTATCCGGTTCCTCAGCAGCCTGGCGGTCTCGGCGTCATTTATGCGCAGCGACTCTCCAGACTTGAGCTTCACAAAAGGCCCCTCAATCGAATCGACCGGCGAGGCTACGCACCCCTTTCCGGGAAGCTCTATCTTCAACTGCGTGCCAATCGCTATGAAATCGTCGACTATCGCCATCGTAGCGGGGCTGAAGCCCTTCGCCGCTATTCCGGTCATCCTGCTCCTCCCATACCTTAGCCTGAAGCCTCCGAAGTGCTTCGGGTAAGCAAGTATCGGCCTTCCCGCCACGAGTTCATCGAGAAACACCGCAGTCTCGTCCTTCGAAGCTTCCGGCGCCGCTTTTACCTTGTCCAGCTTGATTATGCCATCAAGCCAGCTCCAGTCGAGCCCCGCCTTCCTCACCTCCCTAGAGACGCTCTTCGCTTTCTGCGCTATGCTGCTGACCACGAGCGGGATTCCCCCCCTGATCCTGTTTGTTACAGCCACGTCCTTGCCGTCGAATCCCCTTCTCGACATGTTTGCATGCACGCTTATCTCCACCTCCTCTGTGGGAACCCCGTCCACGCAGACAGGGCAGTTGGAAACAATCGTTCTTATCTCATCGGCAGGAGGTCTGTATTGCAACGGGGTAACCCTTTCGTGGTAGATCTCAAGCTCTTCCACATATCTCTCTATCTCATTCGGGGTGGCACGGTAGTCTCCTATGCTGAAGAATCTCCTTGCGTAATCTGCAAAAGCTACCGATAGCGCAACGGCAGTTCCTCCCGCGCTCCTTATCGGCCCTGCATAGGATACTGCGATGTAATCGGAGTTGTCCGGATTCCTGAAATGCGAGATTCCCTGCATCCCTTCAGTAGGCGCAACCAGCACCCCGTCAGTTATCATCGCAAGCGCGACCCTTACTGCAAGCTCTATCCTTTTTATGGTCTCGTGGCTGGAGAACTCGCTGTTTGTGCAGATCTCCTTTATCGTCATGAAGATCAGCTCGTTCCTGTTCTTGACCACTTGCTGGTTTTTGCGTATGAGCTCCGAGATGCCCTTTACGTTAATGAGCCCCTCCACCCTGCCTGCAAGATCCGGTGCTACCTTTATCTCAACGTTCGGATGCGGATCGAATCCGACAGCCTTGGCCTTGCTGGCTATGCTGTAGGCTATATCGAACTTCTCTTCAAGGTTCTTGAAATATTCTTCAGTATCCGTCTTTCACACCTCGTTGAAGTCGATCAGGTTCATTTTCATCGTCTTGGTCTCGTAGATGGGCTGGAGGCACGGCGAAGGTATGTGGCCCTGCTTCACCTGGAAGCCGGTCCTTCCTTGCCAAGTTCCGCTGTTTATTATCGCAGTTCCGTGGTAGTTGTCATAGCCATTCTTGTGTATGTGGCCCATGTGCAGCACGTCCGGCACCTCGTCTATCACGAGCGAGTCTGTTTTTCCAGGAATTATTATGTTTCCGCCGTATATCGGCGAAAGGTGCCTCCTCTTAAGTATCTCCTTCATCGCATCAGTGGGCGTGCCGTAGGTACAGCCAGGTATGCTTCTTATGACTGAATCGAGGGAGGTCCCGTGATAGACGAGAAACTTCGTCCCATGGAGGTTCAGATAGCACGGGTTGGTCATCATGTGCACGTTCTCTCGCTTGAAATCGTCAAGGAAGTTGTCTCCTATCTGGGGCTGGGGCTCCGCCCTCTGCACAGCATCATGATTTCCTGGAATCACAAAAACCTCTATGTAATCGGGAATGCTCTGCAGGAAATCGAAGAAGACTGAATACTGCTTGTAGATGTCGTCTATCGCAAGCTCTTTTTCCTGCTGTGGGTATATTCCTATCCCGTCCACCAGGTCCCCGCCGATCACCATGTATTTTATCTTCTCGGCAAGGTCTTTCCTCTTGTCCACGCCGCCGTTCACCCACTCCAGGAACTTGCCGAACTGTTTTTCCATGAAAAGTTTGTGGCCAACATGGACGTCCGATACAAGCGCTACTGCAACATCCTCCTCGCTCTTGTTCGGGTAGTGTATCGGTACGTCAGGCCAAAGCAGTTTTGACGCGAATATGAACGGATTCGCCACTTTTCCCTTTACGGCCACGGCGTCGTCTTTCACGAGCCTGCTTGCGGCATCAAATAGCTCATTCGCCTGGTCCCTTGCTTTTCTTTGCGGCTTGAGGAACAGCACCTTCGCGGTTCCAGTTTCATCCTCGAGAGTTACAAGTATGTGGCCTTTTCTTGTGACAATCTTGTCAAACACTATGCCGACCATCACGAGTTCCCTGCCGTCGATGTAGTGCTTTGTGCTTTCAATGTTGCCTATCATGCCGCTGAGCCCGTGGGACTTGATTATCTCCCTCAGCTTCCTGAACCTGCTCTGGAAGTAATCGACAAAATCGGTCACGCTCGAAGACGTCTTGTCTACTTTGACATTTCTGGAAGTATAATCAGCGTCAAGCTCCTTGGACAGAGGCTTGAAGTCTCCTGACCTTATTATCTCCACCTGCACAGGCTCCTTTTTCTCCTTCATGCTTGAGATGATGCCAACGAGTTCCTTTTTCCCAAGAATTGCGCTTTCAGATCTCTCAAAATGTTCAATCACGTTTGCAAAAAGGGATTCCATATCGACGTTCTCAAGGTCGGAATCGGTGACAT
The DNA here is from genome assembly GCA_964640735.1 of Microcaldota archaeon. GTDB lineage: Archaea > Micrarchaeota > Micrarchaeia > Micrarchaeales > CABMGC01 > JAJYVH01. The sequence continues at coordinate 28,395 of CAZXIK010000001.1, read as the reverse complement.
CGGAACTGATGATCACCTTTCCATTGAGCCTTGTCACCAGCTCAAGCAGAGTTCCGTTTCCCACGCGAATGCCCCCAAACAAATAGCACTGACCTTTGGATGCTTCTTATTTAAATCTTACACGGCGTTCCCGTGTAGCGTTGGATAAAAGTTGGATTTGCAGAATCATCTGCCATCGGAAACTAGTCCTTGACAGACTCGAGCAGGCTGAGCACGTTCCATATGACTGTCCTTGCGTAAGGCGGCAGGTTGATGTCGTTGCTGACCTCATCGATCTTGTATGTTGCCGTTGACGCCCTGACCGAGTAGCCATCGCCCTGAATCAGCGCCTTCTTCGCCTCTTCCAGTGCGGCCTTCACGTTCCTCGGCACGCTGTTGTCGTTCAGCAGTATCTCTATCTGCTGCTTGACCTGCGCAATCGTCTCTTCGTGTTTTGGGTCGTCCTTCATGCAAACACCAGCGGGCCCGGCGGGATTTGAACCCGCGACCTTCAGCTTGCTTCATACATCGCAGTCCTAGAAGGCTGTCGCTCTATCCAAGCTGAGCTACGAGCCCGGCTGAATAGTCATATATAAAACAGCCTTCTTATGTTTTCTGTTGTTCTCGCCGCGACCTCCTCCAGCGTGACGCCCTTGAGCTTGGCGATGGTTTCGCAAACCCCGATAACGTCCGCAGGACCCTTCCCCACTACCGGGGAATCGGTCTCAACGACAATACTGTTTAAGCTGAGTTCATTTATAATCCTTTTCCTCCTGCCCGTCATTGCAGGCGGGATTGAGATGAGATGGCCTTTCTGGGCAAGCTCCGATGCCTGCTTCTCGTCGCCTTCGAAGAAGTGAAAAAGCGCCTTTCCAGCCTTCTCCTCTTCCATTATCCTTGTCACTTGGTCAAGCCTGCCCCTTGAATGTATCACCACGGGCAGGTACAGCGCCCTGGCAATCCCGAGCTGTGCCCTGAATATCCTCTCCTGCAATTCTATATTGTTCTCGGCCATAGCCTTCTCGTCCATGCCTATCTCCCCTATCCCGACGATCTTTCTGCTACTCTTTATAATCTTTCCGATCTCTGCAACCTTAGAATGGTCCCTTGTCGAAAAGTCAGGGCCGATGCCTATTACAGCGAACACGCTGTCGATTTCCAGCAGCTTCAGGATATCGTTGTTGTCTTTGTCGCTGCCTCCGGCCGCTATTACCAGGTGAACGCCTTTCTTCCTTGCCTCAGCCATCTCATGTTGTGGGTTTTTGAACAGGTTGAGGTGGCAGTGCGCATCAGTGAACTCGGTTCTTGCCTTTGTGCGCATCTCCATCTTGGGTTCTGTCTTCTGCCTATGAACGAAAAGCGTCTTCACGTGCTGCGGCATCGAACAACCTGTCTTATTGGAGTCGCCTTAGCAGGTTTTTATGAGTTTCAAGCACCTTGGCGATCTTTATCGCCTCAACTATCTGCTCCGTGCTGTCGTTGGGAGGGCTGACCCTCTTCAGGCCCTTAAGCATCCCGGCAAAGTCCTTCTCCATCTTGTCGACGTCCCCATTGACCGGCATCACCCAGCAGGGTTCAGAGCTGAGCTGGTCCCATGCGTAACTCGGGTTCACTCCGAGGCTGGTCTTGTGCTTGCTGCATATTATTACGGGGTACAAGAGGCCGAGCTGCGCATGCCATACATTGTTATAGCTGTACCACTTTAGGCTCTCGCCGCTCTTGAACTGGTGCGGATCGAACGCGTAGTTCACTCCGTCCGCGGTCTGCTTCAAGTCAACGAAGTCAGGGCTGTGCCCTACGATTGCGTATCTTATTGCGCTGTTCTGTCGCGGTTTCCTCTTGTCGTGGTGCCTGCTCCTCTTGCCTTGATGCTTCACAATGTGCGCCGCCACGGTCCCAGGAAAGTAATAAGGTTCATAAAAGGCGACCTCCCCGTTCTTTATGAAATATCTCTTTATCCCCTCTTCCCTGTCCGTTTTGACCTTTGTTTTCTGGGTGAGCAGCTTCTTTTTCGCTACCTCCTCCGCTTCTTTCGTCAGCTGCTCGAGCTTATCCTGCGCAACGCTCTTGCTGATCTCCTTGTAGAGCTCGAGCCTGTTCAAATTCTCCCCACCTTCCTATCTCAATACCTTTTTATATATGTTTTCCTCAAGTTCGAATATAGACCACTAATCAGCCTAGGCTTGTGTTGTTGTTTCAAATGCCCGCAAAAACAAGGAAAAGCAAGGCTCCAATGCACGCAAAAGCAAAGAAGGCGCGCAGGGTTCAAGCTCCGAAACCAAAACCTGCAATTTCAGCCGAGACGCACGAGGAGCTTGTCATTAAAAAGCTAATGCAGAAACCCCAGAAGATTCCCGGAAGGTCGCTCGAGGTGCAGGAAATAGTCTACAACTCGGCAAGCGAGCTGAAGTCGCTCGCATTCAAGTCGGGTTTCAACATAGGCTCCGAAGCCTACAGGCATTCGACAGGAAGCATAAACTCGCTGTCCAATCTTCTCGAGCACGGCGGCCTTGGCAAGGCGATCTACTATCCTTTCGAATCACACAGCATCTTTACTTTTTACGGTGCAAAGTCCGGGGGGATAAACCTGGGTTCCAACATCCATGTGTTCGAGGCCGGAATAATCTCGGGCTACCTTTCGGCGCATGCAAAGCGGCAGATAGGCGTGGAGGAGACGGATTGCGTATTCAACGGTTCCAGGCGCTGCAAGTTTGTCGCGAAAGCAGGCCAGGAGAAAAGCTGGAGCGAATATCCAGAATCGGATTATTCGAACACTGTCAGAGCCCTGCAAACCCTGCTGTCGCGCTTTCCGAAACACGGCGCAGGAGGGAGCTACTACTTGCTTTCGGTAAGGCCCCTGCTGGGCGAGCCGGTCTTCTCAGAAGTGATGAAGTTCCTTTATCTTACGGGCAAGCTGGTCGGGAGATCGAGCCGCGGGGACGTGGGGAAGCTGGCAACAGAAGCCTCCCATTTCCTCAGGATAGGAAGCGCAAAGGTGAGCCGGGACAGGAAGGGCGGAATAAAATTAAGCGTGGCCTATCCGCGCGACGTCTCTTCAGGGCATTTCGTTGACATGTCTATGGCGTTCCTGTCCGGAATCATAAAGGGCAGCAGCGGAAAAGGCATCTCCGTATCAAGGAGCCTCGATCCCAGAGGCTTTTATAATGTTAAAATGCAGATAATGGAAGGCAAAGAGGAGGATTAGATGGATCTAAAATCGCTTGACGTCCTGCTGAAATACGTCCCCAGCGTGAGGAAACCAAGCACCCCGCTCTCGTTCAGGGAGAAGCTCAACTGGACCGCGCTGATAATGTCCGTCTATTTCTTTATGTTCAGCACCCCGGCTTTCGGGGTCAGCATCTCAGCCATCCAGCAGCCCCTGCTCCAGCTCATCAGCGTCATCTTCGCTTCAAGGATCGGCAGCCTCATAACTGTAGGCATAAGTCCCATAGTGCTTTCCAGCATAGTGCTCCAGCTGGTGATGGGCACCGGCATACTCGAGGTCGACCTCAACGACCCCGAGCAGAAGGGAAGGTTTCAGGGAATACAGAAGATAGCAGCGATGATAATAGCAATCGTCGAGTCCTACATTTTCGTGGCAACCGGCTATGTGCCGCTGTCAAGCCCGAATTATGCCGGCGTCGTCTTGCTGCAGCTGGCGCTGAGCGCCATATTCATAATCTTTCTCGACGAGTCGATGACGAAGTGGGGAATAACTTCGGGCATAAACCTCTTCATCGCCGGAGGGGTCGCCTATTCGATAATAGCGGGGACCAGCACCGTGCTGCTGTCCGAGGCTGTGCAATCGATACAGAGCGGTGGCGCCACAGCAATCCCGAACGCAATACTTGCATTCGGGCCTCTCTTCTTCGCCATACTAGTTTTCCTTGTAAGCATCTATGCTTATGACATGAAGGTGGAACTGCCGCTGGTTTTCAGCCAGCTCAGGGGAGTCGGGGGAAGGCTTCCGATACCATTCCTCTACGTGAGCGTTCTGCCCATCATACTCGCCACCTCATTCGAGCTCAGCCTGACCGTCTGGCTCAGGTTCTTCGCGAATGTAACTGGGCCGTTGGCCAACTTCTTCAAGTTCATTGCCCTTTACCAAGCCGAACCCACCTCTACCGGCGCTTCGCAGCTAAACCTTGTCGGCGGGCTCGTATATCTGATTTCGCCCAACTTCCCCCTTCCATACTCTACGGCTTACGGAGGAGTCGGAGGCTATACGCAGTATTTCGCGTACCTGGCCACGCAGACAAGCAAGCTGTATCTCCCATGGGGCGGAATTGTCGCAGTTCCGGAATTTGTCCACATCCTGCTTTACACGATTGTGCTTGCCATACTTGCGGTAATCTTCGGAAGGTTCTGGATAGAGATGACGGGTCAGAGCCCCAAGCACGTCGCGGAGCAGCTTCAGGATGTCGGTTGGCAGATACCGGGATTCAGGCGCGATCCCAGGATAGTGGAGAGCGTGCTGAACAAGTACATACCGACCATCACAGTCCTCGGCAGCATCTTTGTCGCGCTTCTTGCTGCGGTCGCAACGCTGACCGGGGCCGTGGGAACGGGGACGGGCATACTCCTGACTGTCGGAATAATGTACTCGGTCTACCAGCAGATGGAGCAGGAGCAGGCTCTCGAGCAGTATCCGCGGCTGAACAGGCTCCTGTCCTGATGTCATGAATTCTGAAAAACTCCAGGAACTGACCCGAGACGAAAAGAAGATGTCGGAGCTGTTGGCGGGAAGGGGGTTACGACAGACAGGAAATGCGCAGGACAGAAATTCGAATACTGGAGGAACGCCCGCTTTCTGAAAGCGCAATGTTGTCCACAATCAGCAGGCAGGATGAGGATTCATGGCGATGTTTGACAAGAACCGGCGGTAAAAGCGGCGCATATCTCAATACATCGCTTCAAGCTTCTTTATCCTGTCCTCGATAGGAGGGTGGGTTGAAAACAAGTTCAGCAGGCTGTTTGCCTTGAACGGATTGGTGAAGTAAAGCGATGAGGTGACCTCGTTCGCGTGCATCACCGGCTGCGCCCTTGGCCCCGACATGAAATTTTCTATCTTCTTCAGTGCGCTTGCAAGCTCGGCGGGATTCCTGGTCACCCTGGCGCCATTCGCGTCGGCCATGTACTCCCTCCTTCTTGATATGGCAAGCCTTATGAGCAGCGCAAAGAGGGGCGCAAGCAATCCTATCGCAAAAGCCACTATCAGTATCGGCCCCGCATTCCCTCTCCTGTTGTTTCCGAAACCAAAACCCCAGAAGAGAATGTTCCTCATGTAGGCCGCTATCAGGCCTATGGCCCCGGCGAACGCAATCGCTATGGTCATGACCTGGATGTCATTGTCCTGTATGTGCGACAGTTCGTGCGATATGACGCCTTCAAGCTCCTCCCTCTTCATCATGGACAGAATGCCCGTTGTGAATGCAATTGAGGGGCTGCTCCTCCTGCCTGTTGCGAAGGCGTTCGGGCTCGGGTCCTGGATGACATAGATCTTCGGCGTCCTGATCTGCATCGCCGAAGCCATTCCTTGAACATCGGCGTAAAGAGTCTTGTATTGGCTCTCATCAGCGGGTTGCGCTCTCGATACCATCAGGACCAGTTTGTCCCCGCTGAAATAAGTGAAAAGCGCATAAGCGATCACTATGATTATCCCCAATGTGAAGGCTCCGGGCCCTCCCCCGATGAGCGCGATCCCAAAGAAAAGTATTATCGCGAACAGGGCTCCAAAGACTAACAGAAGCAGCATCGACTTCATCCTGTTTCTTGCTATTTCATCAAAGAAGCTCGTCATCAATAACCACCAATCGCAAACCCGGCTATTTTTTCTTGGATCCCTTGCCAGAAGAATCGTCGTTTGTCAGGTCAACCTTGACAGCGGACCTCTCTTCCTCAGGCGCCTGGAAGAAGTCCTGCCTCTGGAAGCCCATTGGCCCAGCGAAGACCGCTCCAGGGAACTGCTGAATCGCGTTGTTGTAATCAAGCACGTAGTCGTTGTATGATGTCCTGACAAAAGAGATCTTGTTCTCCGTGTTCTCGAGCTCCTCCTGCAGGTTCTGGTAGGTCTGCGATGCCTTCAGGTCAGGATAGTTCTCCGCAACAGCGAAGAGGCTCTTGAGCGCCTGGCTGAGCATGTTGTTCGCCTGTGCCTTGTCCTGCACCGAACCAGAAACGATCGAACTCCTGAACTGCGTCACCTTTGTGAGTACGTCCTTCTCATACTTCATGTAGCCCTTTACAGTCTCGACCAGGTTCGGTATGAGGTCGTACCTTCGCTTCAGCTGGACGTCGATCTGCGCCCATGCGTCCTGCACCCTGTTGCGCCTTGAGACAAGCCCGTTGTAAATTAGTGCAAGCCAGCCTAAGAGTATGACGATTACGATTATTGCAGCTGTCAGTATCTCAGCCATTCAATCAAGAACAAATTGATTGTATAAGTATAAAAGGGTTATCCGCTCATTTGCCCGACCTGGACGGGCGCTCCAGCCCGCACCAGAAAGGCCTGTTTGTAGCGGCAGTTCCCCCTTCCATGACTGGCTCCTCCTGGAGCTCGTGCGCCGGGCTCCTCCCATAAGCAATTTTGCTCAGCTTCGTAGTAACGGCCACGAACAGGAGGGGGCCTATGCTCCTAATGAAGTTCGCCGCGCCTTTCCAGTCCTGCGTATTCTCCAGGTCTGAAGCTATCGAGTCAATGTACCTCTTATCGACTATCACAAGCTCGTGCCCCAGCGCTACGGTCATGCCTCTGATGTGCAAGTCCTGTATGCTTGTGACCTCCAGCGCCCCTTCGGGGGTCTTCTCTGATTTATCAAGATCCGTGACGAGATGGAACCAGTGTACCCTGACGCTCGCCTTCGTGGCGCGCCATATTCCGTCCTCATCCGGCACCAGCTTGTGCGTTATGGGCTCGTATTCAGGTATTCTCATGACAAAGCTGTCCCTCTTGAAATGAAGCAGCGTGTAGAAGTATAGCGAGTCGGTCTCGCCGGTTTTGAAGTTTCTTCCTTCCTCAACGAAGTAAACCACATGGTCCAGGTTCTTTACCCTCCCTTTGTACGATATCTTGGCCTCTCCGCTCGAGAATTCTTCCACCAGCCCTTTGTGCTTCTTTATCGTGTCAATGACGTTCCCATCGGTTATCAGGTGGGAGACTATGTACGGCGAGGTCCTCAGGCCCGGGTTGGGCTCGCTGAGCGTAGTCGTTACGGCGCGCCACTCCCTGCCTCTCATATTTCCCGAATTCATGAATTCCAAAAAGGCGCGTATGTGCTCCTTGGCATCCTTGTCCTGCACCCCGCTTTCGGCAACGATCTTCACCCTGTTTCTTACCTCCGCATTAAGCTTCTCAAAAAGATAGGCGTCTTCCCGGTTCCCATAGGGGTTTATCCCCACGGCATACAGTGCGTAATTGAACCTTTCAAGCGCAATCTCAAGCTTCTTCCCGTTTTTGTTGATGAGGGAGTCGCCATTCAGCTTGTCTTTCAGCGCCTCCAGCGCTTCCTTTCTCAAAACATCCTGAAGCGGTTTAAGCACCTGTCTCCTCTTCTCGGTAGCCATCCTGTCCCCCTCTTCCTAATCATGCTGTGCCTCCGCGCCTTAAAAGAGGTTTCGCACGCGTTCGTTTTTGAGCCGATGGCTGGCTTATCTATCTCAGCGCCCTGGAAAGCGGGTCGTTCTTCGCTGTCTCCAGCATCACGATGCGGGTCTCAAGAGCATCATAGCTCTCCCCCTTTCTGTAGTCCTCGGCAGCCTGCCCCATGCCTATGAACAGGAAAGCCCCCTGTGCCATGCCCTCCGGCTCAACGAGTTTAGGGTTGCGCTTCAGCGCCTCGGCGTGCGCTTCCTCTGCGTCTTTGGGCACAAACGCGTTTCCGTGGCCGCGGACGACATTTTCTGTGTCGGCCATCGCAGTGACCTTCCTCTTTCCGTCCCGTGTCCTTGCCACCTGGCCGTCAGGGATTCTGTAAGGGATCCAATGTACCCTGCTCAAGTCGTCCACGACCTGCAGCTGCCCTGTGCCGTCTTTCGGCTCGATCCTTTCATTCCCTTCTTTTCTGAAGCTTGATCCAAAAGGCTCGTACTCCGGGTGCGGGTTGAGGGCGAAGTTTATCAGGTTTGCGCCGTAGCCCCTGATCTCGGTGTCTATCTCGTAACGCATCATCACGAAGAGATACTTGCCCTTGACCTCTCCCGTGCTCCACTCTATCTCGCTTTCAACCAGCAGCACCTTGTGCTCAGGCCCCCTCTTCGGCTTCCCATCCTTGAAGTAGCTTATCACGTCCGCCTTGAACGAATAGTTCGCTATCCTGTAGAGCTCCTCCGCTTCCTTCTTGTACTTCCTGACCGCTTCCTCAGGATCCTTTTCCACTAGCAGCGCCCTCGCCAGATCCGGCGATATCCTCAGGCCGTCGTTGGGCTCGTCCAAGCTGAGAGCCAGGGCCTTCCACTCCCTCCTTTTGAGGTATTTCTCGGTGTAGTCTGCAAGCGCGCCGATGGCCTCTGCGGTGTCCTTGTCCTTTATCCTGCCATCCTTGGCCATGAGCTTGAGCTCTCCGAGGTTCTGCTTGACGGCGGCATTGACCTCATTTACGGAAGGAGGCCTTCCCCTGACCTCCAGCTTCATGAGGCCCCTGGCATATGCGAACCTCTCCATATTGCGCCAGCTCATAGCGTTCTCTCTTTCGCCACTCCGCATCTCCCTTTTCAGCACGTCGAAGACGTTGCTTTCAGGGCTTATTTGCTGCTGCACTCGGTTAGTTCCCAGCTCCGCTTCGCGTGCGATAGTTGTTCCGTCCCCCTCACCTAGTTTGCACCAATATTCCTTTCCCATACAGTAAAAGGGATGCAATATTTATACGGCTTGCGTTCAAGTTTGTTTATTGCAGTTTGCGTTATCGCAAACTTCACGACGAGTTGTCCTGACAGCAAGCGTTAAACGTCTGTTCGATAAAAGCGCTGATGGCTCGCCGGCGTCGGGATTATGGGCGGATTAGCCCTTCGCGAGCGAGTTCTCATCCCCAATTTGGAAGGCGCACGGCCTGGGCTGCTAATCCTGCTTGTTCCGCAACAGGTAAGCGCCAGTTTTGTTGTAGAGGACTTGCAATGAAGCCAGCAGCCCGTCAGGGCAGAGCGCGCTTCTTGGAATGTGCAGCGCGCCTGCCAGATAAAAAGTACCATAAACCGTGTCGACGCCGCCATTCGATATCGTGGCGTTGCACAGCCCTTCCGGCAGGAAGACGTTGAATGAAACGTTATCCCCTCCGAGCAGTGCGCCATTCAGGTAATTGAAGAATCCGGATATCTCGAATGCCCGAATGTTCCAGCTCATTTTCCCAGAAATGTTGGCTACAGTGTTAAGGGCCAAAACAAACGAGAGCCCAGCCAGCGCTAGATAGATCATCAGTTCCAACGAAAGCTGGGCCTTCACGCCTACACGGCGTTTGAGGTGAGCGAGGCCAGCTCCTTGCCTATCTCCGCGGCTATTCCTATGCTGTTGCCGTTCACAGTCACGTTGCTCACGACAGCCCCCCTCAGCTTCACCACGGTCGCGAGGGCAAGAACGATGACCACGCTAGCCGCGGCGACCATCATTATGTACTCAAGGGAGCTCTGCGCCTTCTTGCTTCTCGCAAGCGCCAAAAAACCAAGGGCGTTTGCGGGGAGGAACCTGTATGCCATTCCTTCTATGTTTCTCATATTCACACCTACAGAACATTTGCCAGGTAACCTTGCGTCACAAACAGGATGAATGATGCAAGAGCGAAATAGGGCAGCAGGGACGCTGCATTCTGCGCGAAGCTCCTTTCCGGATGCGAGAACGCCGAGGCCATATAAAGGACAATAGGTATGTACGCGATCGAGACGAGCATGAAGCTGTTTCTGGCGAGCGCTGCGGGCCTGTCCAGCATACCGGCAGAGCTGGAGAGTATCGTGGCGCTGATCCCGCTGAATAGCGGGAAAAACGCAGCAAGGCCTATGTAGGTGAGAGTCTGGAGGCTTCCTGTCTTGGTCCTCAGCCTGTTCTTCCTCCTTATCTCGTCCTCCAGTCTTCCTATGAACAGCGAAAGCGGCCTTTCAATGCTTACGCCCGTCACGACCCCCAGCGATACGATGCCGAAGAGCTCCTCCAGGCTCTTGTTTCCAAAGCTTACTTTCCCAGGCGTGCCGCCCGCAATCAACTTGAGGCACGCAGCGTGAAGTTCAGGCGAGTCTTTGGTGGCTTTTCCCAGCGTTTTGAGCAGTGAATGTGAGGATGCGTAAGCCGAAAGCAAACGCTTCGCCATCCTCAACGTATCATCATCTCCGCCGCGCCCCGGCCCTAACGACGGAATCTTAAGCAAGCAACCGCCTCCACATCAGAGCATTCCCAATGGCATAGATGAGCGGAACGGCAAGCAGAAGAAAGGCGGAGAACATGAAAATGCCGAATCCCGACTGAGACATTATCGAGTTGCCTATGAAGCCAAAAATGAGGAACGAGGGAAGGATGGTTGAGATGAACATGTTGAATGTGGCATACCTCTGCGCCGATTCTTCGATGTCGGCCTGCTTGGAGTTCTGGTCGAGCGCATATCCGTTTATCGCCTCCTCGACGCCCGTTTTTCCCCCGGATATGATTCCAGGGCCAAATCTTCCTGGTTCAGCGTGCCTGGCGCCTTCCATAAGGAAAAGTTTCCTCGATGCTCTCGCATCCCTCCTAAGGGCTGGGTCGTCTATCCCGCTCTCCGCCTTTTCGAGCGCTTTGAGATACGACCCGCCCTTCCCCCTGTAGAATGCCAGCCTGTGAAGATAGCCGGCGAAATCTTCGCGCGTCTTTTTCCTGCGGTAGTTTTTCCTGTGAAGCTCCAGGAGGGACTGAATCGAATAGATGACAATCGTGACAGCTGCGAAGATCAAAACGAGCGGGTAGATTCCAGCCCCGCTGCCCGCGAAATACATCAGCGAGGTGAGCGGCAGCGAAACGGCGGCTATCGCAGATAGCCTTTCGAACTTTGCAGGTAATCTCAATCTCTCACCATCCGTAGCCTTGCGTTTTCTCTATCATCTCGCCGGGGCTTTTGCAACCCTCATAGATCACTTTCAGGAACTCCGCCCGCTTCTCGAGCTCTTTCAGGGCAACCTTCTGCGAAGCTCCCGTCTTGCTTGCGTATGCGGAGATGACTTTCGAGTGAGGCAGGATCTCCCTGGCAAGCTTCCCTCCGGAAACGGCTTCCGCTATATCTACTGCCTCGCTTTGCTCTATGGTGACGTCCGCCCTTTCCGTCTCTGCCCTGCTCAACCACTTGTACTCATAGACTCCGGAAAGAAGCCGCTTGGAAAGATCGGTCTGCCTCATGTAGACCGCCAGGTCAAGGGAGCTCAGCGACCTGGTCTCCACATTCATGGGCTTGACGATCAGCTTCTTCACTATCTCCAACCCGCCCTCATTGCTGTGCATCGTAGTTACGAATGGGATTCCAAGGTTTGCGCCAGCGAAGAGCTCCCGAGCCTCCCCGCCCCTTATCTCCCCTACCACCAGCCTGTCGGGCCGCATCCTCAGCGAGTTTATCACCTGCTCCCTTGTGTTGGTCCCATTCCCGTACCGCGAGCCGTAAAGGCCAACGCTGTTGTTTATATCCAGCTTTATCCTGAGTTCGTTGACGTCCTCCTCTACCGTTATTATGCGCTCCACTTTCGGTATGAAGGTGAAGAGGGCGCTCATCATTGTCGTCTTGCCGCTCGCCGGAGGTCCGGCTATCACAATGTTCATCCCCGTGTCCAATGCAAGCCAGAGGTAGGCGAGCGCTTCGAAGTTCGTTGTCCCTTTTCTGATCAGGTAGTCAAAGCTGACGAGTTTGCTGTTGGCGAGCCGTATAGAGGCCGCAGCGCCGCTCAGCGCGTACGGTTTTATCTGCGCGTGTATCCTGGCGTTCTCGACCTGGGCGTCTATTATCGGGCTGTCTTCGCCAAGCTCCTTATCCGCATCATAGACGAACTTGTTTATGTTGTGCCTGAAAGCCCCCTCGCTAACGAATCTGAGGTTAGTGGTGCAGCGTCCGTAGTCTGCGTGGAATATGCTTATCGGCTCGCGTGGCGAGTTTATCTCGATCTCCTCTATTCTTCCCTTGTCCTCCAGCAGGATGCTTATCGGACCGTAGCCGACGGTGTCATGGGCGATGAAATACGAAAGGAATCTCGCCCTCTCGTTGCTCATCTTCGGCAGCAGTTCGGCCAAAGAGGCATCCCTCGCCGCGTTGAACATTCCCAGGCTTATCTCTTCCTCGGATCTCGCAAGGAGCTCCATGACCCTGCCCTTTGCAAGCTCGGCGTTGATCTGTTCGGAAGCAGACACGCGCCCCATCCCGCTTCCGACCACGTAGGAATAGGCATTTCCGTTCTTCTGGACCGCCTTCTGGACCATCCCTGACCATTCCTCCACATTCTGCCTGTTTCCATCCAGGTCAACGGCAAAGCTCAGGCCAGAAGGTTGTATCTTTGCCGGCTGTATAGTTTCCCCGTGTCGTAAATTGTTTATTATAGTATATAGAGTTTTACTTAAGTAAAACATATTGTATTCTGTGCCAGTCCGCCTTATTATGCTTTCGCATTAGATTTGCATTTACCCAGATGCACGAATTTACCTCGGAGTAAGGCCGAATCACATTTATATAATTTGGTGTTGTCAAATATAACGTATGGCAAGAAGAGAGAGAGGGGAGGACGGAATCTGGATGCTCAGGAAGCTCATGAGCAAACCTAATTTCGCCGTTCTGAAGCTGCTCATGACAAAATCCCCAAGAACCACGAGGGAGCTCTACGCTACGCTTGGGAAAAACTTCACGAGGAAGACCCTGATAATAACGCTGAGAAACCTTTCGATGAACCTCAATGTCCTGCAGCCGACACACATAAGGACCGAGAGGGGCTACGACCTGGGCTACGGCATTAACCCGAAGCTGAAGGACGTGATAAAGCTAGTCGAGAAATGCGAAGGCGTAATGGAGGGCGTCTCTTCAAACCCCAAAAACGTCTGAACTCACGTTGCTGGTTTTTCATCCTTGCCTGTTTTCCCTATATGACTTGTTTGTCATGCCTCTAAAGAAATTCAGGGTAAGCATCAAAGCCAAAGCATCGACCTATTCCGTGGAGATAGAGGCCGATGAAAAGTCCACGCTGGAAAACTTTGCGAAGGCGGCAAAAGAGAAGATAAAAGAGCAGTATGGCATAGAACTTCCAGACGACGAGGAATTCGAGATCGAGTTTGAGATAGTCTCCTGAACCTAGCCCCACACGTCGGCGCTGACCCTGTTCTGCGGGACATTCAGCTCGGCAAGCGCGTCCTTCACCGCCTTGACAAAAGGCAGGGGGCCGCACACATAGCTCATCCTTTCCTGGAAGTCAGGGGCATGTTTTTGCACCATTGCCGCATCGACGTGGCCCGTCTGTCCCGTCCACCCGTCTCCAGGCGCCGGTCGCGTCACGGTCACCGTGACTTTGAGGTTCAGTATCTTCTCGAGCTCCCCGATTTCCAGCTTCTTGATTATCTCGCCAGGGTACTTGACGCTGTAGATCATTATCGCATCTGTCTTGGCGCCAAGCATTTGCATGTGCCTGAGCATCGACATGAACGGAGCCACGCCTGTGCCCCCTGCTATGAAAAGCACCTTGCCATCCCTGGCCGGATCAAACCTGAACTGTCCGCTGGGCCCTCTCAATACAAACGGGTCGCCGATCTCAGCATCGCAGAAATGGGATCTGCCTATGTGCTCCCCGTGCGTCGGGTTCTTTATGACGAAAAACTGGATTTCAGGCGAGGAGGGATCGGACGCGATTGAAAGCGCCCTGCCGATATGCTTTTCTCCCGTCTGCTTGTCTATCCCCGAAACCATCATGAACATGCCCGGGTCGAACGGATTCGGAAGCCCGCCCTCGGGCCGCATGCCGATAACGAGCACCTCGTTCGTCTCGTCTGTCTTCTCGCTTATGGCATATTTCCTCTCAGCTATAGCATAATCGGTCATGCTTGACAGGTTTAATGCGGATGACAAAAATAAATAAGTTCCTTGTCAGCATCATCGCATGCCGTGGATATCGCTTTCCCTCCCCTCCTGTCAAGCTTTCGGGGATTGATGTTCGCATTCGCGACGGTCTCATTCAAGACTGCGCATGTTTCGGCGAACCCGACATGGAGTCGACGGCCCTGCATCGAAATTGCCGATCGATCTCTCTGTTTCTGGCCAGGAGCAGGCACGGCACCCGCTTCCGCCCTTCACGGAAAGCCTCTTTCAGCCTGCCCGCAATGGAATCATTAAACAGGACAGTCTCTTCCTTCAAACCTTAGGGCCGGGCAGCAGCAGCGAAGCCAGCAGAATCAGGAAGCCCAGGATCACAAGCAGCTCGGAATAAGCTGCCTGAAGATGCGCGTACCTGAGCAGGAAGCCCGAGATTTCCATCAGCAATATTCCCGTGAAGAACACAGGATACCTGAATTTTGGACGGAGAGTCAGCATTCTAGGCCACCGCGCGCAACGCAAACAGGGTGAAATCGATGGGCCAGCCCGCGGCGACCGCACGCAGGTAGAGGTCGACGAATATTATGAGGACCAAACTGGACCACGCCAGAAACTCGTGGTGCGAGTTGAAGTAGCTTTGCAGCCCGTACCACCGGCGCCTCTGCTTAGGGGCGAAGACGCAACTGTAGCAGTCGACGTTGCCCCCCGTGAGGTGCCTCACCGAATGGCATGAGAAAACATAAGCGGTAAGCAGGAGGGCGTCTGCCAGCAGCACGAGGCTTCCGAACCTGAGAGTGAATATGCCTGTGTACGTGACCGAAGTCCAGAAATCGTAGAAGAAGAATGGCAGTATCAGTATCGCAGCGTAGACAAAGTACCTGTGCAGGTTTTCTATCCTGAAAAATCCGGTTTCGCCCGAATATCCGCGTCCCTTCGCATCTCCTCTCTCGTTTAACGCGCAGCTCTCGGGGTGGTTGAAGATGTACCTGTGGTAGTATCTCCTGAAGGCATAGCAGGTGATCCTGAAGCCGCCGGCCAGCGGAAGCACGAGCACGGTAGGCGAATAGAAAGGATCCGAATAGCCCTGAAACGGGGCAAGTGGGAATTGCAGCAATGCGGCTATCCCCAACATGATCAGCAGCACGAATGACCAGAGCCTCCAGTTAGGCTCGAGGAATTCCGGAGGAATCAGATGAGCCGCTTTCTTTGTGTCATCCTTCATTTCGCTTCGCCTTCTTTCCCTTCAGCCAATCAGCGAGCCGCATCAGGGGGTCGTATTCAGAGTCCGTGGCCCTCTCCTTCTCGGGTATTATTGCGTTGTCCGTTATCCTTATCTCCTCAGGGCACACCTGCTGGCAGCACTTTGTTATGTTGCAGTAGCCTAGCCCTCCCTTCTTGCTGAGGAACTTCGATCTGTCGAGGTTGTCAAGCGGATGCATGTCCAGCGACGCGACCTTCACCACGTGCCTCGGGCCTAGGTAGTCTGTCTTGTGCTCCCTTATCACATGGCAGACATCTTGGCAAAGGAAGCATTCTATGCAGCGCCTGAACTCCTTCGAGCGTTCCACGTCCGCCTGCTGCATGCGCCACGGCTTCTTCAGCCCCTTCATCGGAGTGAAAGGCGGTATTCTTTTTGCAACCTCATAGTTGGCAGACACGTCAGTGACCAAGTCCTTTACCACAGGGTAGGCCCTTATCGGTGCGACCTTCACAGTGCCCTCAAGCGCGTCTATTCTAGTCCTGCACATAAGCCTCGGGATGTTGTTGATCTCCGCTGAACAGGATCCGCACCGTGCAGCTTTGCAGTTCCACCTCACCGACAGCGAAGTATCCACGTTCTCGGCGACGTACCGCACTGCGTCTAGCACCATCATTCCTTTCTTCACCGGTACCTCGTAATCCTTGAAGCGCGGCGCCTCCCCCGATTCCGGGTCATACCTGAATATGCTCAGCCTTACCTTCTTCACCCGTACACCTCCGGCTTGACAAGATGCCTCAGCCTCTCGGGCAGTTCTGGAACGGGCACCGTCCTGAGCATCATGCCTTTCCTTCCCTTCCGGCAGACTATGTTGACGTGCCACTCCCTTCTCTTCCCTGGGTAATCGCTTCGCCAGTGCGCACCCCTGCACTCCTTCCTCTCAATCGCGCTCCTTATTATCGCTTCGCTTGCAACGAGCATGCTCCCGAGTTCCAGCGCAGACATGAGCCCAGTGTTGAACTTCAGATTTCCGTTTATGCGTACTTTCTTCCTCCTCAACTTCAGCCTCTCCACTTCCTGCAGCGCCAATTTCAAGCCTTTGCCGTTCCTAACTATCCCGACGTTCCTCTTCATGCATTCCCGCAGCTCCTCTATCAGCGCATTCGGGTTCTCGCCTTCAGAGCCAAGGAGCGCCAATACCCTCCCTGTCTCTTTGGAAAACTCCCCGTCATCAATGTCCGGGTATCTTCGCCCAAGCGCATGTCTGGCTGCCGCTTCCCCTGCCCGCTTGCCAAAAACGAGTATATCGGCGAGCGAGTTTCCCCCGAGCCTGTTCGCCCCGTGCAGGCCCCCTGCAACTTCTCCGGCAGCGTACAGGCCTGAGATACTTGTGGCCGTGGTTTCCGGATCCACCCTGACCCCGCCTATCTGGTAGTGCACCGTTGGAGCGACCTCCATCGGTTCTTTTGTTATGTCAAAATCGGCAAAATGTTTGAACTGCTCGTACATGGCGGGCAGCTTACGCTTTATGATGTCGGCGCCGAGGTGCGATATGTCAAGGTACACGCCTCCGTTCACTGTGCCTCGCCCCTCCTCTATCTCGTTGTAGATCGCCCTCGAGACCACGTCCCTTGTGGACAGCTCCATCCTCTTCCGGTCGTACTTCTCCATGAAACGCTCTCTCTTGCTATTGAGAAGTATTCCTCCCTCTCCCCTCACTCCTTCGGTCACCAAAAGACCCCGCGCTCCATCAGGATACACCATGCCTGTGGGATGGAACTGTATCATCTCCATGTCCATCAGCTCCGCGCCGGAGTTGTAGGCGAGCTCCAATCCGTCTGCTGTGCACTCCCACGAATTGGAAGTCACCTTGTACACCCTTCCGCATCCGCCGGTCGCGATTATTATCGCCTTTGCCTTTATTGCAACAAAATCGCCGGTGCGCAGCCGCAGCCCGATGGCTCCACCTACCTGCCTGCCACTGTAAAATATCTTGGTAACATATGTTTCATCAAGCATCTCGATTGTGTTCCTGTGGAGAATCTGGTCTTCGAGGGTCCTGAGAAGCTCCAAGCCTATCCTGTCGCCCACGTGGCAGAGCCTCCTGTAGGTGTGGCCTCCGAACGCCCTCTGCATTATCCTCCCATCCGTGGTCCTGTCGAAAAGCGCGCCGTACCTCTCGAGTTCGTACACGCGCTCCGGCGCCTCTTTCGCCAGTATCTCGGCCATACGCCAGTTGGAAAGATATGCGCCTTCGACTATCGTGTCTGAGAAGTGCACTTCCCAGTTGTCCTTGCTGTCAACGTTCGCAACCGACGCCGCAATTCCCCCTTCGGCCATCACGGTATGTGCCTTCCCGAGCAGCGTTTTGGAAGCAATCACGACTCTTGCACCGGCATCGCTTGCCGCTATCGCCGCGCGCAGGCCTGCGCCTCCAGCGCCTATTATCAAAACGTCGCATCCCACGGACTTTTGCGCTATGTCAATCCCCCGAATCCCTGCCGCAGTCTGAATTTATCGCATCACTCTTTTATTATGGCGTTACGGACGGCCCCGTCATTTCCTGGCTAGATAAATTCCGAGAGCAAGTGCAATCAACAGCACTATGGCAATAATTGGCGTTTCTTGCTGGGTATAGGCTCTGGAGAGATTCAACGGAGCGGCGCTCGCATTCATGCTCTCGTTCATGCTGCCCACAGCAGAGGTTGCGTTCTTATCCGCCATGAGGTGCGATACCGTCCCCGTAAGAGCGGTATAGGCGCCCAGGCCTATGATCACAATCAGGACAAGCACGCCCAAAAAGACTATGGGCTTCCTCTTCTCCCAGGAGACGTAGGGGCTTCTGTCTATGAAAGGGATTACGGCAAGCAGGGAGAAGAATAATATGAGCGACCACAGCATTCCCGAAACGCCGAAGAAGTTCTCCACCGCATACAGCGGATAAAACATCCACAGCGGTTTTGTCACCTCGGCCCCGGCTACTCCCTGGCTTCCGAGGGGAGCGGGGAATGCCAATGCCAGCGTGCCTGAAAGGAAGAAGAAGAGAAGACCGAACCCGGACAGCCTGCGCATGTGTGCAAGGAAATGCGAACTTCCTTTGCCGGCCGTAACGGCAATCTTTGCCTCCTTATACGGATACGGGGAGATCCCGTACCTCTTTATCAGGAGAACGTGCACTGAAAGGAGCAGAAGGAAGAGGACTGAAAGGATCATCGTGTGCATCACAAAAAACTGGGCGAGTATCGAAACGCCAAAGGTTGTCGTAGATATTTGTATGCCGAGCAGCTCCGCCATTTCCTGGAGGTGGCCGAAAGCTTCTACCCCTTCCTGGTCCCACCTCAGAACGGTTCCCAGGAAAATGAATGAAAAAATCACTGCCAGGAGGCCGACGCCTGTTAGCCACGTAAGCTCCCGCGGTCGCTTGTAGCTGCCATAGAAAAATGTGCGGGCGAGGTGCAACGCTATCGTCAAAATCATGAGATTTGCGGTCCAGAAGTGCAGGCTTCTCGCGAAGTCACCGAAAGGCACGCCTGTCACTATATTCACCACCGTCTGGTAGGCCGCCGGTGTCTCCGGTATGTAGAACAAAGCGAGGTATATCCCGGTGATGGCCATTATGATGAATCCGAAGAGAGTTATCCCGCCGAGCATGTAGGGAAGGGCATTCGAGTAAGCGGGCACCTTGTAGTCAAGCCAGTCTAAACCCAGCCTATGGACAAGCGGGTTGGAGCTCTCTTCCATATCTCGCCCTTTTGAGAAATATCCCTGGTTTATTTGAAGCATGCCAAAGCATTTAATGCCTCTGTTAGCTTGCGAAATCGCCCGCGCTTGCGCATGGGGATGAAACAGTCCCGCTGTTCTTTCATGCCGGCGCCATTGCGGCGCGCCACGATGTCAGGCGCGCAGAAGTGTGAAGTATCGCCGCTTTAAGGGTTGCTTAATATAAAGTCAAACATTAAATACCTGAAAATCCCATGCTCTCCATGGGGGAACTGAAAAACATGGCTAGAGACTCTGCACCCAAACCGGGCATACTGTTCGACGCAGATGATACGCTATTTCCTAACACGTACATGTATGACGAAGCGTACAAGAAAATGCAAGCCCTCTTCAGTGAACTCGGCTTCGATTCAGGGCACGCTTTGGAAAAGATGAAGGAGATAGACCTTCAAAGTGTGCACAAATTCGGGTTTTCCGCAAAAAGATTCCCGACTTCCATGGTCGACACCTATGGCGCACTGTGCGAGGAGAAGGGGATCAGACCTGATCCCGAGATAAGCCAAAAATTCTTCAGCATAGGGAACGAGGTCTTCGAGGGGCCGTGGGAGTTGTATCCAGGAGTCAAGGAGACGCTCGAAGAGCTCAAGTCTGCAGGCTTCGTGATCGTAGTTCTGACCGCAGGAGATGTAGAAGTCCAAACAAAGAAGGTCGAAAGCCTAGGCCTGCAAAAACTGTTTGACGGGATTGAGATAGTCGGCATGAAGACCGTTGCCAGCTATCACGAAACCATTGAAAAATTCAGCCTAGACCCAAATGCCACCACGATGGTTGGCAACAGCCTCAAAAGCGACATTTATCCCGCAAGGGTTGCAGGAATAAGCGCGATACACGTGCCTATCGAAACGTGGGCGTTCGAAAACCTCAAGCCCGAGCAGAAAGACGAGCTCGAAAGGCTGGGATACCACACTGTCCAAAAGTTCCCCCAGATTCTGGGCTTGCTTTCGCCTAATGGAAGCAGCAAGGTCAAGAACTAGCTTTCTGAAACCGTTTCAGCGGCAGTCCCAGACAGCATTTTTAAGCATTCCCGCGCAAATAGCTATGCTCGCTATTTCGGAATAAAACAAGAATGGAAGCGGGAGGATTGTTAACAATGGTGCAACATCTTTTGACTCTGAAAGAGCTGGACGGCAGGCGGATAGAGAAGCTGGTGAGCAAGGCAATCGAGATCAAAAAGAACCAGAAAAAGTGGTGGCGTTCGCTCGACCACAAGACGCTCGCGATGGTTTTCCAGAAAACCTCAACCAGGACCAGGGTGTCTTTCGAGACAGGCATGACGCAGCTCGGCGGGCACGCGATATTTTTGGACTGGAAGACGACCCAGTTCACAATGACCGATCTAAAGTCAGAAAGCAAGGTTCTCTCCAGGTTGTCTGATATGATAATGGCAAGATTGATCAAGCACTCCGACCTTGAGAAGATGGCGGCGGCTTCCGAGGTGCCTGTGATTAACGGCCTTTGCGAGAAGTACCACCCGTGCCAGACGCTCGGCGACCTTATGACCATAAAGGAACGCAAGGGCAAGCTCAAAGGACTCAAGCTTGTTTACTTAGGAATCGGAAACAATGTCAGCAATACCCTGAGTCTCGGGTGTGTTAGGACAGGAATGCGATTTACGCTCTGCGCCCCAGAAACGGATCCCTTAAGCGTCGATAAAGAGCTCCTCGCTGAAGTGAAGAAGAGCGGATTGTACGAGGAAGAAAAGAATCCTCCAAAAGCGGTCGAAGGCGCAGATATAGTATACACCGATACATGGGTGAACATGGAGGTTTTCCAGGATCCCGCATTCAATAAAGAGAAGGAAAGGAGGATGAGGACATTCATGCCGTACCAGCTCAACAGAAGACTCGTAGAAAAGACCAACGCGCTCATAATGCACGACATGCCTATCCACATGGGGTATGAAATTGATGAGTGGTCGGTCTACTCCCCTATGTCGATCCTGTTCGATCAGGCGGAGAACAGGCTGCACGTACAAAAGGCGATAATGCTTTGGCTTGCAGGAATGATTAAGCTATAGCCGATGCGATGCGGCAAAAGTTCACATGCTCCTTTCAGAGATGTATGTGAGTATGGCCTGATTGAGCAGCAGGCTGTTCCTGCTCTGCTCCCATACTATGCTCCTTGAGCCGTCGAGCACTTCGGCGGTAATCTCCTGCCCCCTGAAAGCAGGCAGAGGGTGCATCACAAGAACATCCTTCCCAGCATACTGCAGCGTTTGGCTGTTCACCTGGTAGTTCGCAAACATTTTCTTCCTCTTTTCTGCATCGCTCTCGTTGCCTGCGCTCACAAATGCATCAGTATAGATCACGTCCGCCCCTGAAAGCCCCTCCTCCATTGTATCGTAAATGTCAACTATGCCGTACTCCTTCGCCCTTGTGAGGTACTCGGGATTGGGCGCCAAATCCCGCGGTCCTATGAGCGCGACCTCTGCGCCCATCTTGGTTGCAGCGAGCATCAGCGAATTGACCGTGTTTCTGGCGACGTCTCCCGTGCAGGCGATCCTCAATCCTCTCATCCTCCTCTTCGCGTTTGTTATCGTGTAGAGGTCGGCAAGAGCCTGCGTGGGATGCTCTAGGTCTGTCATGGCGTTGATTACCGGGATTGTGGAGTTCTCCGCAAACTCCAAAAGATCATCGTGCCTCTGCATCCGCGCGGCAACGAAATCGACATACAGGCTGAGCATCTTCGCGGTGTCCGAGATCGGTTCGCCCCGGGACATCTGTGTCGTTTTCGCATCGATGTAAATCGATCTTCCTCCAAGCCTGGCCATCGCGACCTCGAACGACACTCTCGTTCTTGTCGAGTTCTGCTCGAACAGGAGAGCGAGCACGGCGCCTTCCCTCACCGAAATCCTGCTTTTTCCCATGCTGATCTCGTCAGCAATCTCGAATATCTCGTTCATCTGGTCGCGCGAAAGGTCGTTTATGCTCAGGAAGTTCATCCAATCACTGCCCGAATATGAGTCCGAGGCCTGTGTCTGCTTGCTGCCTCTCCTTATCGATGGTGTCTATTATCTGTTTTTCCACGTTTTCTTCGGCTCTTTGGATCGAAGCGATGCTTTTTTTCAGCTTTGGTTCAGCATCTTTAAGAAAAGTGTCATCTGCGCTCAGGTAAAGATAAGTTTTTTCCCTGTCCATTCCTACAGAGACGCCATCCTTCAGCATGTAATCCTGCCTTGCAAATATCGTGTTCAGGTCCCTGTCTGTTTTAAGCTTCACAAGCGCATCGTCGATCTGCTTCTTTATTTTTTCGGCTTCCGCTTTATCCTCTGGGTTGAGCATACTCACGTCCTTATCATCCCATTTCTTCGGCATCGAGGGGATCAGGTTCGGATCAAGATACGGGTCGTATTCGAGCAGCTTCTTTAGGGCGGGCGCATCCGAAGAGTTCAGGACGTATACTCTCGCAGGTATCGCATTCACCCTTCTATCAGCAGTGCGTTAATGCTGCCCTCCTGGCCTGGCTTGTTGAGAACACGCGCCTTCCCAAGCTCCGTGTTTATCACGGCTCCTTTTGTGATTATGCCTAGCCTGGCGAAGTTCCTGTTATCCTTGGACTCAATAACTCCAACGATCTTGCTCTTCTTGTAGCCCTGTTTTGTGAGTACGTTTGCGAATACGACTTTCCTTAGCGTGTCTTTGTTTCCGCCACCTCTGGTCCTGACCTTTTGTATCATGAGCTCGCTTCCGACCTTGGTCTCCGTGAAATAGCGGCCGATCTCGCTTCTCCTTTTGTCCCTGAGTTTGCTCTTCACCCTTCCGCTGCCCGAAGAGGCCCTGTCCGACTTGCCATGCAGCTGTGCACCGAATTGACTCATGCTTTCACTTGTCTTTTAGAATATGCTATATAAGTTTAAATGGAAAAGGCTTTATTGATTGCGGCGATTGATTTGAAAAGCCAGATCCTGGAATTCAGAAACAAACCAATACTGTACGTTTGCAGCAGCGCCAAAGAGATTGAGGAACTGGTCGAGGCTTCAAAAAAAGCCTCAAACAACTCGCGGTTCATCCTGCTTCTGGATTATAGTGAACGAGTAATAGAAAGAATCCTGCCCGCATTTGTCAACGCTTCAATAAGGATCAAGGAAGGTATTGCGAGATCCAAAAGTGCCCAACTTGAAACTCTTCTCCTTGCATGCGGGACAATGAACATAGGCAAGGCGCTGAAGGACTGCGGAGCAAAGAAAAAAGACAGGTTCATGCTCTTCTCAACCACGCCTCCGCTAATTAAAAAATTCGTAAAGACCCATGCAATCCAAAAAATCATGGAGATAAAACTGCAGATGGAGGCTAAAGAAGCAGGGAAAGTTGCGATAGCAGAGCTCATGGATGACTAAATCTCTTTTGCTTTCGTCAAATACCTTTCCAGTTTCATAAACACCGAAATCTTTTTCGAGAATTCTTCATATTCGTCATCATCCATCTCTGCCAACGTTTTTCCAGACCCCCTCGGAATGAAAACGCGGTGAATTGAAGACCAATTCCTCTCCTGTGCCGGACCACGAAGCTCATGTGATATCTTTCCTTCGACCTTAGAACTGAAGTAAACAGGTTCTTCCCATCCTGCTTCCATGTAGCCTGCAACGCTGAAGAAATAAGCGCCTCTGTCATCGCTATCTTTTATTTCGACCAGGAGTTTTTCCGCACCCTTTAGCCCTTCATTATTTTTGGCCGCAAGATAGCCGTGCGCCTTCACTCCGGGCTCTCCTCCTAGAGCGTTGACAAAGAAGCCACCGTCTTCGCATATCACTGGCCCAGGGACTTTTCCTAGAGCAAAAACACACTTCGCCTTCACTATCTCTTTCGAGCTATTGGTATATTCGGGTTCATCTATAGCCGCGTTCACCAGTACTAATTCGATTCCATGAGGCGACAGCCTTCGCTCAGCGGAAAGGAACTTCGCTTTGTTCGTTGTAACGAAATATATCTTTCCCATTTAAGCACCCCCGATCAGATTATCATCCGGCCTTAATAAAAATTCCCGTGGAACTAGTTTCCATTGAATTCGGCGTTAAGTATCTCGTGTATTCTCTGCGCCTTCTTCTTTCCCACTTTCTGGACTTTGATGAGCTCCTCTGGATTCGCAGAAACAACACCTTTTACTGTCTTGAAGTGGCTTATCAACGATTTTGCAAGCTTGGGCCCAACACCGGGCAACGAGCTAAGTATCAATATCTGCCAATCGGCATCGCTGTGCGCTTTTTTTGAACCCAAAACTCTCGGCTGTCGCTTATCATCCTGCTCCAGTTCGGCAAGCCGCGCAAGGGTGGAAACCGTTTCCTGGGAATCTTTGGACCTTATTACCTGAACGTTGTAATCCCTGTAGAGGCTTATTATCGCGCCAAGCACGACGTTCGGGTTCATAGTGAACTCAGAGTCCTCTCCCTCGAGCAGCAGGATGGGTTTCTTGAAGCTGTGGTCCAGCCTCTCTATCTGGTCGAAGAGCCTAGCATTGATTATGGAGCTCTCAAAATCGTGGACAGTCTTGCGCTCAACCCCGATCCGCTCAGATAATATGTAGTCTCCGACAGGAAGCGACTCGAGGTTCACTATTATTCCGGATCCCGAAAGCCCCTCAAGGATTTCTATGTTTCTTTCGCGCTTGTCTACTATTATCCTGACTTCCCCCAGATTATCGCCGCTGGCTGATGCATGTATTCATATAGCTGACTACAAATAAATACCGTATGGCACGTAAGCGAAGCAGGGAGAAAGAGCCAAGCAGGGAGGACTACATGCTGCGCGAGCAGCTGAAGATAGAGGAAGGGGTCTTCGACACAAGGACGATGCTCAGGCTAGGCAAGTTCTTCGCCAAAGGGATAATAGCTAGCATGCAGTTCATCATCGCCCGCGGAAAGGAAGCGGACGTTTACCTGGCGGATGCCGGGGAAAAAGTTGAAAAGGATTTCGTCGCACTCAAAATTTTCAGGCTCGAGAACTCAAGGTTCCGTAACAGGGTGAAGTACATAACGGGCGACCCCAGATTCGGGAAAGTGAAGGGAAACATCTATGCGATCGTGAATGAATGGTGCAAGAAGGAGTACGGCAACCTCATAGTTGCCGAAGCTGCGGGGATCCACGCTCCCAAGCCTTACTATTTTTACGGCAACGTCCTTGCACTCGAGTTCATCGGCAAGGATGGTTACCCATCAAAGCCTATGAGGAACGAACCGCTTTCAGAACCAGGCAAGGTGCTGGATACCATACTCGAGGATACGAAGAAACTCTATCAGAACGAACTTGTCCATGCAGACCTCAGCGAGTACAACATTCTGATGCTTGATGGCGTACCGTATATGATTGACTTCGGCCAGGCCGTCCACATAAAGCATCCCGACTCGATGAAGTTCCTAGAAAGAGATGTCGCCAATATCCTGTTTTATTTCTCAAAGAAGTATGACATAAAAAGAGATGCTAAGAAAACGCTCGCTTACATAATCGGTTAGATATCCAGCGCCGCTCCACAGTGCCTGCACTTCTCCATAATCTCATTCTTCGTTCCGCATTTTGTGCAGTAAATGAATTCCTCTGCCTCTCTTCCTATCGGTTTGGTTGCCCTCTTCTGGGTTATCAGTTTCTCTATCTGCTCGGCAAGCCTTCTGCCGTCTTCCTTGCTAAGGCCTCGGACCTCACCTTCCGGTTCTCCCAGTGCATCAAGTATGCCTTCTTTGGCCATCGTTCCCGCAAGCCTGAGGAAAACAGTCGAAAGCGTTATCCCTTCATCCAGCTTCACTGCGGTAATATCCGCCAAAGGTATCGAATCTATGTTTATCTTGGAAGGCACGATTCCCCTGGATATTATTATGACGCGTTCATCGGTCACCACGATTATCTTAGGAGGTATCGGACCATGATGCAGTACGCTCTGTTTGACTATCAAGTGGAAGCGCTCGTGCTCCCATAGGTACTTGTTGACAAGCTTCTGCTCTGATGCTGATACATCCATGATCCCACTTGGCTAGTTGCTTATAATCTTAGCTAGATAATATAAATATCAGTCTCAATGAGAAACGCCTTTCTTGAGCTGTTTTATCTTTTGTTTCAAGATCGCCGTGTTCTTCTTCTGTCCTTCGGCGAACATCCGTTTACCAGTTTTTGTGAAAAAATGGTGGAGTTCCAGCATCTTTTGGTTGAGCAGCAGCCATTGGAGTCCCTCCCTAATCTTTGCCTCTTTCCTCACCTGCTCCCTGAACTTCCAGAATGCGCTTGTGCCGAAACCCGAAACGTCAGCGTCGGCGAGTATCTCCTGAAGCCTCGTTCTCGGATGCTGTGGAAACCTGGTGCCATACACAATCATGTCTTTGACCAGTTCAATGTCCTTGCTAGAATATCCAGCCTCATTCATCTTGCTTCCAGCGATCCTCGCCCCCTCCGGCTCATTGTCCTTATAAACCACGCCGTATCCAGTGTCGTGGAACAAAGCAGCCAACGAAAGTAGCTCCATTTCTTGCATCCCAACTTTCTCTTTCTTGGCTATCTCCATCGCTATTCTTTCCACGCGTAGCGGATGCTGCATCCCGTGATAGGGCAATTTTATGCTGCCCGCAATAAACAATGCCTCTTTCTTGGCTTTCTGGTATCTGTATGTTTTACGAAAAAAATAAGCCGTACCGTTGTTGGGCATAAGCCCGCCTAGTTGGGAACTACTATGCCTCTTGCCTTCAGCCTGTCCCGGTCTCCAATGCTATAACGCCACACTATGTCTCCGCGCTCGTTGCTCTGCACGATCCAGGGCTTGACAATTACAAGATCATTCTCCTTTATCCAGAATCTCCTCCTAAGCCTTCCTGGTATGCCGCACATCCTCTCGAAGTTGTCCGAGCACCTGATCCTGAAGTTCGACGCTCCAACGGCCTGGCTCACCACGCCTATAACTTCGTTGTCCTGAGGAATCTTCAACTCCGTTATCGCTTCCGGCGGTCTTCCGCCCCTTCCGCGCCCTCTTCCTCGGTTTCCTCCTCTCCTAAACAAATTACGACCTCTTCACTGTATACCTGGCTCCGCAGGCCTCGCACACAATCATCTCATACCCTCGCTCCATCCCTTCGATGTGCGTGTCAGGCTTGTGGCACTCCTTGCATATAACATAAGTCTGGAAATATTTCTTTATTTTCTCATTGAGGGCTGATGCCTGAACCTTTGTGCTTATCGTCAGCTTGGAATCACCAACGCTCACGGGCGCAGCAAGCTCCTTTGTGAGATGCTTGGCCATGTCATCAGGGTCCCTCCTCGCAGCGTCGCTTATCTGGGCGAAGTTCCTCACTATCGTCTTGCTTCCCTGTATGATCGAGTCAACCTCGGGTATCTTGAAGTCCACCTTCTCGGCGGACAGGCTGGGCAATGCTGCAAATGCCCTGTCAAGGAGCTTCGCGTATTCCTCATCGCTTGATGCCATGCGCTGACCCTAGAATTTCAATAGCATAAGCATAATGCTTAATAGGTATTAATACGTTATGTTAGTCGCAGTAGGAAGGCGGGAAGCTAGGGGTTTCCCATCCGCAAATCCCCTCCGGCGGGCCGCATGCCGGCTGCGTTGCATTAGTTCACGCGTGGCCTAAACCGAAGCGTCGACGTCTTGCCTTCAGTGGTGGTCTCATGTACGAACCGGGCCAGGCCGGAAGGAGCAACCCTAACTATATGCGGCTATGCTCTGAAGATACAGGGCTGAGCATAGGAGTAGCAAACCTAACGTGCGCTTATGCGGCAAAGCCGACCCCTGCTGCATGTGGTTCTCATGGCGAGGATTCTCAAGCCCAGTCAATCAGCAGCTGCGGAGTGCGCAAAAGCTCTCTCGAAAGGCAGAGCAGTAATCTATCCTACCGAAACCGTCTATGGACTTGGGGTTGACGCCACAAACAGGAAAGCGGTCAGGAGCCTCTTCGAGATAAAGAAGAGGGATCCCAAAAAACCTGTCTCTGTTGCGGTAGCAAGCCTGTCCCAAGCAAAAAGGATCGCGGAGTTCAACAAGTCAGCAATCGCTCTTGCCAAAAGCTTCCTTCCTGGCCCTATGACCATCGTATTGCGCTCAAGGGTAAGTCTGCCGCAGATAACTGCCAGAGGGAAAATCGGGATAAGAATCCCAAAAAACAGTTTCGTTCTCCTGATGCTGAAGAAATTCGGGAAGCCCGTCACTTCAACATCTGCAAACATCTCCGGATTAAAGAGCGCGAGCGATACTGATCAGCTTGATGCGAGCCTTGTCCCCCTTGTGGACATATTGATAGATGGCGGAGAGACAAAGCACAAGACGGAGTCTACCGTTGTTGATGCCTCCCTGGCCAAGCCCAAAATATTGCGCGAGGGCGCAATAAGCGCAGGCCAGATAGCGAGAGTACTGAAAGGGATTCACGCATAGCCTTTAATTACTGAATTTCCAATTCTGCTGCATGCTGGGTTCGCCTAGTGGTAGGGCGGCAGCCTGCTAAGCTGTTTGGCTAGTAAT